>QJXZ01000001.1 GCA_003248125.1 Gammaproteobacteria bacterium | reverse complement strand
GGGTCGAAAGCAGACATCTGTCCAAGCGCTCTGGATAGTCCGCTTCCGGTCAATACCGGCCATGTCACTTCTAAGCACGCTCCTGCTGACCGTTCCCTGATGTCGCATTCGGTTCTACGCTTCGTCCATCCACACCGGAGGGCATGCGATGAATTGGGAAGCATTGGGAGCGATTGGGGAGACTATGGGCGCGGTTGCGGTGTTCGTGACACTTGCCTACCTGGCGGTGCAAGTACGACATGCGAGGCGCGAGGGGCAGCGCGCGCTGAGTCAAGGCCGCGTCGAGGGAGCCCGCGAGCTCGTGGCGCTTGGAACCGATGAGCGGATCAGCCGAGCTATGGCGAAGGGCAATGCAGCGCTGGGCGTCGCCCCAAGCCCGTTTGTTGCCATGCTGATCGAACGGGCAGGACTCACGAGGGAGGAAGCGAGCCTCGCCTTCCAGTACCAACTTGCGTGGTGGAACTACACGATACAGATCATCGCGAACATCGACGATCTGCGCGGCATCGAGCGGACGCAGTTCGAAATCTCCGTCATTAATCGCTACCGTCGGTCAGGACTAGCCGGCATGTACTACCAATACCTGAGGGACGCGAGCCAAGCGCATCCGGACGCGCTACGTTACATAGATGGCTTGCTGGCAAAGGCGGCCTGACCATTCCCTGGTGTCGCGTTCGGTTCTACGCTTTGCCCAACCATACCGGAGGGGATGCGATGAACTGGGATGCGATAGGCGCAGTTGGGGAAATCATAGGAGCAGCGGCGGTGGTTGTCGTCGTACGCGTTCGCTGCGGCGAGGTGTTACCGGGAATCGCTCCCCAGCGCCCAAGCGAACCGCCGATGGTGCCGAAGGGGAGGTCGGGTGTCGGCCATGATGCAGGCAGGTTCAATGAATCAACGTGCGGTTCCCGGTTCATAGTGCGTCATGAGGGCTGTTGGCCGATACTCGGCCATGCGCTCTCGCACATACGTTATGAACCCTGGGTCGAACCATGCCTTTCGGACCTCAAGCCAGGAATCAACCTCGCGCATCGTTAAGATGTCCAACATGTGATTCTCGCGGGGCCGCCACGCGCGGTCGGGGAAATTGCCCGCGCGCCACTGGAAATAGGCATCTTCAAGCACCCACATGAACGTACAGAGCCACACTGACATGCGTGCCTGTTCGTCGCGTTCGAGGCTCTGAAAACCTGAGTCCATAATCTTGAGCGTGATGCCTCGCAAGGCCGGATCCTTCAACGCGTCGACCACCTCGACTAGCCCGAGGCTAACGTTGCGATGAGTCGAAGCGAGGCTGGCATCTTTGTTCTGACGGATCTGTACTGCGAGGTAGGCCAGGGTTACCACCACAGCGATTGCACCGAAGAACTCCCCGAAGTTGCCCAGCAGCTGAGCCGTCGACATGAGATCCATGATTCTCTCCTCCAATGCGATGCTTGGGGCAAAGGCTATCTCGGATCTTCGAACGCGTCGAAGGTCTCAGCTAGGTCGTTTCTCCTCGTTCCGTTGTCCGTCTGACGATGGAAAACCAGATTCCGGGGATCGGCGTACAACTGCCTGGTGCGTGGCTGAGTGAAGGTTCTTGGGCGTACGCTTCATGGTACAAGCGATTGAACGGGTGCCGTGGGTTGGTTCGCTTCAACCGGTGGGCAGCTTCTATCACACGGGTCTTGGTTCGTGCGGCTTCTGGGCAGAACCGGACAGCGGGCTTCTGGGGGTTTATCTCTCAACCGATGGCACTTTCGACGAGGGAGCGTGGGAAGCCTCCTGGGATTTTCCGCTATTCCAAAATATGTTCGGTGACTGAACATTGATACGCGCCGCAGGACCCCTCAAGGCGATGGAGTGAGGTTCTTTCGTATCAACGAATCGCGCTAATTTCTGATTGCTCCGCAAGCCGCAAACAGTCGGTCGTGAAAGATTTCGCTCTGCCGGGCCTGAATCGTTTTACTGTACGACGCCCCGCAAAACTGCCGGTAAACCAAGCGGTTACGGCACGCGGCCCGTGACCACGTTCGTGGGAAAGCCCACCCTGGGCACCAAAAGGCCGCCTGTGTTTGGCCCGCGTTGGGGACGTTCTGCCAAGTCGACGTGGCTGAGACGACGGCAAGATGCGACACCGTCCAGACTCGTCTCTGTCAGGTCAGCGCCTTCCTGCCATCTTTGCTCCAAGCGGCAGCATCCGGCGGTACGAGTTCACAGAGCCGGGTCTCATACGTAGCGAGTTCATCTTCGGTGAGCACGTCCTTCCAGCGCCCATTCGTGCCCTTGAAGATGAAGCCCTTGAGACCGCCCTCAAAGCCGTCGAACTCTCCCATCATCTCGGGATGCTCGCGCATGTATTCGAACGTACAACGCGTGACGACTTGTCGCAGCTGATCGTCCGTCAGCGTGATCTTCAGAAATTCGGCGATGCGGCGGATCTCCCCTTCGAGATTCGCCTTCAGGTCCGCATAGTGCACAAGCAGAAGATTGTCTCGATGTCGCTGTTCCCAATAGCTGGCGATCATTCCGAAGTAACCATCGGTGTTTTGTAGCCAAGCTTCGAAGAACGCGTGCGGATCGCCGTTGTACTTCGGCATCGGCGGCAGATTGCGTTGCTGCGCCTGTCGATTTACGGCATCGATGATCTTCATCCGCTCATTGTGGTTCAGCCAGGACATGAAGGCATCACGCCCATCCCTGCCCACGAATATGTATTTCGAGTGATCGAACCAGGGCACGCTGGTCGCAGGCGAATGCGACTTCAGGACTCGGCGCTTCACCATCCGGTTGATCGCGGCGTGCATTTCGTCTTCAGGTCGAAAAATCGCCTCTATCCAGGGAGAGATCTCCATTACGGACGCTTCGAAGGCACCATCCGGACGGACGAGGTTGCAGCAGATGGTTTGCATCCAAGTCGTGCCACATTTGCCCGGCGTACAGACGAAGATGTCGCCCGCTCGGGGTTCGAACTGCTTCCATCGGCGATAATCTGCGATGACGTTTTCGTGCGGGCGCAACTTGTCGAAGATCGCCTGTTCCATTTCCTTGTGGCCTTCAGCAGTTCAGATGATTTTGCGCATGCAGCTGGATTGCCATCATGGGCCGGCAAACTCAACCGGTGGATTCACAACGAGCGCCTAGCGATTCGGCCCGCGCACCATGGGATAAGGCTGCCACCGTTCGAGCGTCGTGCGCGGCAGCACCGTCGGATTCACACAGCTCATCGGCCATTTACCGCGCAGTACCAATGCCACCTCGCGGCCAACCCGGCGGCGCGTTTCGGGCCGCATGCGCGTGGTCGCCGAGGCAACGTGCGGCGTCACGATCACGTTGTCCATGGTGAGCAGCGGATTGTCGGCTGCCGGTGGTTCTTGTTCCAAGACATCGAGGCCGGCGGCGGCAATCTCGCCGTTTTGCAGCGCGGCGATCAGCGCGCCTTCGTCGATGGTGGGACCGCGGCCGGTGTTGACGACAACCGCCGACGGCTTCATCGCACGGAACTCGGCCGTAGACAGCATGTGGCGCGTTTCGTCGTTGAGCGGCGCATGCATGGAGACATAGTCGGCGCGCTCGAGCAATTCCGGCAGGGACACCGGTTCGACGCCCTCGGCCGTCAGCGTGAGCTCGCTCACGTAGGGGTCATGCGCGATGACGTGCATGCCGAACGGCTTCGCCCGCCTGGCGACGGCACGCGCGACGTTGCCGAACGCAATCAATCCCAATGTGGTGCCATAGAGGCGCGGCACCGCCGACAGCACGGCACGGCCCTTGAACCAGTTGTCCGAGTTGACCAGCGAGTCCATGAGCTTGGTGCGCCGCGTCGCCGCGAGCAGCAGCATCATGGCGTGATCGGCCACCTCCTCGATGAACACGTCCGGGACATTGGTGACGACGATTCCGGCATCGGTCGCGGCCTCCACGTCGACCATGTCCACACCCACGCTACCGACGCCGATAACGACACATCGCGAAAGTCCGGCAATGATCTGTTGATCGATCCTGATGCCCCATGACGTGACGATCGCGTCAGCGTCGTGCGCGCCCGCCAGGAATTCGGCGACGGAGCTGGACTGCACTTCGAATACATCGGCAATCGGCGCCAATGCCTCGAGCTCGAGGGCATAGCGCTCGGCAACATCGCCGCGCTTGGCATGTGCGGGAATCTGAATCGCTACTTTCTTCTTTGTCGTCATCGCACTGCGCAACCATGCTCGAGTTCCCGCATACTATTGAGGTGTCCGGGAAAACGCCACGCATGCACCGAACTCGTAAGCGCCGCGCCGTACGCAGTCATGACTGAAGTCTGGTGGATCGCCATAGGCGTGGTTTCAGGCTTGATGACCGCGCTGGTCGTGGTCGCGATTTCGCTTCGAGCCGTCAGTCGACGCGCGTTCGATGACGGCGTGCAACGGCAGGCAGAGCGTGCCCGCGCGGAGCAACAGCTCCTGCAAGAGCGGCTCGATGCCCGAATACGCGAATCGGTGAAGGCGGAATCTATCCACAAGCAAGCCGTCGAAGCGCGCGACACGGCGCTGCGCGAGAACCGTGCGCTTGCCGAAGAAGTCGCGGGCCTCCGGGCGCAAGGCGCCCAGCTTGGCACCCGCCTCGCGGAGCTCGACGAAGGTCTGTCCGTGTTGCGTGCACGCGAGGCCGACGCAGTTCGGCGCGCTACCGAGCTCGATACCAGGTTGACAGAGGCTTCGCGTGCGTTCGCCGAGAAGGAAGCCTTGTTCAAGGAAACCAGCGACGCTTTGAAAACCGAATTCCAGGTGCTGTCGCAACGCATCTTCGAGGAGCAGGGCCAATCGTTTGCCCGCAACAATCGCACGCAGCTCGACAACCTACTCACTCCGTTTCGAGAACAACTCTCCGAATTCAAGTCGAGAGTGGAGCAGGTCTACGTAACCGAGTCCAAAGACCGCGCATCGCTGCTCACAGAGGTTCGCAATCTGCAGCGGGCGAGCGAACGGATCAATCACGAAGCCGAGAATCTGGCGCGTGCGCTCAAAGGCGACAAGAAGGTGCAAGGCAATTGGGGCGAGCTGGTGCTCGAGCGTGTGCTCGACTCCTCTGGATTACGCCGTGACCACGAATACAGCGTTCAGCCGATGTTGCGCGCCGAGTCCGGCGACCCGAAGCGTCCGGACGTGATCATTCACTTGCCGGACGACAAAGACATCGTGGTGGACGCCAAGGTGTCGCTGTCTGCCTACGAGCGCGCGCTGGCCACCGAAGACGACGCCGAGCGCGAGCGGCTGTTGCGACAACATGTCCTCGACCTGCGTGCCCAAGTGAAGCGCCTCTCGGATCAGGACTACGATCGCCTGCAGGGGCTGCGCACCCTGGATTTCGTGCTGTTGTTCGTGCCGATCGAGTCGGCATTTACGCTGGCTGTGCAACAGGATCCCAATTTGTTCGCGGAAGCGTTCGACAAACGCATCGTCATTGTCAGCCCGACCACGCTGATGATGACACTGCGGATCATTCACAACGTCTGGCGCTACGAAAAGCAGAGCCGCAATGCGCAGGACATCGCTGGGCGAGCAGGGGCACTCTATGACAAGCTGCGCCAAGCGATGGAAGACATGACGAAGTTGGGCCTCACGCTGAGGAGCGCCGAACAAACCTATCAGGACGCCATGCGCAAACTGGCCACCGGTCGCGGTAACTTGGTGCGTCAAGTCGAGCGCCTTCGCGAACTCGGCGCCCCCGTCCGCAAGACATTTCCGAAGGAGATGAGCGCAGCTTCGGAGGAGGCGTTCGACGATGTCGATTCGCTCGACGAACCTGATGCTGGGTTGATCGAAGACGGCTCCCAAACGGAGACCGGCACACGGACCGAGACGGACTGAGAAACTCATCACAAAGCGTGGGCGGTTGCCCGTGCGATGTAACGCACGCCTGTGTTTCTGCCGACGATTTCCTGCGTAAAGCTACATGGGTGTCACAGAAACAGAACGCGCGGGCGGGTTAGATTTGTGCCGCGAGAAAGGACAACCAAACACATCGAACGAGGGATTTGCGATGCTGGTGCTCACCCGGCGTGCCGGCGAGTCGATCATGATCGACGACGAGATCGAGCTGAAAGTGCTCAAGATCCGCGGCAGCCAAGTGCATCTGGGAATCGATGCGCCGAAGCGGGCTGCCGTGCACCGTAAAGAAGTGTGGCTGCGCATTCAGGACGAAAGCGCGCATCCCCCGCCGCAACCGCAATCTGCCTCCTGACCGTACGCTTCATTCCGTCAAGATGAACGCTGGTGTCTCACACACCGCATAGGGGTGTGCGTGCCGCGCGTCGAGCACCTGTCGGTGTTGTCTGATCGGCTCGAGCGCTTCGCGCCGCAACTGATCGTCACCGGGTTTCAACATCACGCTGTCCAGGGCATGCCAGATCGGATTGACCGGAGCCAGACCCACGAAGCTCACGCGAGTTAGCCAAGCACCGCGATGGAGCGTTTCCACATCGATGTTTTCGATCATGGCCCAGTGGCTCAAGACCATGTCTTGGCCCCGGTCTTCCACCGCAAGTAGCAGTGCCAGGCGGCGACCGGATTGGCGCTCGACCAACATCAGTTCGCGCGCGGCAAACCACGGATGTTCGTCACGGTAGGCACCATCCACGCCATTTTCGAGCAAGGTATCGAGCGCCTTGCGCGTCACGCTCGTGCATATGCAGAAGGGTGAGCGGGTAGACTCAGACATACTGTAAATTCATACATGTCTTCCTATAATGGCCGGATCGCGATCGATGGCCGCCATGTCGCTGCTCGAGCCCAACCACCCGCCGCCACCGCATTATTACGCGCAACGCGTGCTCGATCTCTTGGCTGGGGTGACGCGGCAGTATAGCGATCTGCTACCGGCCACCGAGCAATCCGTCATTGCCGCAGTCCGCGCTGTGAGCCCAAACGCACAACGGCTGTTTTCGCGGCTTTGGACTCGTACCGGCCCCACCTTCCGGCTCGACTCGTTGCACTACGCCGAGGTTGGCGACGTGGGTGCTGCCGTTACCGAGCTCGAAGGCGCGAGGCTCGTGCGCGTGAATGACGGGTGTCCGGCCGATACAATCTTGGCGCGACTGACCGTATCCGAGCTGCGGGGTCTGTTTCCACGCATTACCGAACGACGCAAACGCGGGCTCGTCGATGCCATCTGTGCGATGTATCCCGAGCAGCTCGTGCTCGCTCGCGTGGCGGACGCCCATCCCTTCATCACCATCGTGTCGCCTGCCGCGCTCGACCGCTTGCAGCTCCTCTATTTCGGTGGCCCCGAACGCGATCTCAGCACGTTCGTACTCGAGGATCTCGGCGTGTTGCGATTCGAGCCCTATCGGCTCGATCCCGCTCGACGTCAATTCGATACCTACGAAGACTTTGCGCGGTTTGCCGCATTCCGCAGCTTTGGTACATGGCTGCATGAATTGGCCGCGCGTTGGGATGTAACCTTGGCGCAGTACGTCATCGAAGCACTCTGGGCGCCCAACACTAAGCGCATCCTGGAACGGCGTCGCGTGCGCCTACTCAATCGGCTCGGTCGACAAGCTGAGCGCGTCCGTGACTTCGATACTGCACTCACTGCCTATCGCCGCGCGGCGCGGGCACCGGCGCGCGAGCGCGTGATTCGCATTCTCACGCGGCTCGGCGATGCAGATGGGGCACGCCGAGGATTGGATCAGATTTTAGCGGCGCCCCAGGTCGCGACCGAGCGATTGTTCGCCGACGGCTTCGGCCGGCGGCGGCCGGCACTCGCCGAGGACCGATTGGTGTTGGCTGCGGCGCCGTGCGAAAACGTGGAAGCCGCGACACTCGCCGCGCTTATCGACCACGAAACCATCGGCCGTCATTTGGAGAATCGTCTGTCGCTGGGCGTGTTGGGCCTCGCCTTTTGGGACGTCGTGTTTGCGTCCGTGCCGGGTGCCTTCGTGAATCCTTATCAGGACCGACCCCTCGACCTGTACTGGCCGGATTTCCGCGGTGTCAGGTGCAACGCGATACAGTCTCGCCTCGCGATGCTGACGGACCAGGCGGGTCTACGTCGTCAAGTGTCGTGGACGTGGCGGAATCGATACGGCGTAAGCAACGCCCTCGTCGCCTGGGCCGCATTCGACGAACCATTTCTCGAGCGTCTCTTGCGCGAGGTGCCGGCTTCGCACTGGTGCCTCGTGTTCGATCACATGTTGAACGATCTCGGTCAGAGTCGAACTGGATTTCCCGACCTGATACTGCTGCGGCGCGGTGGCTACGAGCTTATCGAAGTCAAAGGTCCCGGCGATCAACTGCGCATGGAGCAACGCGCGTGGTTCGAGTTCTTTCGCCGCCACCAACTGCCGGCACGTGTGTTACGGGTGTCGTGGTGAAGGTTTCCGCACGGATGCTCGCAGAGTTCTGCTGTCCGCCGAGCGACATCCACTTTCGTTACGACAACGCAACGCTGGCGCAGGAGGGTATAGCCACACAGCGGCACCATCAGAGCGCACACGCGGGCAACAACGACTACCAGCGTGAGCTCGCTGTTGCCGCCACGCGCCGTGTCGGCCGTCGGCAGGTCTCCGTCGCCGGGCGCATCGACGGCTGTAACCTCGCCTTGGCCGTACCCTTGCTCGAGGAGTACAAGACGACGCGCACCAATCCCGGCGAATTGTTCGCACATTGCGGCCGTGTTCACATGACGCAGCTCGAGTTGTACGCCGCCATCCTGATCGCGGGCGGCGAACTCGCAGAGCGCTGGCTTCTCCGACTGCTTTACTGCCATCCCGACACACGGCACGTGGTGCCGTACGAAGTCGTCGTCGAGCGGCAAGCTCTCCTCGATCGGCTCGAGCAATGCCTGCGTACATACGTGCTTGCCATTGCACGCATCGAGCGACATCGGCGCCGACGCAATCGAGCGCTGCGCGGTTTGGCATTCCCGTTCGCGATGTTTCGCGACTCGCAACGTCGCCTGGCTCGCGCTGTCTATCGCGCAGCACGTGACGGCACTGCGCTGCTTGCCGAAGCACCAACGGGATCTGGCAAGACAGCGGCCGCCCTCTATCCGAGTTTACGCGCAATGGGCGATGGCCATCACGACCGTACCGTATTCTTGACTTCGCGCGGAACGGGTGCGCGCACCGCAGGCGACTTCCTGCGTCATCTGGGGCTCGACCCGCATCAGTTGCGATCGATATCCATCACCGCAAAACACAAGATCTGCTTCCAGCAAGAGCCAACCTGCGATCCCGATCTGTGCCAGTTCGCCCGCGGCTACCATGACCGGGCGACGAATGCGGTCGTGGAGTTGCTGCGCGCGGGCAGCATCGAGCGGGCGGAGGTCGAGGATGTGGCACGAGCGCATCACGTTTGTCCATTCGAGCTGACGCTCGACGCCGCCGTGCACTGCGATGTAGTCGTCTGCGATTACAACTACGTCTTCGACCCGGTGGTGCGCCTCAAGCGACTGAGGGGCATCAGCAACGACGACATTCAACTGCTGATCGATGAGTCGCACCAGCTGAGCGACCGAGTTCGTGAGTCGTTGTCGACCGTGCTGTCGCGCAGCACGATTCGCGATGCGCTCGGTGAGATGGGTCCGGGCGATGCGCGCAGTGCGATCGAGCGTTTCGACCGAGCCGCGATGCGGATGAAACGCGAAGCTGTGCGCGCGAACGGTGCCGCGGCGGACGACTACGAGCTCTCCATCGAATGGCCACGATCGCTGCTCGATGCTGCGCTCCGTGCCCAGGAGGCAATTGCTCGCAACGCGGCATCACTCACATCTGCCGCGTGCCAGAGGCTCGCCTTCGACTTGGCCCGCTTCGCGCGTACCGAAGTCTGGTTCGACCGTGAGCGCTTCGCGATCTTTCTGCGCGGCGGCCGGAGCGGCTGGCAGCTCGACATTCGCTGTCTCGATGCCAGTGCACACATCGCAGCCACGCTTGCGGAATCGCGCAGCCACGTGCGGTTCTCTGCCACTCTCACGCCGCCCGAGTTGTTCCATCGCCTGCATGGCGTACGGGAGTCGCTCGCAATGCGATTGCCAAGCCCGTTCGACCCGGCCCGGCTCGCAGTACTGCACGTGGCGGACATTTCCGTTCGTCTGCGCGACCGCCCTTCATCGCTCGAGCGGCTCGTCGACCTCGTGGCAACGGTGGCATCATCCCGGGCGGGCAACTATCTGGTTGCGCTACCGTCCTTCGACTACCTCGAACAGGTAGCGCTTCAGTTTCGCGCACGTCATCCACAACACGACTGTATCGTGCAAGATCGTGCGATGGACGACGCCGCGCGCAGGGCGTTTCTCGCGCGTTTCGACGCGGAACCCGTGGTCGGTTTCATCGTGCTCGGTGGCATCTTCGCAGAGTCGGTCGATTTGCCGGGTGATCGACTACTGGGCATGGTGGTCGTCGGCCTGTCGCTGCCGCCGCCGACGACGGAGCGCGATGCCATGGTGCGAAGCATCGGTGACTACGGCCGCATGGCGGCCTACGAACAACCAGCGCTTGGACGTGTCGTTCAGGCGGCCGGGCGCATCATTCGTACACCGACCGATCGCGGCGTGGTTTGCCTGGTCGACGATCGGTTCGCTCACCCCAACTACCGTCGTTACTTGCCGATGCATTGGCGGGTACGGAAGGTAAGGGCAGCCCAGGCATCGGAAGTTCTTTATGGGTTCTGGAAATCGGACTAACCTGCGCGCTTTTCGCGCGGCTCGAGATATGGAATTCCGGCGTACCAAGATCATCTGCACCATCGGCCCCGCAACGACCAGCTACGAAATGCTGGAGCGACTGCAAGCAGCGGGCATGAACGTGGCACGCATCAACATGTCGCACTCGACGCACGAGGCGGCGGCCGAGATCATCCGCTGGATTCGCACGCTCAATCGCAAAGTTGCTTTTCCAGTAGCGGTGCTGCTCGACACCCAAGGCCCAGAGATACGAACGGGCGATGTCGCTCAGCCGCTGGAGCTTGAAACGGGCGACGTCGTGACGCTGAGCGTGCGCGACGAAGTGGATGTCGAGACGACGTCGATTCACGTCAACTACCAAGATCTCGTCACTTCGGTCGATGTCGGCGACCGTATCAGCGTGGACAACGGCCTCATCAATTTCGAAGTGTTGGAAATGGACGGGCCTCACCTGACATGTAGGGTCGTCGACGGTGGCGTCTTGGGCAGCAAAAAGCACGTCAATCTTCCTGGCGTTCGTGTCAACCTACCAGCGATCACCGAAAAGGACGCGCGCGACATTCAATTCGGTGTTGCGCACGACATCGACTTCATTGCGCTGTCGTTCGTGCGCACCCCCGATGACGTTCGTGCATTACGCGACTTGTTGGGACCGAAGGCCGACAAGGTAGGCATTATCGCCAAGATCGAAGATCGTGAAGGGGTCGCCAACATGGACGCCATCGCGGAGGTTGCCGATGGCATCATGGTGGCGCGCGGCGATCTGGGCATCGAAACGAACATTGCGGAGCTGCCGAACATCCAACGGCGTATCGTGCGCACGTGCGCCATTCGTGGCCGACGTTCGATTGTCGCCACCCACTTGCTGGAATCGATGATCACCAACCCAATTCCAACTCGCGCCGAAGTCACCGACGTGGCCAATGCCATCTACGAGGGTGTGGATGCCATCATGCTCTCCGGCGAGACCAGTGTGGGTCGCCATCCGGTAAGATGTGTCACCCAGCTCGATGCGATTTCGCGCACCTGTGAACGATTGCCAAGCTTGGGCTTCGAGGCCGGCTTGATCGCAACGAGCGACAAGCAGCATCTCGCACAATCGGCTGCTCAGCTCGCCGAAGCGCTCAATGCGTCCGGCATCGTCGTGATTACTCGCCGCGGTGTAATGGCCGATCTCGTCACGAATTGCCGACCACGTACGGTGCCGGTGTTCGCATTCACGAACAGCAGTCAGACGCGTCGCCGGTTGGTTTTGAATCGTTCGGTCATCAGCTTCCGTACGCCGTTTTCCAAGGATCCGGAGAAGACCCTCGGCGTGGCCTTCCGCGTGCTGATTGAACGAATGGGCCTTGCTGCAGATTCGAAGGTGGTGGTGATTTCCGACGTGCTCGCCGAGCATCGGACCGATGCCATCCAAATTCGACCATTGGGCGCCACGGCTGGTGTGACTGAAACGAACACCGTGTGATTGCTCATCGGGGATGTATCAGCGCCGGTCAAGGCGCCCACGCCGTCCAGAACATCCGCACACAGACGAACAGGAGCAGAATGCCGAATGTACGGCGCAGCGGTAGCGGCGCAGTGCGGTGCGCGACTCGGACGCCGATTGGCGCAGCGATGATGGTTGCCAGCACGATTGCGGCGAGCGCCGGTAAGTAGACGAAGCCGAGGAAACCGTCCGCGAGCGCAGTCTCGTACCAACCACGATGGACATAGCCAGTCGTACCGGCCAGCGCGATCGGCAAACCAAGCGTACTCGCCGTGGCGGTAGCGCGGTGCACGGCGACGTTGTGATAAACGAGCGTAGGCACGACCACGTTGCCGCCACCAATGCCAGCGATGCCCGAGATCAGTCCGCCCGTCAAACCCAACGTCGCGCTCCCGATGGGTCCG
>QJXZ01000330.1 GCA_003248125.1 Gammaproteobacteria bacterium | reverse complement strand
GCTTGAATTGCTCATGTGCGACCGCCAGCACCACTGCGTCGTAGCGGCCGCTCTCGAGGCGCTCGGTCAGGACGATGCCATACTCGTGCTTGGCTTCACCGGCATCGACCCACGGATCGTACACATCGACGTTGGCGTGGTAGCCCTGGAACGCACGGACGACATCGATGACCCGCGTGTTACGGATGTCGGGGCAGTTCTCCTTGAACGCGAGCCCCAACACCAACACGTTCGAATCGACGACGTGGATCTTCTCACGGGTCATCAGTTTCACGATTCGGTCGACGATGCGCTCACCCATCGCATCGTTGATGCGTCTTCCGGCGAGAATGACTTCCGGGTGATAGCCGATCTCCTGCGCCTTGAACGTGAGGTAGTAGGGGTCTACACCGATGCAGTGGCCACCGACCAGGCCGGGTCGAAACGGTAAGAAGTTCCACTTCGTGCCGGCCGCAGCCAATACTTCCTCGGTGTCGATACCGAGGCGCTCGAAGATGAGCGCGAGTTCGTTGACGAGCGCGATGTTGAGGTCGCGCTGGGTGTTCTCGATGACCTTGGCGGCTTCCGCAACTCGTATGCTCGATGCGCGATGCGTACCCGCGGTGATGATGGAAGCGTAAAGCGCATCCACGAACTCCGCGGCCTCGGGCGTCGACCCCGAAGTCACTTTGGCGATGTTGGGCAGGCGGTGTGCCTTGTCGCCGGGGTTGATACGTTCAGGACTGTAGCCGGCGAAGAAATCGCGGTTGTACGTGAGGCCAGACTCGGCCTCGACGATCGGAATGCAGACTTCCTCGGTAGCACCGGGATACACGGTCGACTCGTATACGACCACGTCGCCCCGTTTGATCACTCTGCCGATGCTGCGACTTGCAGCCTGCAATGCCGACATGTCCGGTCGCTTGTGTGCGTCGATCGGTGTCGGCACTGTGACTATGTAGACATTCGCCGACTCGATATCACCTAGACTGGTCGTGAAGCGAAGGTGTTGCGCCGCGGTGAGTTCCTTCGATGTCACTTCGAGCGTGACATCCTGGCCGCAGCGCAGTGCATCGATGCGGTGCGAGTTGACGTCGAAGCCCCAGGTTGGGTACTTGCGTCCCAGTTCGACCGCGAGTGGAAGCCCTACGTATCCAAGCCCGACGACCGCAGGACGAGCGTCGGCGAGGGGTGGGAAGGCCATGCGAATGAGTCCCTTTTTCGCGCTATTATGCCGAGGCGCCGCGCGCGCCACTGTGACAAGCTTGTGGTTGGATGTAAATCGGCGCACAGCCAACGTGGGTGCATGTTACAAGGCCGTGACACCGGGCGCGCAGGGAGGCCCTAGAATCGGCACGCCCAGATCAATTGGTGAGCCATGAGCACGATCGAGCGCGCCGCAGCGCGTCTGGGGAGCATCGGTTCCCGACCGAAGGAACGCAAGGAGCCGGATGTCGGCCCCCCCGCAACATCGAACGGCCTGCTCGAGGCGGCGCCAGCTATGGCACCGGCGATGGAGCCGGTCGATGCCATGGCCACGTCCGAAGCCGTCGACACTGCACCGGTCGCGGCCACGCCGCAGACCTTCGTCGGTGGCGGTCGGGTCGAGATCGATCTCGATGCGCTTTCCGCACGCGGTTTCGTGGGTGTGCTGGAACCGAACTCCGAACTCGCTAGCGATTTCCGCCGCATCAAGCGTCCGTTGCTGTTGGCCATGCAGAGGGCGGAGACGCTCGGCACACAGAATAACCCGAGCAATTTGGTGGTCATCACCAGTGCGCTGCCCGCCGAAGGCAAGACGTTCGTGTCGATCCATCTCGCGATGAGCATTGCGAGCGAGATGGATCGCCACGTACTACTGGTGGACGGCGATCCGGCGAAAGCCGACGTCTGCAGGATGCTCGGAATTGAACCAACACGTGGTTTTACCGACGTCCTAGCGGAAGGCGGTCATCACGTGGACGACGCCGTGCTGCGCACCAACCTGACGGATCTCGCGATTCTGCCGTCGGGTCCGCGGCTCGCCAATACCGACGAGCTGTTCGCAAGTCAACTCGCCAAGCGAGTGACGCGACACCTTGCCGAGAGCGATCCAAGTCGGGTCGTCTTGATCGATGGACCGCCACTGCTTGCGAGTACCGAAGCAGCTGCGCTCGCGCGCCTTGCGGGCAACGTCGTGGTGGTGGTCGAAGCCGATCGCACACCGCAAGCGAGCGTTACCGAAGCACTTGCGCTGCTCGAGGGTTGCGAGGGCGTGAGTCTCGTGCTCAACAAGGTGACGCGCCGCGCCTCCGATCGCCATGGCTATGGCTATGGTTACGGCTACGGTAGCGGGAGTTAGTGGGTGTACAGGGAATTCTTTGGTCTCACCGGTAAGCCATTTCAGCTCTCGCCAGACGTTCGCTTTTTCTTTCCGAGCAGCGAGCACAAGCGGGCGCTGGCGTTCCTCCAATACGGTGTTTCTCAAGGTGACGGCTTCATCGTAGTCACCGGTGACGTCGGTACCGGTAAGACGACGCTTGTGCATGCATTACTGGCCGAACTCGATCCCAAGGAAACCGTGGTTGCCACCATCGTCACGACGCAACTGGCCGAAGACGATCTGCTCGGCATGGTAGCGTCGCAATTCGGACTGCGGATCGACAACCAGAACAAAGCCACGGTACTGCGTGATCTGGAGCGGCTGTTCGTGCAGCGCGTACGAGACGGCAAGCGAGTTCTGCTAATCGTGGACGAAGCACAAAACCTGCCCACTCGGTCGGTCGAAGAGCTGCGCATGTTGTCCAACTTCAACGACCAAGGCCGGCCATTGCTGCAAGTGTTCCTGCTGGGGCAGGAAGAGTTTCGCGGCACGCTGCTCTCGCCCGGCTTCGAGCAACTCAGGCAGCGTGTGATCGCCACCTATCATTTGAATCCGCTCAACGGCGAGGAAACCCGCACGTACATCGAGCATCGTTTGTCGCGTGTTGCGTGGGCGGGTGATCCGAGCATCGACGATGACGCCTTCGAGCGCATCTTCGAGTTCACGGCCGGAGTGCCGCGGCGTATCAACAATCTTTGTGACCGCGTCCTGCTGTACACCTACCTCGAAGAGCAGCACGCCATTGACGGGGCGATGGTGGCGAAGGTCGCAAGCGAGATCGGGACGGAGTTCTCGAGCGGCGATCCGGCCACCAAACGCGGACGCGCCGAGGTTGAGCCCTTGCGTGCCGATTCGGTAGTACAACCGCTGGAAAGCATGGCGCGCATGATGTTCGACAAGGCCAACGTGCAGCAGCGTCTGTCGGCGCTCGAGCGTGCCCTCGATACCCTTGGCCACAACATGATGGAAGAGCTAACCGCGGTACGCATTCTGCTGCAGGAATTGATGCGCGAGATGCGTAGCAACGAGGACGGTAAGGACGAGTCGGGCAGTAAGCGTAAGCGCGCCTCTTGACGGGCGAGGTTGCGCACCTACTAGTGAAAATCGCGGGACTTCACGATTGGTGCGTCACTCGCGCGCTCACCGAGTTGCGCAAGCAGCTCCGAGCGATCCATGACGTGCCCCGCCACCACGTGAATCACTTCTCCTTCGCGTTCCACCGTGCCTTTGATGAGGAGTAGCTCGCTCTGCAATAGCGTGCTTCGATAGCGCTCGAGAATCGACGTCCAGACCACCACATTGGCATTGCCGGTTTCATCTTCGAGCGTGAGAAATACGACCCCGGAAGCGGAACTCGGTCGCTGCCGGCAGGTGACGAGGCCAGCGATCTTGACGAATTGTCCGTGCCGGTAGCGGGTGAGCTCTGCCGCGGTCCGACAACCCGCTAGCGCCGCATGATCGCGCAGCAGTGCGAGTGGATGAGGCCCCAGGCTGAGACTCACATAGCGATAGTCGGCAATGAGATCCTGCCCCTCGGT
>QJXZ01000104.1 GCA_003248125.1 Gammaproteobacteria bacterium | reverse complement strand
TGCTCGACGAGAATGGCTTGTTCAACGCGGTGACGCCCGCGCAAGTGCCGGTCGACGAAGAGGAACTCACGAGCTACGAGGTGGGCCTCAAGAGCACGTTCTGGGATGGGCGCGCGCGCTTCAACGCATCCGCCTACTACTATGACTACAAAGATTTCCAGGCTTTCGCGTTCGCCAATCTCGGGCAGATCATATTCAACACCGATGCGACGGTGAACGGTGCCGAGCTCGAGTTGTCCATCGCGCCAACGGACAATTTCGAAGCGCTCTTTGGCCTCGGCTGGATCCACGAAGCCGAAGCCGAAGACATCAAGAGTGCGGGGAACGCGGGGAACCCTGGCGGTGACGTGCGCGATCGCGACATGGTGCTGGCACCGGAACTGCAGCTGAATACCGTGCTCCGCTACACATGGCCGCTCGCCAATGGCGGTAGCGTCGCTGCGCAATGGGATGGCTTCTATCAGACCGAGCAGTACTTCGACATTCAGAACCATCCGATATCGGAGAGTGACGCGTACTCGGTCTGGAACGCCAAGCTCGTGTACAACTCACCCGACGACAAGTGGACCGTCACCGGCTGGGTGAACAACGTGTTCGAAGAGGAGTATCTCGTCTACACCTTCGACTTCACGGCGTCGTTCGGCTACAACCAGCTCGGCTACGGCCGGCCGCGGTGGATGGGCGTCACTGCTGCCTACCGGTGGTGACAGAGCGGGCCACGGCGTCGCTGCGACGCCGTGGCCAATCGGGCATGCATTCATTAGCATGCGTGATCACTCGAGCCGGATGATGTATGCCGGGTAACTACTTTCAGTCGATATTCGGCCGCTCGCCGTTCAAACCCTTGCAGCGGCACATGGAGACGTGTCACCGCTGCGCATCGATGGTGCTCGAGCTCCTCGATCAATCGGCGGCTGGGGATTGGCAGGCGGTCGCCGAAACCCAGCGTCGCATCCACGTGCTCGCCGGCGAGGCCGACGAAATCAAGCGGGAAATTCGCACGCATCTGCCGCGAGGATTCTTCTTGCCCGTCTCGCGCCCGGATCTGCTCGAGCTGTTGGTGCGGCAGGACGATCTCGCCAAAAAGGCCAAGGACATCGCCGGGCTGATGCTGGGCCGGCGCATACAGTTTCCGGAGCCCTTGGTGAAGCCGGTTCGCGAAATGGCCGAAGCGGCGCTCGAGGCCTGCAGTCAGGCGCTTGCCGTGGTTGCCGAGCTCGACGAACTCTTGGAAACCGGATTTGGCGGCGTCGAGGCAGAGCGGGTGAGGGAGATGATTCAATTGCTCGACTCGACGGAAGGCCGCGCAGACCGGCTCGAAGTCGAGGTGCGTGCCGGCCTATTTCGCATCGAAGCGGATTTACCTGCGGTGCACGTGATTTTCTTGTATCGACTGATCGACTGGATCGAGCAGCTGGCGGACATTGCCCAGCACATCGGTCATCGCTTGGAAGTACTACTCGCGAAATAAGCGAGCGAACGACAAACGGGGACTCGGGGGAAGCACGTGGAATTCGTGACCATCGTCATGCTGCTGGCGATCGCCTTTGGTCTGTACATGGCGTGGGGGATCGGCGCCAACGATGTCGCCAACGCCATGGCGACCTCGGTCGGCTCCGGTGCCGTCACCGTCGGCCAGGCCATCCTCATCGCTGCGGTATTCGAGTTCCTGGGTGCATTCCTCGCGGGTGGCGAGGTCACCTCCACCATCAGGAGCGGCATCATCGACGCCGAGTTGTTGGCCGATCGGCCAAACGTGCTCGTGCTCGGTATGTTGGCGTCGCTGCTCGCTGCTGCCGTGTGGCTCACCGTCGCGTCGCACTTCGGGTGGCCCGTTTCGACCACCCATTCCATCGTCGGCGCGATCGTGGGTTTTGCCGTAGTCGGCGTGGGATTCGATTCCGTTCACTGGGACGAGATGGGACGCATCGTGTCCAGCTGGGTGGTGTCGCCGGTGCTCGCAGGTATCGTCTCCTACGTGCTGTTCGTGTCCGTGCAACGGCTCATCTTCGAGCACGGAGATGCCGAAGCGCGCGCGCGCAAGTACGTGCCCTTATACATATTCCTGACTGCGGCCGTCATTGGATTGGTCACGTTCATGAAGGGTCTGCGCCATGTCGGCCTGCACCTCACGCCGCAGCAGGCGCTGTTGTACACGCTGGTGTTCGCAACGGCAGTGATGATCGCGGGTCGCGTCGCGGTCGCGCGCGTGCCGGTCGTGGCCACAGCGGGCAGTGGCCGATTGGGATTGTCGTTCAGCAACGTCGAACGGATCTTCGGCGTGCTCATGATCGTCACAGCGTGCGCGATGGCGTTCGCGCATGGCTCGAACGACGTGGCCAATGCCATCGGTCCGGTGGCGGCGGTGGTAGGCATCATCAACACCAGCGAGGTGCAGTCGAAGTCGCCGGTTCCGTCTTGGGTGTTGCTGCTCGGTGCGGTGGGTATCGTGTTAGGGCTCGCCACGTTCGGCCGACGGGTCATTGCGACTGTGGGCACGCAGATTACCGAGCTGACGGCCAGTCGTGGCTTTGCAGCGACGTTGGCGGCGGCAGCGACGGTCGTGATCGCGAGCGCGACGGGATTACCGATATCGACTACACATACGTTGGTGGGGGCGGTGCTCGGCGTCGGGCTCGCGCGGGGCATTGGTGCCCTCAACCTCGGCGTGATCCGCACCATTTTCATGTCGTGGGTGATCACGCTGCCGGCGGGTGCGGGCCTCGCGGTCGTCTTCTACTTTCTGCTCGACTACCTCTTTGCTCAGTCGTAGCAGTCACTCAGCCACCAGCCAATCCACGGAATGTGTTCCGCCTGGCGCCAGATGCGATTGCAGATAGGGCAACAGCGTCCGTAGTGGCTCGATGGTGCGAAATGGTGGGTTGAGCACCAGTATGCCGGATGCAATTGCGCCGGGTGCGGCCGAAGTGCGAGGCCGGAGCTCGAGCTTGAGCGTCTTCGGTGGCTCGATGCGCAGTAACGCCCGCAACAGGGCGCTCGAATCATGTTTGCCGGTGAGGGGATACCAGACCAGATACACCGCATGACGCATGCGTTCCAGCGCGCGCTGCAGGCCGTCGATCACGCGGTGCTGTTCGTCACGCCGTTCGTAGGCTGGATCGATGAGAACGATCGCGCGCGACTCCGCGGTTGGCAGCGAGCGTTTGAGCTCCGCGTAGCCGTCGCCTTCTACGATCCGTACGTTGCGTTGCCGAGCGAATCGGCGCGCGAGGGCCGCGTGCTCGGACGCGTGTTGCTCGCAAAACACCAGGCGGTGCGGCGGCTCGAGCAACCGCGCGGCGATCGCGCAGGATCCGGGGTAGTGGCGGAGCGTACCCCTGTTCTCGGACGCAACGGTTCGCAGATAGAGCTGAATCTCCGGCGCCGCCGTGCTATCGCGCTGCGGCCACAAACGTCCGATGCCGGATTCGAATTCCTTACCGGCGAAGCGTTCGTCGCGAAGGTCGTAGATGCCTGGACCGGCGTGGGTGTCGATGTAGCAGACGGGTGAAGCTTTGGCACGGACCGCATCCAATACCGCGCACAGAACGGTGTGCTTGAGCACGTCTGCCAAGTTACCAGCATGGAATCCGTGTCGATAGCCGAGCAATTCAGCGGCCGCATTGGTTTTCGTGTTTATACTGAATCACACGGTCGGGAGATAGGGATCTCGCTCGGTGCAGAAGAAGTCTTCGTTCTTGGTGGCGTTACTCGACGAGCTGAGAGACGAACATAGTCTCGCGGCAACGTTTGCTCGTCAGTTCTGGTCCCGCGTACCGGACGAGGACCTCACCGAGTGGGAGCCGAGCGA
The DNA here is from genome assembly GCA_003248125.1 of Gammaproteobacteria bacterium. Taxonomy (GTDB): domain Bacteria; phylum Pseudomonadota; class Gammaproteobacteria; order Pseudomonadales; family Azotimanducaceae; genus SZUA-521. The sequence goes on along the minus strand of QJXZ01000104.1, from coordinate 3,550 downwards.
TGCTGCCAGCGTCACCATCGCCTCGCTCAAGCATTTTCGCGTCCGGGCCAGCGACGCTGTCGACATCGAGGTACTGAATCCGGAATTCGAGCGCGACGGCTGGGCTTCGAAGCACACGGTCGTGTTGATCGCCCACCCGGACATGCCGTTCATCACCGACTCGGTGCTGATGGAGTTGTCGCGGCATGGTCTGGTAACGCATCACCTACAGAACGTCGTGTTCCACGTCGTTCGCGATTCTTCCGGCAGCTTGCAGCGCATCGATCGCGACGCGGCAGAGGCGAAGCCGGAAGTGTTGATTTGTGCGCAAATCGACCGTCTCGAAGACGAGCGGTTGCAGGGTTTGGCGGCGCGGCTCGCAGCCATTCTCAAGGACGTGCGCGCCGTGGTCGGTGACTTCGGGGCGATGAAGGAACGGCTCGCGAGCATCGTGGCGGATCTGCACGCGGCGCCGCCGCCACTGCCGGAAGCTGAAGTCGAAGAAGGCATTGCGTTTCTCGATTGGCTCGGGAAGAACCGCTTCACTTTCCTTGGCTATCGCGAGTTCGACTACAGCGATGGTGTCATTCGACAAGTGCCGGATTCGGCACTCGGCATTCTGCGCAATCGAGATTCCGCGACCGAGCGACAACTGGCGGATCAGCCGGCACAGACACGAGCGTTCATTCTGGAGCCAAAGCTGTTGGCATTCTCGAAGTCGGGGACGCGCTCGCAGGTGCATCGACCCGCCTACCCCGACTACATCGCGGTGAAGCGCTTCGATGCGGAAGGCAAGGTGATCGGCGAGTACGGATTTCTCGGCCACTACACTTCGCCGGTGTATACGGAGCGCCCCGAGAACATTCCGGTGTTACGGGAAAAGGTCGCGCGGATCAAGGAGCGTTCCGCGCTCGATTCCAGCGGATTCGACGGCAAAGTCTTGAATCAGGTGTTGTCGAGTTTCCCGCGCGACGAGCTGTTTCAGAGCACGTGGGACGAGCTGTTCGCCACGGTGATGGCGATCACGTACATCCACGAACGACGACGTACCCGCGTCTTTCTCCGCAAAGACCGCTACGGTCTCTTCTACCACTGCTTCGTGTTCTTGCCGCGCGAGCTGTTCAACACGCAGCTCAGGGTGCGCATTCAGAAGCTGTTGATGCAGACGCTGGAAGCCGAGGATGCGCCGTACGACGCCTACTTCTCCGAATCGATCCTCGTGCGCTTGCACTTCACGGTGCGCGTGCCGGCCGGCACCGCAGCCAACGTCGACATCGACGATCTACAGCAGCGAATCGTCGAGCTCACCCGCGACTGGGCACAGGAGGTGCGCCAAGCGCTCATCGAGCAGCATGGCGAGACCGAGGCGCGCCGCTTGGCCGATCGCTACGTCGATGCGTTTCCGGCCGGATACCGCGAGTGGTTCGTGGCGCGCGCCGCAGTATCCGACATCGCCGACATGGAGCAGATCTCGGACGGCGCCCGCATCAACATGCGCCTGCACCGCAGCCCCGAGGAGTCGGACGATACCGCGCGCCTGAAGGTGTTCCATGCGGGAACGCCGCTGCCGCTATCCGACATCCTGCCGATGCTCGAGAACATGGGTGTCCGGGTGATCACGGAGCATCCGTACCTCATCAATGCCTCCGACCGGGTGGTGTCGATTCACGACTATCGCCTAGAGCTCGAGCGGCCGCTCGATCTGGTCGAGGTCGGCGATCGATTCGAGCAGGCTTTCATCCGCACGTGGAACACCGAGAACGACAACGACTCCTTCAACCGATTGATTTTGAGTGCCAAGCTCGGTTGGCGCGAAGTGACGTTACTGCGCGCGTACTCGCGCTACATGAAGCAGATTCGATTCGGCTTCAGTCAGGAATTCATCGCCGACACCTTGGCGAACCATCCGGCGATCGCGGCAAAACTGGTCGACTTTTTTCTTGCCCGTTTCGATCCAGCGCACCCGCGCGATGACGAGGCGCAGTCTGTTCGCACACAGATTCTGACACTGCTCGAAGGTGTGGCGCTCCTGAACGAAGACCGAATCTTGCGCAGGTTCGTCGAGCTGATGGACGCGACGCTGCGCACCAACTATTTCCAGCGCGATGCCAATGGCGAGCCAAAGCCTCAGCTCTGCTTCAAGATCGCGCCGGCGTCGATCACAGCGATGCCTGCACCGGTGCCGAAGTTCGAGATCTTCGTATTCTCGCCGAAGGTGGAAGGCGTGCATCTGCGAGCGGGTCCGATTGCACGCGGTGGGCTGCGTTGGTCGGATCGCCACGAGGACTACCGCACCGAGGTGTTGGGTCTCGTCAAGGCACAGGTCGTGAAGAATGCCGTCATCGTGCCGACCGGCGCCAAAGGAGGCTTCGTCGTCCGTCGTCCACCCGCGGATCGCGACACGTTTCTGCGTGAAGGCGAGACATGCTATCGGCAGTTCATCAGTGGCTTGTTGGACGTCAGCGACAACATCGTTGCCGGCGAGGTCACACCGCCACCGAACGTGCGCCGCTACGACGGCGATGATCCGTACCTGGTCGTGGCCGCCGACAAAGGCACCGCGACCTTTTCGGACATTGCCAACGATGTCGCGGCGCAGTATGCGTTTTGGCTGGACGATGCTTTCGCGTCCGGCGGCTCGAACGGCTACGACCACAAGAGGATCGGCATCACGGCGCGTGGTGGTTGGATCTCGGTGCAACGGCACTTTGCCGAGCGCGGCATCGACGTACAACGTGATCCGATCACGATCCTAGGCATTGGCGATATGTCGGGCGACGTGTTCGGCAACGGGTTGCTGCAGTCGGAGAGCGTTTCGCTGGTCGCGGCGTTCAACCATCTGCACGTATTCCTCGATCCCAACCCCGACCCCGCGAAGAGCTTCGCCGAGCGACGCAGGCTGTTCGCGCTCAGCCGGTCGACTTGGGCGGACTATGACGCCGCGCTCATCTCGCGCGGCGGCGGCGTGTACTCGAGAGTGCAGAAGTCGATTCGGCTGTCTGCCGAAGCAAAGGCGCGGTTCGGCATCGCGCGTGACGCATTGTCACCGGACGAGCTCATCCACGAGTTGCTCAAGGCGCCGGTCGACTTGATCTGGAACGGCGGTATCGGCACGTATGTGAAGGCGAGCACCGAGACCGATGCCGACATTGGTGACAAGGCCAACGATCATGTGCGTGTGGATGCGTGCGAGCTGCGGGCGAAGGCATTCGGAGAGGGCGGCAATCTCGGCATGTCGCAGCGCGGGCGCGTCGAGTTTGCGTTGCGAGGCGGCGCCGTGAACACCGACTTCATCGACAACGCGGGTGGTGTCGACTGTTCGGATCACGAGGTAAATCTCAAGATCTTGCTCAATCATCTGGTTGCCGACGGAGACATGACGCGCAAGCAGCGCAATTCGTTGCTGGCATCGATGACCGACGATGTGGCGGCACTCGTGCTCACCAACAACTTCCGGCAGGCCCAGGCGATATCGTTGGCAGAGCGTCAGGCCAAATTTCGCTTGTCGGAATACCAGCGTTTCATCGCCCGCATGGAGGTGGAGGCGCGGCTCGACCGCAAGCTCGAAGGC
>QJXZ01000154.1 GCA_003248125.1 Gammaproteobacteria bacterium | reverse complement strand
CTCCGCACGGCGGGGCCCATCAAGGAGCCCGAGGAAGTTGCGCAAATGGTCGTGGATGCGATCGAGCAAGAGCGCTTCCTGATCCTCACCGATCCACTCGCACAGAAGTGGATGACCAACAAGACCAGCGATATCGAACGCTGGGTGAGCGGCATGAACCGGGTCCAGCAGCAATTCGAAGCGGCGCGACGCGAACGCTAGCACCCGCACACAAGAGCGACGCGAACAGCATCGAATGACGGCTTGCATGGAGTCCTCGAGATGAAGATGTTGAAGATCCTCGGTGTGCTGGCGCTCGTGTATGTGGGATTGGTTGCGGTGTTGGAATCCGCGGTCGGCTATCTGCAGCCCGACATGACGGGTGGCGTACGGCTCACGACTACCGACCCCGACGGACGCCCATCGGCGCGCATGCTCGCTGGCTTCCGCCTCGACGGAAAGCTATACGTGTCGTCGAACCATTGGCTGCGGGGTTGGTACCGTCGGGCGCTCGAAAATCCCACGGTCGAGGTCACGGTGAATGGTGAAAGTCGTGAATACAGGGCGGTACCCATCCAGGGTGGTGAGCTCGAGCGAGTGGCGGATGCGTACACCATGGGATTCGTGCTGCGGCTCATGTGCGGCTTCGCGCCGAGCCGCTTCCTGCGGCTAGACCCGCGCTGAGTGTCGTCAGTGCGAGTCGCCAGAGTACTCTAGATCATCGGCCTCGTCCTGTTGGTGCTCGTCGGCCGAACGCCTCGTCTATCTGTTGCGCGAGCACGCGAGCGGCAGCCAGATCGTGCGTCTGGTTCCGGAGCCCTAGGGCAACGAGATCCGCTGCGTAGCTACAACGCGTCGCGTATGGTGCGTCGCCCTAGCTGCGACATGTGCACCTCGTCGGGACCATCGGCGATGCGGCACACGCGCGCCGTCTCGAAGATCCGCGCGATCGGCGTATCGGAGGTCACGCCCATGCCGCCAAATGCCTGCATTGCCCGATCGGTGACTGCTTGGCACATGTTCGGTGCGACGACCTTCACCATGGAGATGTAGTCACGGGCGCCCTTCGGTCCGAACTTGTCCATCTTGTCGGCGGCGGCCAACACCAGCAGCCGGCATTGCTCGATCTCGCAGCGCGAGCGCGCGATGTCGTGTTGAATGCTGGTCTTGTCGGCCAGCTTCTCGCCGAACGCCACGCGCTCGTCGACGCGCCGGCACATGAGATCGAGGCAGCGCTGGGCCATGCCGACGAACATCATGGCGTATTGGAACCGGCCCGGGCCCAGCCGGCCTTGGGCGATCTCGAAGCCTTTGCCTTCGCCGGCGATCAGGTTTTCGGCCGGCACGCGCACGTTGTCGTACAGCACTTGGGCATGACCGCCGGGTGAGTGCACACTGCCGAACACGGGTACTGCACGCTCCAGCACGACGCCCGGCGTGTCTTTCGGCACCAGGACCATCGAGAACTGCTGGTGACGGGGCGCATCGGGATTGGATTTTCCCATCACCACGAATACCTTGCAGAGCGGGTTGAAGGCGTTGGACGTGAACCACTTGCGACCGTTGATGACGTAGTCGTCGCCGTCGCGCACGATGGTCGTCTCCAAGTTGGATGCATCGGACGAAGCAACCGCGGGTTCGGTCATCGAAAACGCCGAGCGGATCTCACCGTTCAAGAGCGGCATCAGCCAGCGCTGTTGCTGCGTTTCGTTGCCGAATCGCGCCAGCACCTCCATGTTGCCGCGGTCCGGGGCCGAGCAGTTGAACACTTCTTGTGCCCAGGGCACCTGGCAAAAGCGCTCCATGAGCGGCGCAAACTCGAGGTTGGTGAGCCCGGGGCTGAACTCCTCGTAGTCTTTCGGCAGGAACCAATTCCAAATGCCGGCTGCCTTGGCCTTCGACTTCAAATCCTCGAACCACGGCGGATACGTCCATCGGTTGTCGGGATCTTGCACCCAGTGGCCGAACGCGAGCTCGCGCGGAAAGATGTGCTCGGACATGAAGGTATCGACGCGGGCTCGCAGTTCCAGCACCTTGTCGGTCGGTTCGAAGTCCATGGCTCCCCCTCATCTCGTGAGCTGCGGGCGGTCCGCAGATCGACTTCACTCTACTGCATTCGTACGAGCTTCGCAGGCTGGGTCATCTCGTTGGCCGTGGCTCGCCGTCGCGGGTCAGCCTATGGGGTTTCGCGCCTATGGGCTTGGGTCGCGCGCCGTGTAGCGCCTTGTTCCGCTAGCCACGCGCGATTGTCGTCGCGCACTTCCATGAAGCGCGTCCGCCACGTGTTGCTTTGCCAACGGTAAGGTGTCCTTACGGTCGTCCGTGGCTGTGTCGCCGTCGCCAGCAGATCGAGGGCGGTCGAAACGATCTGCCATTGCATGTCGCGATCCCAAGGCCGGCCGCATGGATTGCCGAGTGGAAAGTCGGTGAACACGAACCGCGGCACGCCGCAGTGCTCGACGATGTCGAGTGCCGAACCGAGGATGACGGTGGCAATGCCGGCCGCCTCTAGCTCACGTGCGATCAGACTCACGGTCTGATGGCAGACCGGTCAGAGCGGTACGAGCAGCGCGATGTCTACCGCATCCGCTTTGCACAGCCCGATGACTCGTGGCGCGTCCTGCTCGAGTGTCTGCCTCTGGCTGTATGAGGTGGGCACACAGTAGAAGCGCGGCGCTAGTGCACCGATACGTCCTTCGTCGACTGCGCGACGTAAATGGTCGATCGGAAAAAAGGAGTTGAGGTCTTCTAGGTGCGTGGCTTCCTTGTCCCAGAACAGGTCGCCGCCGTAGAGCACCTCTGGTGCATCGATCGTCGAGCCCCACGCGACCTCCCGTTGGTCGGACGCGCGTCGCGGGTAGAGTGCAGCGGTGGTGATGAGCGCGAGCCGCAAATCCGGCAGCGGTTTGCGCAAGCGCGTGAACGGCACGTCGTCGAAGTGCGCCCAAACATACGGCCGTTCATACCCCTGAGCCTCGTAATAGGCGCGGCTACGCGCCATGTAGTGAACCGGCTCGGGTGATGTGCTCATCCGGTCGATCGCTCGTTACTCGGGGTCGAGAACAATTTCGGCAGTTCCTCGTCGGATGCTTCCAAGATCGCATCCACCCAGCGGTGGAAGCGCTGGCCGCCACCCTCGTTCTTGCCGAACAACACGTGCGTTTTGGCACCGACGTGCAAGTTCTTCTGCAGGGCGATGCCAGTCGCGTAGTCTTCGTTCTGCACGACGTGCTTCAGGAATTCGAATTGCGCCTTGGCATCGCGCTCGAGTTCTTCAGTGTTGGGTACCTTCTCCATCAAGAAGATCTGGTTCGTGTACGACGTCTCGGGCGAATCGCCAGGAAACAGCTGCGAGATCATCACCGAGCGGCCACCGCCCGTAAAGCTCGCAATCGAAATGTGCGGAAAGATCGTCCATACACCCGAGACCAGCTTTTCGATGGGCCATTGGTCGTCCGGCAAGTGCTCGTAGGGGGCGAAGGCTTCGTCCGGCCGTCCGAGGTGTGTGTGCGGTCCCCAGCTGTAGTAGTTGGCCTTGTTGCCGATCTCGGTACCGAACGAATTGCGATGCAAGATCGGTAGGTGGTAGTAGTCGAGATAACCGTCGTAAGCGACTTTCCAGTTCGGTCCCTGCACGGTCTGCGTATGCTGGTGATGCCAACGTTCGAAACCGAACTGTGCGAGCAGCTCGTCGTAGCCAGACAGAAATTGCGCAATGTCCAGTTTTGATTCTTGGTCGAGCGTTACCCAAATCAAGCCAGCGCGCTCGAGTGCCGGCAGCTCAGTCAAGCCGTAGCAACGCTTGTCGATCGCACCAAAGTCGTTCGGCGAGTAAACGCCGATCAGATCGCCATCCGGGTTGTAGCTCCAGGCATGATAGGGACACGTGAACCGGTGCGCGTTACCGGTGCCGTCTTCCACCAATTTGGCGCCGCGGTGGCTGCACATGTTCACGAACGCCTTGATCTCGCCAGACTTGGTGCGCGTGATCAGCACCTGAACGTCGGCCGCCGTCATGGCCTTGTAGTCGCCGACAGTCGGCACTTCGGCGGACGCCGCGAGCATTAGGGGTATGCGCCGGAAAATCTTTCTGAGCTCGGCTTCCCATCGACCGCGGTCGTAGTAGTGCTCGATCGGAACGCGGTAGACGTCCTCGGCGAGATCCATGGTCCGGGCTCGGCCATGGGCCAAATCTCTGCGGGCGAGTTCGATGAGTTGGGCGCGGGACACGTTCAGTCTCTCCGTTGGCTCAGCACGCAACGGTGTCGTTATATACCAGATCGGCTGTGGCGGCCGCTGGCGGATTCAACAGTTTGCTCTCAACTTCGGGCGCGCGGCACGGACCGCGGCGAATGCCGTCAACGGGTCAACACGAGTTTGCCAATCACACGCCCGCCGAGCTGGTCCTCGAATGCCTGCGCGAAGTCGGTGAAATTACGCTCGGTCAGCGGTGCGACGTTGAGTCTGCCGTCTGCAAACCAGTCGAGCAGCGTCCGCATCAGATCATCGTTGATGCGCGGGTTGGCACGCGCTTCGCCGCCCCAATCGACGCCGACGATCGAGCAGCGCTTGAGCAACGGCAGATTGAGCGCGATCTTCGGGATCGTGCCGCTCGCGAATCCCACCACCAGATAGCGGCCGCCG
>QJXZ01000161.1 GCA_003248125.1 Gammaproteobacteria bacterium | reverse complement strand
ACGACGCGCGGTTAGCATGGTCGGCTGACGAATGCTCCGACAAAGGATGGTCGGATGACCGACGGCAACGACTCACCAGCGCCCATCGCGCACTTACTCGCGTGTCCGCGATGCGACGGCCGCTTGCAGCTCGACGAGGAACGACTCAGCTGCCCCGCCTGCACCATGCAGTTCCCCTCGGTCGGCCGCGTACCGTGGTTGTTCGCTGAACCGCACGCCACGCTGGGCGAATGGCGAGTGCGCATCGACGCTGAGCTGGCCGACTTGGTTCGACGCGCGGCCGACGTACAAAGTGCCATCGCACGCTGCGAGCGCGGCTCGACCGCTCACCGACGGCTGTCGCTACTGCTGCGCGGCTACCAGGGTCAACACGCCGCAGTCACGGATCTCATGGCACCGATTAGACCGCCCAATCTCGAGGCACCGCTAGCGGCACATCTTGCGCTCAGGACCCGCCTGCCACCGAGCCAAGGCCTCATGTCGTATCAAGCCAACCTGCATCGTGATTGGGCGTGGGGTACCGATGAGAATCGGGCGTCGATCGCACTGGTGCACGGCGCGATGACCAATGTACCCGATGGGCCGCTGCTCGTGCAGGGCGCAGGCGCCGGCCGATTGGCATACGACATCGCATGCGCGCGACCGCAGACCACGGTCGTTGCGCTCGACTTCAATCCGCTGCTGTTGGTGGCGGCTCGCATCAATGCCGGTGCGGCGATTACACAATGGGAGTTCCCGCTCGCACCACGCACGGTCGACGATGTCGCGGTGGAACGGCGACTACGCGTAGAGCAGCAAGCGGACAATCTGCACTTCGTGCTGGCCGATGCGCTGCGGGCGCCGTTTCACGCGGCGCAGTTCACCGTCGTCGTCACGCCCTGGTTCGTCGACGTCGTGAGCGAGGACCTGGCCACACTCGCTCGACGCATCAATCGACTGCTGGCCACCAACGGACGGTGGGTGATCTTCGGTTCGCTCGCATTCGAGCACGCCGACCCCCTCGAGCGCCGCTCACTGCCGGAGGTGGAAGATTGCATTCGCGAATCCGGCTTCGATGTGGTAACCGTCACCGAGGCGGAGATCCCCTATCTGCAGTCGCCCGCGAGCCGCCACGGCCGCGTTGAGCGCGTCGTGGCCATTGGCGCAACCAAGGTGAGGGACGTGCCGTCTCCGCCTCGCCACGTCGCGCTGCCCGATTGGCTCACGCTAGGCAATGCCCCGGTACCACTGTTGGAATCTTTCAAGCTGCAGGCAATGACGACCCGCATCTATGCATTCGTCATGGCCATGATCGATGGTCGTCGTAGCGTGAAGGACATGGCGCGCTTGATGGACGAGCGCAAGCTCATGCCCCGCGACGAAGCAGAAGCGGCCATCCGTGGCTTCTTGATCAAGATGTTCGACGAGGCCAACGCGCCGCGCCGCTGAGCCTTCAGCGCTCACACGCAAGGCTGACGGCAACGCCTGTAACAATGTAACATCGCGCGTTTTCGGCTTCGCTGGTGCCGGATTTGAACACCCGTATCCACGAACATCGACACCCGCACGCGCACCTCGATTCGGTGGGTGTGGCCTTGTCCGGCCTTTGCCTCGCGCACTGCCTGCTGCTGCCGCTCGCCACGCTCGCGATTCCGGCGCTCGACGCCCTGTTGCCGCACGACACGGGCGACGTCGTACACGCGGTGCTGCTGGCAACGGCGGCCCCCGTGAGCGCCTTTGCGCTCGGTCGCGGCGCGCGCCGGGCGAGGACTTGGGCATGGCTCTCACTCGGCGCCGCCGGCCTCGGCCTGATGACACTCGGCGTCGCGGGCGGCCTGCAACGAGCAGACGAGGAACTCGCGACCCTGATCGGCGTCGTGCTGTTGGCGGCGGCGCACCTGGGCAATTGGTTCGACCCGAGAGGGCGGTGACCGCGATGGCGCGTGCAAACGCGGCCACGTCACATCGGCTCTGTGTGGCGCCGATGATGGAGTGGACCGACAGACACTGCCGCTACATCCATCGGCTGCTTGCTCCGAACGCACGCCTCTACACCGAGATGGTGACCACGGGCGCGCTGATCCACGGGCCGCGCGATCGTCTGCTTGCCCACACTGGCGCCGAGCACCCGGTCGCACTCCAACTCGGTGGGTGTGATCCACAAGCGCTGGCAACCTGCGCCCGATTTGGCGCCGAAGCGGGCTTCGACGAGATCAACCTAAACCTCGGCTGTCCGTCGGATCGCGTTCAAGCCGGTCGTATTGGCGCCTGCCTGATGGCTGAGCCGCAGTTGGTTGCCGATTGTCTGCGCGCGATGGTGGCCGCCGCGGACGTGCCGGTGACGATCAAATGCCGGCTCGGCATCGACCGCGACGATAACTTCGAATTTCTCGCGCGGCTGGTGGCCGCTGCCGCGGATGCAGGCGTACGCACGGTCGTAGTGCATGCTCGCAAAGCGATCTTGAAGGGTATGACGCCAGCGCAGAATCGATCCATTCCACCGCTCGATTATGAGCGCGTGCACCGACTGAAGGGTGCGTTCCCGGACCTGGCGATCGTACTGAATGGCGGGCTCGATTCCGTGGCGGCGGTTCGCCCCCACCTCGAAGCGCTCGATGGCGTGATGATTGGCCGCGCGGCGTATCAAAATCCATGGCTGCTCGCGGCGCTGGATGCATCGTTGTTCGGGACCACACCGCCGAGCGACCGGCGACTGATCGTAGTGGCCTTGGTGCCCTACATCGATGCTCATGTGGCGAACGGCGGTCGCTTACACGACGTCACCCGTCACGTGCATGGGCTGTTCAACGGGTGCCCTGGCGCACGGGCCTTTCGCCGCCACCTCGCCGAGCATGGTCATCGCGCAGGCGCGGGATCCGAGGTACTGCTCGCCGCAGCGGGGCGAGTAATGCCAAACTTGGCGACATGTTCGAGCGCCTGAAGTCGATCCTGCACACCGCACTCGGCGATGCCGTCGCGGAACCACGTGCCCCGGAACAATTGGTGGCCACTGCGGCCGCGATGTTGCTCCTGGAGATCGCGTGGTCCGATCAAGACATCGTCGAAGAGGAACTGGAGAGCACGCGTCGCGCGCTGGAAGAAATCTTCGACCTCGGCGCCAAGCAGGCAGCTGCAATTGTTACCGCCGCGCGCCGCGAGCATGGCCGCAGCATTTCGATGTATCCCCACACACGCGCCGTCAATGACGCATTGACGCCTGACGAGAAACAGACGCTGTTGATCGCTTGCTGGCGCCTTGCGCTCGCGGATACGCGTATCGACCGCCACGAGGAATACACCATACGCCGGATTGCAGACCTGCTGCACCTGTCGCACGACGATTTCATTGCTGCGAAGCTCGCGGCCAAGGCAGACGGCTAGCTCAGCGGATTGCCGCCTCCAGTGTTTCGACCAAATCCTGGAACGCTTCGCGATTCGCTTCGCTCAAGGACATGAGCACCTTGTGCGCTTCGAGTACACGCTCGCGTAATTCTTCCTCGCTGCAGTCACATGGCGGAAGCTCACCGAATTGCTCTTTCGATTCGAGCGGCTGCTCGACGATGTGGAACACATCATCGAACCCCATGCTACGCAGAACGCGGGTGACGTCCGTGCGCGTCGATACCAGCGTCGGCCGGAACCCGAACCGCTCTTGCGTTCGAATGGATAACTTAGCCAGTACGCCCAGCGACGTGCTGTCGATGCCATCGGCGCCTGTCAAATCGATGACGACCGAACGAAACTTCGGATCTGAAAGCATGGTGTCGAGGAATTGGTCGACCGCAGCGCACAACGTCAAGCGCACATCGCCGACGAACTTCATCAAATACACACCATCGTGTTCCGCGACTAGGATGCGGCCCGCTGTCGCACTACGGTTCACGGCAAGCCTCGCGTGATCATCAGGCATGCCATGTCGT
>QJXZ01000010.1 GCA_003248125.1 Gammaproteobacteria bacterium | reverse complement strand
GAGCGGCTCGAACGACGACTCGACGCATTGCCCGCGGGCGCGAGAACGTTGGTGCGGCTACCCAATCGAGGCGTACTGCGCGACAGCCGAGTGCAGGTTGTGAAGGCGGAACTCGCGCGCTGAGCCGGTGCCGGTCACGCCGCCGCGGACTTGTCCGCGCGGTGGCCTTGGACGCTTGCCTGGCTGAAGTGTTCGACCAGTGCGTTCGCATAGTCGCGACAGCCGCCGCAGCCTGCACCAATGCCCAGTCGGTGCCGCACGCCTTCGACGTCGGTGGGTTCGTCCGCAAGCGCCGTGCGCAGATCGTCGAATGTGACCCGGTTGCAGTGACAGACGAGCACGGTGCCTCCAAGCGAGACTGGAAGCATAAATGAGAATCATTCGTAAATGCAAAGCTTCGGCGCGCCTAACGAACCGGCCGCAAGGTGCCGAGTGCATGTTGCACCACCGCCAGAAAAACGGCGCTCGGTCGGCGGCGATATTGGTGCATGCACGCTTCGGTGAGCTTGATCACATGCTCGTCGCCGTGCTCGACGGCGGCGTCGACGAGCGCCGCCGGCGTGACGGTGACCGCCCGGTCGGTCGCGGTGGGCGCGGCCGTGCCGTACGCCGCGTACAGTGCGGCGGCCGCTTGCCAGCCATAGCTCGAGAGGATGGTGCGAGCGTCAGCTTCGAGGTGCGGCCAGAGATGGTCGATCGCGGTCATGCTGGTGACGCCATGGATGAACACGATGCACGTGAGCGGGTCGCGGGCGTTGGCGAGGTAGAGCTGCGCACAAGCTTCCGCCAACGTCGCTGGCGATTCGCGCGGGTCGATCAGATTGCGCACCCGGTCGAACGCGCGAAACTCGGCGAGTGGTGCCAACGCGGCAACGATGGTGCCATGATTGCGTCGCTGCGCTGCAGGCAGGCGCGGCAACCGTTGAACCGCTTCGAGGGCCGGTAGACATTCAGGGTCGCCGGTGCCGACACCGAGCGTCTGATAGGTGCTTGCCCAAACCGCCAGCGCATTGGCGAGTTCGTGTGTGCGCGCAGGTGTTACCGATTCCGCAAGGCTCCGCACCGCGTGCCCGACGCGAATCAATCCGTGCGTGGCGTCGCTGACTGCCCCCGGTGCCAGTCGATCGACTGCGGACTGCAGCACCGCGCGCCACGGCGTGTGCTCGAGCTGAGACAGAAAGAACCGACGCCAGTCGGTGGCGCGCTGCGGTGCACCTAGCGGCCCCGAGTCGAGGTCCGCGATCGCCCGTTGCGGTGCCGGCCATGGGCGTGTGCCTGGTAAATAGCGGTCCACCCAACTTGCGATCGCGGCATCTCGATCCAGCGTGTGCAATGCCTCGATCACCATGGGCGCGTGATTCGAAAGCCCGTTGTCGAGTTCGGGGCCGGCGTCGGCGAGCCGTTCGAGACCGCGGTCGAGGGCATCCTCAGTCATAGGCATTGCGCTTGGCCGGGTCGGTGCTCGCATATTCGACGAACTCCCAATCGTTGCCTTCCGGATCGTGGAAGTAGATGCGGCGTCGCGCCGGGTGGTCGTCGATGCGCAGATTGGGGCGAAAGCCGGCGCGCGCCATGCGCGCTTCCAACGCGTCCAGATCGTCGACTTCGTAACCGAGATGATTCAGCCCGACAGTGGTGCCATAGGGCGCGCGATCGACAGACGCGCCAATGCTCGTCAGCGCGAGGTAGTGATCGTCGGTGCCGACGTGACACCATGGTCGGCCGCGGTCGTCGCGGCCTTCGCCGCGGATGTGGAACTCCGGTATGGCCGCGCAGATGAAGCGTACGATTGTTTGCGCATCGTGCACGTTGAGATTGGCGTGTTCGAGTCGGTGCATGGCGGGCCTCCTTGATTTGCGAAGTACTGTCGTCATAATTTGAAAAGCATTCTCTTTCTAAATTGCAGACACGTCCAGCACGTTTTAGAACTGATTTCTTATAAAATCAGATCGTCCAATAAAGGAAACGCACATGGTCGAGTCGTTGATAGCCACTGACCGAACCCGCGACCGTCTGTTGTACACGCTCAAGACACGCGGTCCCATGGTCACGGCGCGCTTGGCGCGAACGCTAGGGATCTCCGTACCTGGCGTGCGCAGCCATCTCGATGTGCTCCTCGAACAGGGATTGGTGAGCGCCACGACCGAACGGCAGGGCGTGGGTCGACCGGGACTGTTGTGGCGGGTTACCGACGATGCGCAGCGTTTGTTCCCCGATACCCACGGCGCACTTACGGTCGAGGTGATCGCTGCGATTCGCGCGGTACTGGGCGAAGCTGCGCTAGCGCGCGTGATCGCGCATCGTGACGAAGCATTGAAGTCGCGCTATCGGGGTGCGCTCGGCAACGCCCGCCGGTTGCATACACGGCTAGAACGGCTCGCCAAGGTGCGCACCGAAGACGGTTACATGGCCCACCTCGAACGTGACGGTGATGACTGGTTGTTCGTCGAGAATCACTGCCCGATCTGCGCGGCGGCGCAAACGTGCCAAGGGCTGTGTGCGAGCGAACTCGCGCTGTTCCGCGATCTGCTCGGATCCGACGTCGAGGTCGAGCGCACCGAATATTTGCTCGCGGGCGCGAGGCGTTGCGCGTATCGAATCAAGCGTGGGTCGCAGTCGACCTAGGTGCGATTCCAATGATCTCGCGTGCTTCGGCGGGTGTCGCAGGTCGGCAGTCGTTGCGCGCGAGCACCGCTCGAGCCGCAGAGATCAACTCGAGGTTCGTGCGGCGCCGATCGTTGCTCGGCTCCAGACCGACTTGGAGATGCCCACCGCGCTCGAGGGCGAGATCGGCGAGCCCACACTCGACGACGTCGCCTCCCTGCACTGAGACGAGCCATGGCAACCCCGTGTCTTCGATCATCTCGAGATAGGCGTCTAGCGCCTTGGCGGTCGGCGGCAACCCGAAACCGGCGCGGTTGCCACCGAAGTAGAACTTGATGATCGTCCCCGACGGCAGACGGCCGCCGTCCCAGTAGCCGCGGATGAAACGTACGAAACCCGGTTCGAAGATCGACACCGATAACCCGACCCCGTGCCTGCGGCAGCACTCGACCATGTGCACCGCGTCAGCGTAATCGTTCTGGTAGATCGTCGACACCGGCAGCGGTATGCCGCTTGCATCGAAGCGGCCGATATTGGTGGTGCCGGGGTCTACCAGACCAAGATCGAGATCGCGGCTTGCCGCGAGTTCTTCGATGTGCGCGTAGCGCGTTGTGATGTCGATGCCGGGACCACCGCCCGCCATGGTCGGGTAGCAAATGACATCCGGGTGGGACTCGCGAATGCGTCGCCAGATGCGCGCGTAGGGCGCAGCATCGTGCCGTGCTGCACCACCCAAAACGGCTTCGTCGTTGTGATTGTGAATGACCGCTGCACCCGCGTCGATGCACGCGAGCGCATCGGCAACCACTTCGGCTTCGCTGCGGGGCACGTGCGGATTGAGTCGTTTGCTCAAGCCACCGTTGAGCGCCGCTTCGATGATCGCCGGCCGTGGCATGACCTACGTCAGCGCTCAGAGGAAGTCGGGCAGGTGCTGGCGAATCTCGTCCGCCTTCAGCTGCGCGAAATTTTTCGTAATCTCGCGGTCGACGAGCTTGGCGGTTTGGGCGTTCAGGGCCTTTCGTAGGAGACCAAGGAAATCGGGCGGTGCCACCAAGATGAGGCGCTCGAACTCGCCGCCCGTGCGACCCGCGTCTAGCCGGGTTGCAAGCTCGCGGGCGAACTCGAGTGCCTCTTGATCGTGCGCGGTGTTGGATTTCCCCAGGGCCCCGTAGCCACCGAAGCGGCGACCCGGGCGGTCGGTTCTGAGGTCGCGCTCGTGGGCACGGCTTTCGGGATGCACCAGATCTTCGAGCTCGGAGAGCGCGCCCTTGGCCGAGGGCAGGCTGAAAATCCGTCCGCGTGAACGGTCGGCGACCACCAGCCAAGTCTTGAGCATTGCGCCTCCAACGTCGGTGAGGTCCACAGGATACCGTTTCGTTCAACCGCTCGTCAGGGCATGGTCGAGCGCTATGCGCATGTCGTCCTCGCGGTCCTCGCGCAGCCACGCGAGTGCGAACGACTTGATGGTCATGGCGAGCGCGAGTGGCTCGTCGAACATGAGATGGTGATGGGTCCCGGGGATCTCGACGATGGGTAGCACGCCGGCCGTGATCTCCGCCATGTAGTCTGCGGACTGGGCGCCGGAGTCTTCACTGTGCTCGCCGAGCACGAGGGCCGAACGGCACTCGAGATTGGCGAACTTGTCGCGCTGGCCCATACCCATTTCCAGGTGGTCGAACAGTGCCGGATCGAACTTCCACGTCCAGCCGCCCTCGACGCGCCGCAGCGACTGCCGTGCCACGTAGTGGATAACGTCGGGATGCCGTACCGGTTGCTCCGGAATGAGTCGAAAGCGGGCAAGCGCAGCATCGAGGTCGGCATAGACGCGGGTCTGGCGTGCGCCCTTGCCCTCGCGCTCCGCCCGTCGACCCCACTCGGTGTAGTCCGCGGGCGGCCGCACCGTGAAGTCGACCAACACGATGCCGCCGTATTCGCGGCCGTAGCGATGGCCCGCTTCGAGCACGGTGAATCCACCGAAACTGTGGCCAACGACGAATGGCCGTGGACCGAGCGCTGCCGCTTCGCACACCGCGTGGATCTCGGCGGCGAACAGCTCGCCGCTGTAGCGTTCGCGCCATCCCGAGTCGCCGTTGCCGGAGTGATCGAGTGCCGCGACGCGGAATTGGTCGGCCAAGAACGGCGCGACGAACCGCCACCACTCGTGATGCGCGTTGCTGCCATGTGCGAGCACGAAACCGGGGTTGCCGATCTTGCCCCACGTTCGATAGTGGATGCGTGTGCCAGCCACGTCGGTGAATGCCGACTCGCTCGGTACAGCCAAGGCGCGGTCGAAAAATGGAGCGGGAACTTTGGACATTGCCTGGTGCGTGGGTGCGAAAAGTCCGCGACGTTACCACGGTCGGTGATCGGTTGGCGCACGGGTCTTCTTGGCCAAGGCCGCTCCCACTCGGCTCGGTTGCAACTGCAACGAAGACCAGGCACTGGTGGCACATAGACGGTACCATTGCGCGCCTTGCCATCCGTGCGCGGGTTGTTTTGACCGCCTACTTCATACGCCGCCTGTTGCTCATCGTGCCGACGTTCATCGGCATATCGCTGCTGGTGTTCACGCTGACGCGACTGGTTCCGGGGGGACCGATAGAGCGCATGCTGAACGAGGCGGCCATGGCCAATCAGTCGGCTGCTGCTTTGTCGAGCGGATTCGGCGGCGCCGGTGGCAGCACGCTATCGGAAGAGCAACTGGAGGATCTCAAAGCCTACTACGGTTTCGACAAACCCATTTTCGAAGCCTATGTGGTTTGGCTGGGCCGCGTGTTGGTGCTCGATCTGGGTCACTCCACGCGCTATACGGAACCGGTATGGGACATCATCAGAGACCGGTTTCCGATCTCCATTTTCTATGGCGTCGCAACCCTGATCCTCACGTATGGCGTGTGCATCCCGCTCGGCATCGTCAAAGCCATTCGCCACAAATCGGGTTTCGACAATGCGACATCGGCCGTCATCTTCTTCGGCTATGCGATTCCGGGTTACGTGGTTGGCATCGCGCTCCTGACTGCGTTCGCTTCCGAGCTCGAGTGGTTTCCGCTCGGCGGGTTCATCAGTGACGACTTCGATGATTTGAGCACCACTCAGAAGATTGGGGACGTGCTCGATCATGCGGCGCTGCCATTGCTTTCTTACATGGCCGGCAGCTTCGCGGTCACGACACTGATGATGAAGAACTCGCTCATGGACAACCTGGCCGCCGATTACGTGCGCACGGCTGTCGCAAAGGGACTAACGTTCAAGCGTGCCGTGTTTCGGCACGCAATGCGAAATAGTTTGATACCGATTGCGACATCGTTCGGTGGCAACATTTCACTTATTCTCACGGGCTCGTTCCTGATCGAGAAGATCTTCAACATCGACGGCTTCGGATTGCTCGGCTTCGAGTCCTTGGTCGAGCGCGATTATCCGATCGTGATGGGTATTCTCGTGATAGCGTCGATCTTGTTCCTCATCGGCAACATTTTGTCGGATATCTGTGTCGCGCTGGTCGATCCGCGGGTCAAGTTCGGCGCGGCGGGAGATCGCGGTGATTGAGCTCTCGCCGCTGGCACGCAAGCAATGGCAACGCTTCAGGTCGATCAAGCGTGGCTACTACTCGGCGATCGTCATGGCGGCATTGCTCGGTGTCTCTTGTGCGGCTGAACTGCTGGTGAACAGCCGCGCGCTCATCGTGAGCTATCAGGGCGAGTGGTACTTCCCGACCTACGGCGCCTTTCTGCCGGGAACGACATTCGGTCTCGACTACGACTACGAAACCAACTATCGAGAACTGGCCGCGCGACTCATCGAAGAGGATCGAGGCGACTGGGTATTGTTGCCGATCGTGCCGTTCGATCCTTTCGAGAACGACTTGCAGGCTGGCGTTTACCCGCCGTACGCACCTTCGGTAGCCGGCGGTCATTTTCTCGGTACCGATACCACGGGCCGCGACGTCGTGGCGCGCTTGTTGTACGGATTCCGCATTGCGATCGCATTCGCCCTTCTACTGCTCGCATGCAATTACGCGATCGGTATCGCGATTGGCTGCGCCATGGGCTTTTGGGGCGGTGCGTTCGACTTGCTGTTCCAGCGTCTGATCGAGGTTTGGTCGAACGTTCCTTTTCTGTACGTGATCATGATCATCGCTTCCGTCATGGTGCCGAATTTCTGGACGCTGGCGACCGTCATGGTGTTGTTCGGTTGGATGTCGATGACGTGGTACATGCGCACGTCTACCTACAAGGAGAAGGCGCGTGAATACGTCATGGCGGCACGTGCGTTGGGCGCATCCAACGTGCGCATCATCGCGCGGCACGTGCTGCCGAACACGATCTCGGTGATCGTGACGTTCATTCCGTTTTCGATTGCGAGTGGCATCACGGCGCTGACGGCACTCGACTACCTGGGCTTCGGGCTGCCGCCGCCGACACCGAGTTGGGGCGAGCTCCTGGATCAGGGCACTGCCAATCTCGACTATCCCTGGATCGTTTCCTCGGTGGTGATCGCCATGGTCGTCGTGTTGCTGATGGTGACCTATATCGGCGAGGCGATTCGCGAAGCGTTCGACCCCAAGCAATTCAGCTACTACGAGTAACATGCCGAATCGTTCGACATGGTTACCGTGCGTTGTGGTCCTGTCGCTGCTCGGCTGTGCTGAGCCGGCGGATCGGCCGACCGAGGTGGCAGTCGACGAACCCCTGCAATCGCCAGTGGAACCGATTCGCGCAAGCGGCCTGCCCGAGCACCTGCCCACCGACCTGATATGGCAGACCAACGACACCGACCCGACCTTCGCGTCGCCCGACGCCTTACGTGGCGGTACGTTTCGGACGTGGATGTTGTCGTTTCCGCTGACGTTGCGGCGCGTGGGGCCCGATTCGAACGGAAGCTTCGCGGCCTACACACGGTACATCCACATGCCATTGGTGGGCTTTCACCCCGTTACCGGTAATCTGATTCCGGGGCTCGCCTCGCACTGGGCGTTCGATCCCGACGGCAAGTCCGTCTATTACCGGTTGGACCCGAACGCCCGTTGGTCAGACGGTGTACCAGTAACCTCCGCAGATTTCGTCTACACGCTCGGCTTCATGCGCTCGAAAGAGATCGTCGCGCCTTGGTACAACAATCAGTACACGGCCGAGGTAATCGACATCAAAGCGTACGGCGATGACGTGGTCGCGGTCGAAGGGGTGAGCGCCAAGCCACGGGAGGAGCTGATCGCGAACTACCAGCCTTGGCCGATGCCGGCGCACTTCCACAAGCTCTCGAAGAATTGGGTGCGCGACTACAACTGGCGGGTCGAGCCGAATACCGGTGCGTATCGCATCAGCGAGGTGCGCAAAGGGAAGTATGTGGAGCTCGAGCGAATCGATGATTGGTGGGCAAACGACTACCGCTATCAACGTCATCGCTACAATCCCGACCGCATCCGCGTGAAAGTCATTCGTGACGTGAATGTCGCCTTTCGTCACTTCCTGAAGGGCGAGATCGACACCTTTACGGTCGTCTTGCCGCCGCTTTGGCACGAACGGGCCAAGGGCGAGGACTTCGATCGCGGCTACATCAATCGCTATTGGTACTACAACGACGTGGTCCAGGATCCGGGGGGTATGTTCCTGAACATGGACGACCCCTTGCTGGCGGATCGTGATGTGCGCATCGGCATTGCGTATTCACTCGATTTCGAGTACGTCAACGCAACGGTTCTCCGTGGCGACTACGAGCGCCTCGAAACGTTCAACGAAGGTTACGGCGAATACGACAACAAAATGATCGTGGCGCGCCGCTTCGACCTCGACAAAGCCAACGCGCACTTCACGCGCGCGGGTTTCGCGGAGCGAGGCGTCGACGGTATCCGAGTTCGTGATTCCGATGGCGCACGTCTGTCGTTTCGCGTGACCTACGGTGCACCACCGCACACCGAGCGGCTCGTGGTGCTCAAGGAGCAGGCGAAGAAGGCGGGCCTCGAGCTCGTGCTCGAGCTCAAGGACAGCGCGAGTTCCTTCAAGCAGCTGCAGGAGAAGAAACATCAGATCGGCTGGATGACTTGGGCCGGACAGGGAATCTCGCCGACCTATTGGGAATTCTGGCACTCGGTCAACGCCCACAAGCCGCAGACCAACAACATCGTCAACTACGATGACCCGCTGATGGACGAATTGATCGATCGCTTCATGGCGTCGACCGATAAGGCCGGCCGTGTGCGGTTGGCCCACGAAATGGAGCAATTGCTGCACGACAGCGGCGCTTTCGTGCCGTCGTACAAGGTGCCCTATACGCGGGAGGCGGCCTGGCGGTGGATGAAGCTTCCCGAGAGTCTCGGCACGCCGAAAACGGAGGTGCTATTCAATCCACTGGAGTTGTCACAGGCTGTTTACTCGTCAGGCGGCTTGTTCTGGATCGACGTCGCGGAGAAGCAACGTACACGCGATGCGCGTGACGACGGCGTTCCGTTCGAGCCGGTGTTCATCCGCAACGAAGACTATCGATGATGAGTGCCGTGTTGACCGTCGAAGACCTGTCCGTGGCGTTCGCGACGGAAGGCGGGTTGCTCGAGGTCGTCGATCGGGTCGGATTCGAGATCGAGCCGGGTGCGACCCTCGGGGTCGTCGGTGAGTCGGGTTGCGGCAAGAGCGTCACTGCGCTCTCGATCATGGGGCTGTTGCCGCAACCGTCTGGGCGGGTTACCGGCGGACGCATCTGGCTCGACGGCACGGAACTCTCGGCGTTGCGTCGCGAGCAGCTGGCTGAAGTGCGCGGCCGACAGATGTCGATGGTGTTTCAAGAACCGATGACGGCATTGAATCCGGTACATCGAATTGGCCGTCAGCTTGCCGAAGCGCTGATACTTGCGGGCGAATCGAAGCGCGGCGTCGAAGCGCGCGCGATGGCATTGCTCGAAGAGGTCGGGATACCGGCGCCGGCACAGCGATTGTCGGAGTATCCCCATCAGCTCTCGGGTGGTATGCGCCAGCGCGTGCTGATCGCGATTGCGCTCGCATCGAGGCCGCGCCTGCTCATTGCCGACGAACCAACCACGGCGCTCGACGTGACGATTCAGGCGCAGATCCTCGAGTTGATCGAAAAGCTGCAGCGTGAGCGCGGTATGGCGGTCCTGTTCATCACCCACGATCTCGGTGTCATCGCCGAGATTGCAGACCGTGTCGTTGTCATGTACGGCGGACGGGTGGTCGAACGCGGAGCGGTGCTAGATGTGTTTGCACGGCCGCGCCACCCATACACGCACGGACTGCTGGATTCGATTCCACGGCTCGAGCTCACGCCGAGGACTCGGCTTTCGGCAATACCCGGGGTCGTACCCGCGCTCGCGCAAATGCCGAGTGGCTGCCGCTTCCGCAATCGTTGCGAGCATGCCGTGACGGCATGCGGCGCTGAGGCGCCACAATTGGAAGCAGCCGCGACCGGACACGATGTCGCGTGTCTGAGATGGCGCGAGGCTGCCAAGTGAGCACACCACTGCTCATGGTCGACGACCTGGTCAAGCATTTCGCCGTGCGCGGCGGTGTGTTCCTGCGCAAAGTCGGTGAAGTGCACGCCGTCGATGGCATCTCGTTCACACTCGAGCGTGGCGAGACCCTGGGGTTGGTCGGTGAATCGGGATGTGGCAAGAGCACCGTTGGGAAGGCACTGCTGCGGCTGACCGAGCCGACGGCAGGACGCGTGCAGTTCGAGGGCCGCGACGTCACTGCCCTCGATCGCCAGGCGCTGCGTGCGCTTCGGCGAGACATGCAGATTATTTTTCAGGATCCCTTCGAGTCACTCAATGCGCGGCACACCGTCGGTAGGATTCTGGAAGAGCCGTTCGTAATTCATCGCCTCGGCACACCCGACCAGCGTCGCAGTTGGGCGGCGGAATTGCTGGAACGCGTCGGCCTCGATGCTGCGGCGGCGTCGCGATTTCCCCACGAGTTCTCGGGCGGCCAGCGGCAACGCATCGGCATCGCCCGGGCGATCGCGCTCAAACCGAAGCTCATCGTCTGTGACGAAGCGGTTTCGGCGCTCGACGTGTCGATTCAATCGCAGATTTTGAACCTGCTGATGGACTTGCAGGCGGAAATGCAGCTCGCCATGGTGTTCATCGCGCACGATCTTGCGGTGGTCAAGCACGTCTCCGATCGTGTGGCCGTGATGTATCTAGGCCGCATTGTCGAGACTGCGAGCGCGACATCGATCTATGCATCGCCGCGCCATCCGTACACCAAGGCGCTCTTATCGGCGATCCCGCATCCAGACCCGGCCGATCGCGATGCTCGCCGCGCGTCGCGAATCGTGCTAACCGGCGACGTGCCGTCACCAATCGATCCGCCGTCGGGGTGTGCTTTTCGTACGCGCT
This sequence comes from Gammaproteobacteria bacterium, assembly GCA_003248125.1. Lineage (GTDB taxonomy): Bacteria > Pseudomonadota > Gammaproteobacteria > Pseudomonadales > Azotimanducaceae > SZUA-521. Next base: position 1,678 of record QJXZ01000010.1, on the reverse strand, counting down.
GTCCGTATGCCCGTGCGGAGTGTGCGGCTGCGACCCCTGTGCTCAGCGAAGCGGGCAACGGCCACCAGGTCGCCTGTCACTACTGGCGCGACATCGACTAGCTTGGCGGTTGCAGCGGATACCTCGACCGCTATCATCGCGCGCGAAACCAATTTCGAGAAAGGAGACGTGATGACACGCCTTGGGTGGCCTTTGTGTCTGATCAGCATGGTGGCGGTGGCCGGAGTTGCATTCAGCGCATTCGCGCGAGCCGACGTGGTCACGACCCGAGACGGCGCGCGCCTGGTCGGCACCGTCAGCAAGTTGACGCCGACCGAACTCGCACTCGACACCAGTTACGCAGGCACGATCACGGTAGTCATGGAACAGATCGAATCGTTCACGACCGAGCAACCGCTGACGTTGCGACTGACGGATGACACCATGGTCACCGGCACGACGACGATCGACTCCGAGCGCACGCTGCAAGTTCGCAACGAGACGCTGACCGCATCGGCGCCGCTGTCGAATCTGCGCGCCGGTTGGTTGCCGGCGGCGGCGCCGCCGCCGGAGTCCGGCGTTGCAGCACCGCGCCAATGGATCTACACGGTCGGCGCCGACGTGGCAGGAAAGAGTGGCAATTCCGATGAAATCTCGACGGCGATCAAGGCCGATCTCGCCCTGGTGACAGCGGTCGACGAGCTGCGCATGTATGCATCGTATGCGCAGGCGGAACAAGAGGACGTCGAGACATCCGACGAGACGATTGTCGGCGCATCATATACGGCGTTCATGAACGATCCGTGGGGTTGGTACGTGCGCGGCGAGCTGGAACGAGACCCGTTCGAGGACATCGACCTGCGGTCGACGATCTCCGGTGGTCTCAGCTATCGACCCATCAATACCGAGTCGCGCACGTTGAAACTGTGGTCCGGTCTCGGCTACCGGCACGAGTCATTCGAAAGCGGGGTCGAGGACGAGAGCACACCGACGGTCGATCTCGGCTTGAACCACCGCTGGATGCTGAAGCCATGGCTCACGCTCAACAGCGAAGTCTCGTACGCGCCCGCGATCGACGACTTCGGCGACTATCTGTTGGTACACGAGTCGGCGTTCGAGATGCCGGTGGGTGCTAGCCGGTGGATTCTGCGGCTGGGTTTGCGTAACGATTACAAGAGTGAACCCGCGCCTGGCGTAGATGAGCTGGATACGGCTTATTATTCGCGCCTGCTGCTGAGATTCGATTAATGACGATCCACGTCGCGCTCACGCACGAGACGCGCTATCGATACGACCGGCGCGTGAGCCTCGGCCCGCAGACCATTCGGCTGCGGCCAGCGGCGCATAGCCGCACGACGATTCTGAGCTATGCGCTCGACGTGGAGCCGAAGGGCCATTTCTTGAATTGGCAGCAAGACCCGCACGGCAACTTCCTCGCTCGTGTGGTATTTCCGGACAAGGTCGATCAGTTCCGCGTGCGTGTCGACTTGATCGCCGACATGGCGGTGTTCAACCCCTTCGACTTCTTCCTCGAGCCCGCGGCCGAGCACTATCCGTTTCAATACGAGAGTGTCTTGCGCAACGATCTCGAGCCATATCTGGATACGGATCCGGTAGGTCCGAAACTCCGCCGTTGGCTGGATGCCTTCGAGCGACCCCGCGCCGCGCCGACGGTGGATTTCTTGGTCGGTCTCAACCA
>QJXZ01000122.1 GCA_003248125.1 Gammaproteobacteria bacterium | reverse complement strand
GCTCAATGCGTTGACGGGTGGGTTATCGATGGTGAGAACAGCAACGCGATCGACAGGCTCGTATGTGACCGGTTCAACCATTGATATCAGGCTCAGTGAAGATCATCGAGCGAGGTCTTGCGCGACACCGGCTAGGATCAGCCGTAGACCTTCGTCATAACCCTTGTCGAAGCGTGTAAACAATTCCTTCCCTGCGGCAACGCTCAGAGGAAATTTCTCCGAGTCGATACGCCGCGCACGATTTCTCGGCGTGTAGCGCTCGTCACGTTCGCCCGGGCGCGGCTTGACGGCCTGCTCTTCTATAACGAAGCCAATCGTGTACGAGTAGAGCGTCGACCAAGCACGCGCCGCCTGAGCGGTAGACAACCCGGCATTCGTCATGACTCGCAACGGAGCCTCCAATCCCTCTAGCAGGCTATCGTCCGCCAAGTAGGTGCCACTGAAGACTCGCGCGCCATCGCGATACCGCAGCAGCATTCGCCGTAAGCGTTGCATGCTGAGTAGCATCCACTCAGACCAGGGAAGCTCAGTAGACGAGAACGCACCTTCCGCCAGTAAGTCTCTAAGCATCGTTGCCGCCATTTCGTCGAGCAGCACCTGTTTGTTCTTGAAATACCAATAGAGCGCGGGCGCCTGCACACTGAGTTCCTTCGCAATGCGCCGTAACGCCAGACCTTCGAGTCCGACTTCGTCGAGGAGCGCAAGCGCCGTGCGGACGACGCGCTCAGGGTCCAATCGCACCGCGGTGGTAGTTCGCCCTCTGTGATTCATGGGTTGACAGCTTAACACTGTTAAACTAATTTAACATCGTTAACTTGCTAGCCGCCGTTGAGGTCGCTGCGATGAGCCCGCCCACTTCTATTGCATCACCCGGTGCCCGCATCCCGCCGCAAGGCTCGAGTTCTGATCTAGCCAGGGACGGCGACGCCGAGGTGCTGATTTGCGGTGCCGGTGCCGCAGGCCTAACGCTCGCGATCGACTTGTCACGGCGCGGCACACCCTTCCGCCTGATCGACAAACGCGACGAACCCTTCGCTGGCTCGAGAGGCAAGGGCATCCAACCGCGGACCCAAGAAATTTTCGAAGATCTCGGAGTCATCGATCGCATTTTTTCCGTCGGCGGCCCGTATCCGCCGCAGCGTTTGTATCGCGACGACGGTAGCTTCGAAGAAGCAGATCCCGAGCGGTTGGAGCCAACGCCCGCCGAGCCCTATCAAGCCACACTGATGGTGCCGCAGTTTTTGACTGAGCGCGTCTTGCGCGAGCGGCTTGCCGAGCTCGGCCACGCGCCCGAATTCGGTTGCGAGCTGACTGGGCTCAGCGTGGAGGAGGACGGCGTATCGGCACGCCTCGCTCGCCGCGGCCGAGACGATTCGATGCGCGTGGCGTACCTCGTCGGTGCGGACGGCGGCAATAGTTTCGTACGCCAGGCACTCGACATTGAATTCCCCGGCAAGACACTCGGAGTGCGGGCCATCGTCGCTGATCTCGTGCTGACGGGTTTGGAGCGTGATGCGTGGCACCGTTTCAACGAAACCTCGATGGGACAGCAGGTCATGCTCTGCCCGCTGGCGGGCACCGAGTTTTTTCAGCTGCAAGCGGCGATTCCTCCCGATGGCGACTTCGATCTCACCGCGGCGGGCCTTACCGATTTCATCGCTGGCCGCACTGGCCGCGATGACATTCGCGTCGAATCCGTGTCGTGGGCCTCTGCGTATCGCATGAATGCCCGCCTGGCAGACCGCTATCGTGTCGGCCGCGCATTTCTCATTGGAGACGCCGCGCACGTCCACCCACCAACGGGCGCTCAAGGCCTCAATACAAGCGTACAAGACGCCTACAATCTTGGCTGGAAGCTGGCAGCGGTTACTTCCGGTGCGTCCGATACGTTGCTCGACAGTTACGAACAAGAGCGTCGGCCGGTCGCCGCGCACATGCTCGGACTTTCCACAGACCTGCTCGACGCGCTCAAACGTGGCCAACTGCGGCGTGGGCGCGAAGTCCATCAGCTTGACATCGGCTATGCCGGATCGTCGCTCGCTTTCGAAGCACGGGGAGAGGCCGATGGCCTGCTTGCGGGAGACCGCGCCCCCGATGCACTGCTGCGCGGCGCGGGCGGTCAGCCGCGGCGTCTTCACGAGGTGTTCAAGGGCGCGCACTGGACGCTGCTGGGATGCGACGTCGAGCGCGATGTCGTGCCACCGCGTCCCGGGCTCCACATCCATCGGGTGGGGCGAAGCGGCGATCTTCTCGACGAGGGCGGTCATTTCAGCCGTGCGTATGGTGTGCGACCCGGAGAGTGGGTACTCGTGCGCCCCGATGGTTACGTCGGTGCGATCATCGCATCTGAGCATCTCGAGGCGCTGGAGCGTTATCTACGCGACCTCGGACTCGCGGTGCTCCCCGAGTGAAGCCGCGTCTCGTCACGCGAACGTTCTCCGGCCGCATTCTGCCAGCCGAGGGCACAGCGCTCGACCCGACATCGGACGCGGCTTTGAGACAGTTCTCCCTCGAGCGACTGATGGCGTATGGCGTGGTGTATGCCGACGCCTGTGAGCTGCGCGGTCGGGTCAGCAATGGCGAAGACTGGGTACGCGTTGCGGCGGAGCTCGCCCGTACATGCTTGTCACCTCCTGAACTCGAAATTGCGCCGGAAAGTAGCGCAACCAAGGCACGACGCCTGTATCGCGCTTCCGCGCTGACACGCATGAGTCAGGTCATGATGCTCGAGGACACGGCCGAGAGGCGCGATGTATTCGAGCGCGCGGCCGTGCTATACAAAGAGGCCGCAGCGATCACAAACGATCGGGAGCCGGTGCAAATACCGACCAGGACATCCCCGCTCGCGGGATGGTATTTCGCGACGGCACACGGATCGCGTGCATGCGCGATCGTTATCGGGGGTGTCGAGGGCTGGGCGATGGATTTCGATGCCATGGCTCTGGCGTTCGCCGCACGCGGCATCGACACGCTGCTGCTCGATGGCCCGGGACAAGGTGAAAGCCGCTTTACTCATCGCCACTATCTCAGCCACGATTGGTTGGAAGACTACAAGCATGCCGTCGACTACGTGGAGTCTCGAATCGGGTCGGTCCCGATCGGGATCGTCGGTAACTCGATGGGCGGGACGTTCGCGCTGCAGTTCGCGGCTCTCGAGCCCAGAATAGTTGCCTGTTGCGACAACGGCGGTACCGCAAACCCCATGGCGGGCGCCGCGGCGCCAACCTTCTTCAAAAAGATGCTCGCATGTTGCGGTGACCTTTCTGAAGTGGACGCTACCGCTATATGGGAAGGCGTACGCCCGTCCACTTCGGACGCATCCTTCCTTGCCTCTTTGCTCGTCGTTCACGGTGGCTCGGACCCTCTGGTGGCGTTCGACGATGCTGCTTCCCTATTCGAAGGCACGCAAGCTACGGATAAGGGCATGCTTGTCTACTCGGACGGCGATCACTGCGTCTATAACCACGCTGATGACAAGCACGACTTGATCGCGGACTGGATGTCGAGTCAGTTGCTTGCGAAGGTCGCGTGAAGACGCATGCGCATCACTGACGCGCAGATCCATCTTTGGGAGAACACAGAGGGACCGCCCCATCATCGCAGCGGCCCCTACCTCGTCGATGATGCGCTGCGCGACATGGATGCCGCAGGCATCGAGGGTGCCATTAATTGCCCGCCCGGCTGGGACGAGGGTGCCCTCGACTATGCGGAAACCGCCGCGCGCGCGCATCCAGACAGAATAGCCACCATGGGCTCGGTGCCGATCGATGGGGACCAAGACCCCTCGCTGATCGATCGCGAGCTAGATCGCTCAGGAACCGTAGGTCTCCGATTCGTTTGGATGTGGCCACAGCAGTGCGCCGCTTTTGCAGCCGGCGAGATGGACTGGATCTTCGACGCG
>QJXZ01000357.1 GCA_003248125.1 Gammaproteobacteria bacterium | reverse complement strand
GAGCCGCGGCACGTCGACCAGCACCGCGCGCGTGAAGACACCGGCGTACGCATTGTCGATGCCGAGCTTTTCCGACCCGGTGGGTTTCAGCACGCTGGCCGGTACACCGTTGTACATCTTGCCGTGGTTGATGAAGTGCGGCAGACCGTCCATGTGCGAGTGCGCGAAGCCGTGATACTCGACGGCGTAACGATCGCCGGCTACCTCGTGACCGCCGAACGTGCCGGTTTGCAGTTCGTGATGAAACGGATTGGCATTGACCTCGTCCGCGATTTTGTTGAGTGGTAACGACAGCGAAACGGCGACGCCGTCACGCACCAACGCCGCGGCCGCGCGGCGCTTCTCGGGCGTGATGAGATTGAGCGTGCCGAGCTGATCGTCCGCGCCCCATCGTCCCCAGTTCGAGATTTCCTGCATCCACGCATCGAACTGCTCGGCCGTGATCGGCGCCGCGGGGCCGGCATGGCCGGTGGTCGCGAAGCAGAGCGCGAGCAGCAAGGCGGTCATGGTGCGCGGCATGGTCGTCTCCCCGGTGAAAGTGTGGGGCGACGGTATCACGGGTCTGGTGTGGCGCCCCGAGCGGCCGGTCTGCAACTTAGTAGTTGACATTTCCATATATGTACATTTAGCGTCCATATATGGATTCAGAGTCGACACACTCCAGCGCCCTCAACATCCTCGGCATCGTCCTCGAGCCGATCGTGCGCCTGATGCTCATGGTGGGCGTCACGTGGAAGGAGTTCTGCGAGGTCGCCAAAGCAAAGTTCGTGGCAGCGGCGACCGAGGAGTACGGCATCCGTGGCCGGCCCACCAATGCATCGCGCGTTGCGATCCTGACCGGGATCGATCGACGCGAGGTTCGACGGCTCCGCTCGCAAGCGGACGAAGCGCCTGCCAAGGGATATCAGAGCCGAGCTTCGCAACTCCTCTCGGCGTGGCATCACGAACCCGACTTCCTCGATGCCGATGGTCAACCCGCTACCCTTGCCATCGAGGGCGATGGCAACACGTTCACGGAACTCATGCGCCGTGTTGCGCCGGGTCTGCCCGTGGTCGCCATGATCAAGGAGTTGAAGGGTGCCGGTGCCATCGAGGAACTCCCCGATGGTCACCTTCGGCCGCTCAATCGCACCTACGTGCCGGTTGGCACGTCGGCCGAGCGACTGCGTCTGTGGACGAGCGCGATCTCCGACTTCTCCAACACGATCGAGCACAACTTCGCTCGGGACGAGGACGAACCGGCCCGATTCGAGCGCCGCGCGCTGAGCCTTTGTATCGACCGCAACGCGCTACCCGAATTTCGCCAACTGCTCGAAGCCGAAGGGCAGGCATTACTCGAACGCATCGACGATTGGTTGTCCGCGCACGAATTGCCGGACGCCGACAGCGAAGACGCCATCCGTCTTGGTGTGGGCATCTACCACGTCCAGGACCGAACGAGCGGGCGCTTCACACGAAAACAGCAGGGCAGTCGTAAATCACCTGGAGAATCACTATGAACGGCAACCGCGTGGTGCGTGTTCTGCTGCTGTGTAGCACGGTGGCGATCGTGTGCGCTTGTGGTGGTGCGGGGGGTGGTGCGCCGATGGCGAGTGGCATCGAGGGCTCGGGTGTCGCACCGCGAGGCATCACGAGTGCCGGTGTCATCACCGAATTGGGCAGCATCTTCGTCAACGGCGTCGAGTACGACCTGACGGGTGCAACGATCACCATCGATGGCGATCCAGCCGGCGAGTCGGATCTCGATGTCGGCGGCATCGTTATCGTCGAAGGCACGCTCGACACGTTTGGCACGACCGGCAAGGCGACGCGGGTGACGGCGGGCATCGCAGTAGCCGGGCCGATCTCTGCTGTGAATCTGGCGCTCAATCAGATCACGGTGCTCGGTCAGACCGTCGAGATCGACGCCGCCACGCTCATCGAGCCGGGATCGGCAGAGCAGCCGCTCGGTGGCCTTGCGGTGAATGACGACGTCGAAGTGAGTGGCTTTGCGAACTCGGCAGGGCTCGTGACTGCGCGCCGCATTGCGCCGCGACCAGCGAGCTCGCCGCTCAAGGTGATTGGCTTCGTGACGAATCTCGACACCGCCACCAAACGCTTCACGATCAACGATCAACTCGTCGACTACGCCGCGGCGACCCTGGTCGGTCTGGATGCCACCCAGTTGAGCGGTGCTCCGGTGCGCGTGACGGCGAGCGAACCGGCCGACGCGGGTGCGGCGCTGAAGGCCGAACAGGTCGTGTTCCGGGATCTGCGTCTGCCCGGTGCTACCGGTGACCTCGCGGCGCTGCAGGGCTGGGTCACCGAGTTCACCTCGGAGTCCGAGTTTGCCGTGGATGGCCACCCGGTCGTCACCTCGCCCGCGACCAGAATCGAGGGATCGCAAGGTGAGTATCTCGGCCACATCCGACTCGACGCCTTCGTTTCGGTCAACGGCAAGCTCATCAGCGGCGGGGTGGTCGAGGCGGCGCTGATCAAAGTCAACAACGTGGTAGCGATGGACACGATCATCACTGGCGTCGATGCCGATGGCTTCGTCTCCGCAGCGTTGGTGCCGTGGGCCCGTCAGGGCTGTCAGCTCCAACCGGACTCCGCGATCACCATCGATGGACTTCCGGCCAACGGTGGTGCGCTCACCGAGGGGGACGTGGCGACCATCCACGTGCACTTGGAGGGCCAGGACGGCCAAGTCGACCGGAACGCGCGCTGCTGGATCATCGATGTGCAGCACAACGTGCGCGGCCTGGTGGAATCGTTGGCCACCGATTCGGCATCGATGATGGTCATGGGCCAACGGGTCTGGTTCGACACCGCGTATGCGGGCTTCGCCGGACTCAGCGCTCTTCAGGTCGGCGACATGGTGGAAGTGAGCGGGCACACGACCGCGGCAGGCGACATTTTGGCGACGGGCATCCACGCTGCATCCTCAGCGCCCGGCTACCAGGTGATCGGCCTGGCTCACAACGTCGACCCGGAGGGCGACCGCTTCATGCTGGGCGAACTGCTCATCGACTATGCGGACGCGGACATTGGCGGTTTCCCTGACGTTGAACCCGCCGACGGTGATCGGGTGCTGGTAACTGCCGCTAACGCGCCTAGCGACGGCTTGCTGCTTGCAGACGTGGTCAAGTACGCCGTCCCCATTCCGCGTGGTGCCACCTACAACTTCCTCATGCCGTTCGGGCTCCTCACGCGCTATGCGGCGCCCGATGATCTCGACGTCGAGGGCCGATTCATGGTCCGACTGCCGAACCAAGTGGGCATGGGCAGCAGCGATCCGAATGATGGCGTCTGGGCTTCGGGATACTGCGATTTCGACAAGGTCCACCCGGATCTGCGCGCCACGTTCTATTCCGTCGGTGGTGAGCTCGGGCGCCCGCTGTATTGGAGCGCGCAGTGTCCAAACGGTCGTCGTCGTGACGCGCTGGGCGCGAACTACCCCAGCCAATGGGCGCCGCTCGTGGTGATGGGCCCGGTGGAGTCCGTCGACCTGGTCTCGCGGTCCCTGTCGATACTCGGGATCGATCTCATGCTGCATCCCGCGACGCTGCTCACGCGATTCGCGTCATCTTCCGACCCCGACGCGAGCGGCGGTACATCCACACCGGCGTTCCTCGAGGAGTTGACGGTCGGCGAACGCGCACGCGTGAGGGTTGCCGGCCACCCAGCGGATGGCATTAGGACGGTCGACGACGTTTGGCTCGACGATGCGGCGCCCGGCGAGGATCTGTACGTCGAGGGACAACTTCAGGCGCTCGCGGATCCGAACGTAGTTTTGTTCGGTGATGTGCACGTGCGTGTCACCGCGACCACCGACATCCAGAGCGGTGGCTGCGATACGACCCACTACGACGTTGCCGAGTTCTTCGCCGCCGTCCCGCTCGGTAGCCAACTGCAAATTCCTGTCGTTCGCAATGGCGACCAACTG
>QJXZ01000267.1 GCA_003248125.1 Gammaproteobacteria bacterium | reverse complement strand
GGCTCACCCAGAGCTCATAACCTTCCTCGAGATCCGCGCGTATGGCGGCTGCGCTCTGATAGCGGTCTTCAGGCTGCTTGGCCAACAGCTTCGCTACGATGTCCGACAACCACTTCGGCAGCGCGGGATTCACGTCGGTGAGCGCTGCCGGCGCGCGCGCGATCTGATAGTGGATCAGCTCGAGCGGGTCGGTGTTCGTAAACGGTGGCGCGCCCGCGAACAGTTCATAGAGTGTAGCGCCGAGCGAGTAGAGATCGGTGCGGTAGTCGACCACGCGGTTCACCCGGCCGGTCTGCTCCGGAGATACGTACGGCAACGTACCGGTCAGGTGCGTGATCTGCGTTGCGTCCGGATATTCTCGTGGCGCTAGGCTCGCGAGTCCGAAGTCGATGAGTCGGACGAGCTCGGATTCCGGCGCGCAGACGATGTTTGATGGATTGACGTCGCGGTGAATCACGCCCTCGTCGTGGATCGACTGCAGTGCTTGGCAGATTTGAATCGAAATCGCAAGTTTCTGCTCGAAGCCCAAGTTGCCTTGCCGAATGAGCTCACGCAGCGCCGTTGCGCCGACGTCCTCGAAGACGATGCGGTGCTCGCGTTCGTCGAGCCGTAGCGCCCGCACCACGAACGAACTAGTCAGCGACTGGTTGATGGTGAACTCGTGATGATAGCGGGCGAGTGCGGAGGGACCGGCCGCAGCGGGCTTCAACGCCTTGGCGATGACCGGCCTGCCGTCGAGTACTGCGCGCGAGACGATCGTGCCAGCGCTCTCGTAGATGCGCTTCTCAACGATCAGGTCTCGAGTCGACTCGACGTCTGCCATGGCTAGAGTTTAGCGAAGCGCGGCATCGGTGACAGTCACCGATTGTCGCCGGGTTGCGCGGTAAGCTGGGTCGCGGCCGACCGTCCGAGCCGATGCCGGCAGCGCCTCGAGCAACGACTCGTTAATGGACTTCGGGTGTGAACAGGTAGCCGGTGCCGTGGATCGTGGTGATGATCTTGGCCGTTGCCGCCCGCTCGCCGAGCTTCTTGCGCAGTTGCCCCACCAGCACGTCGATGTAGCGGTCGTCCGGAAACCACTCGCGGTTGCGAATGCGGTTCATCAATTGATCGCGATTCATCACCTCGCCGGCTTTTTCCATGAAAGCCAGCAGCAACTGATACTCACCGGCCGACAATTGGGCATGTTCGCCCTCCGGAGAAGTGAGCTCGCGCTTGTTGAGGTCGAGTGTCCAACCGTCGAACTTGCGCAAGTGATTCTTGCGGCGTTGTGTCTGTTGGATGTGCACGCGGCGGATCAGGTTGCGTGCGCGACTCAGGAGCTCGCGCGGGTCGAACGGCTTGGTGACGTAGTCGTCGGCACCGCTCTCTAGACCCAGAATGCGATCGATCTGCTCCTGCTTGCTGGTCACCAGGATGATGCCCATGTCGGAGTGCGCCCGTATCTCGCGGGTCAGCGTGAGACCGTCTTTGCCCGGCAGTTTGATGTCCAGCAGTACCAGGATGACGTTGGAATCGGCGATCATCGGTACCACTTCGTCGCCGTTGCCGGTGGACGACACTTTGAACCCTTCGTCGGAAAAGTAGGAGACGAGTTGTTCGCGCGTGATTGGTTCGTCTTCGACGACCAAGATGTGATCGGGTTGTTGAGTCATGGTTCCCTGTCCTGTTGGAACGACGCGTCGCCGCAACGTACTGTTGGCGCTCACCGCGATGAAATCCCGTACGCCATGGAATTGCAATGCTTCGCAGTCAGGTGTGTGGCGCCGGTCACGCGCCGGAGGGGCACGTGATCAAGATTCCGCATCGAGCCTTGTCCGCCGCTGCGTTGATGGGGGTGATCGACGACTTCATCCATCGTGAGGGCACCGACTACGGACATCGTGATTTCTCGCTCGAAGAGAAGCGCGCGGCTGTCAGACGTGCCCTCGACGCGGGCACTGCCGTGGTCACATTCGATCCGAATTCGTCTACCACGACGATCGTGATGGCAGCCGATAGCAAACAACGCTGACGGCGACTCGACTCGGTTGCCTGCGTGGACGAAGCGTGATGCGGATCACGTCGCATATCGGCTCGCGCCACCGGACGGCACGCGGATGAGCGTTCGAGATGCGGTTAACGGATTCGCGGCCGATGATCGCGGACGCTTGCCGCTACAACACGAACGAATCGACGCTCGACATGGATGTCGGACTCAACCGTAGGCTGTGTTTCGCCACGACCGTGTGCTTCGCGACAACGCTGCTGCTGAATTCGCACGCGTATGCCGTCGGCATCGCCGCGGGTCTCGACATCGACAACAACGCGACCGCCACCTATAGCGTCGGTGGCGAAGTGCAGTCGCCCGTGTCGAGCAACGCGGTGCGAATCTCGGTCGACGAAATCCTCGATGCGACCGTCACGTCGAACGATGGCGCGCCATTGGCTGTCACCAGCCCCGGCGCAGATGCCGTACTGTCGTTCACGGTCGCCAACACGGGCAATGGCATCGAGTCCTTCCGGCTGATTGCCGAAGACGGTCTCGGAGGCGATGACTTCGATCCGACCAATGTGCGGATCTACGTGGAATCCAACGGCGTGCCGGGGCTACAGGTCGGAGTCGGCGGCGATATTGCGTATGCCCCGGGCGGTGAGCCGTCGTTGGCGGCCGATGCCGTTCTCGACGTCTATCTGCTGGCTGATACACCGGCCGGTTTCGGTGCCGGTGCCACCGCCCGGCTCGGGTTGCGCGCCGTGGCGGTCACGCTCGCGATCGGTGCGGGTACGGACGATCCCGCGGATGCCGGGTTTCCACAGCCAGGGGCCGTATTTGCCGGCGCCGGCGACGCCGGTGTCGACGCCGTGGTGGGCATCACTTATCAGACGACTACGTTTGCGATCCGTGCCGAAGGACAGCTCCGCGTGAGCGATGCTGTGGTCGACATCGATAAATCGCTGGTATCCGTCACCGACCCGTTTGGGGGCGCGACGGTGGTGCCCGGCGCGGTGCTGCGATATGCCATCGCGGTCACCGTAGTTGGTGCCGGCACCGTGGACACGCTGCTCGTCACCGACACGCTGCCGGCCGCACTCGAGTTCGTTGGCGGCAGTCTGACGTCCACCTATCTCCCGGCCGGCCAGGAGCTCGACGACGACTTCACGCCGGGGGGTACCGACAACACTGGATTCGATGCACCGTCGACGACGGTGCAATTCGATCTCGGCAGCGTCGCTGGGGGCGGCGCGCCGATCACGGTGGGCTTCGATGCCCGCATTCGATGACTAGGCACATTCGAGGAGATCACTCATGTTGAAATTCGAGACAATCATCCGCGGCCTCGCGTTGACGGCCTTGCTGGCGGCAAGCGGCGCCGCCGCAGCCGCGGTTGCACTGGTGCACACGGTCGAGAAGGTCGTCGAAGTGACGGCCGAGGACGGGACCGTGACCACCGAATTGGTGGCGGCCGATAGCGTCGTGCCGGGCGACGAGTTGCGCTACACGATCCAATTCACCAACGACGGCGACTCGGCAGTCGATGCCGGCACCATCGTCATCACCAATCCATTGCCGGCAGAACTCGAATACCTGCCAGGCACGGCATTCGGTGCCGGTACCGACATTCAGTTCTCGATCGACGGCGAGACCTTCGCCGAGCCGGACGCGCTCACGGTCGTCGTCGATGGTGTCGAGACCAAGGCGCCGGCAAGCGCCTACACGGCCATCCGCTGGACATTCGGCCCGGCACTGGAGCCAGGCGCTAGCGGTCACGTTTCGTTCAGTGCCCGGCTCGAGTGACAGTGGGTGCGGTGCACACCGTTGATTCGAATCGGTGCTCATGGCTCGCCCTGAGCGCGATGCGTCGGTGCTGGGTGGATCGCCTGGCAGCGGCGAAACGTCACCAGGGGCAGCGATGCCTCTCATACAAGGAAGTAGAGCAATGAGATACGCAAGAGCATGGAGCGGATTGTTGTCCGCCGTACTGCTCGGCATCGTGTCGTCGCCCGCGTTCGCGGTCGGCACCGGTGCGGGCACCACGGTCACCAACGATGTCACGCTCGATTACCAAGTCAATGGCTTCGATCAAGCGACCGTGACTGCATCGGTCGACTTCGAGGTCGACCGCGCGTTGCGCGTGACCGTCGCAACAGGCAATGCCGACGTCGTCGCTGCGGTGCCCGGACAGGACTTCGCCGGACCCGGCGCGGTGCCTGCCTTGATCTTCGATGTCACCAATACGTCCAACGACACGGTCGATCTGCTGCTCGGTCTGGTCGATCGCGACGCGACCGCGGTGACCGGGTTCGCCGGCAACACCGGCGGCGGGCCGCTGAGCCCAAGCGCGGTGGGACTCTTCCTCGATGATGGCGGCACACCGGGTGCCGTCGACGGCACCAACACGGCACTGACCGTGCAAGGCAACCACTGGATACTACCGAACGTGACCGAAGACGTGCCGATCCGAGTGCTCGTGGCGGTATCGGTACCCAATACCGCGGCGCAGGGCGAACAAGCGACCTATACGTTGGTCGCCGCCGTGGCCGAGGCTGGCCTCGGCACGCTGATTGCCGGCGATTCGAACGGCCGTGACGCACCGGGATCGACGGGTGCGACCGACGTTGTCGACGATCCGACGCTGGTTCAGGATGTGTTTGCAGATCTCGCAACGGTCGATGGCGAAGACTTCGTCTACGACTTCGTGGCGGATGCCGGCGGTACCGCGGCCGACGTCACCAGCAACGGCCAACACGCCGATTCGAGCGCGTTCGTGGTCGATGCAGCCGAGCTCTACATCGCCAAGATCGTGCAAGTGCTCTGGGATCCCATCAACGGCAACCGTTACAGCGCCAACAACAGCGATACCGATTCGGGCAACAACCCGAAAGCGATTCCCGGTGCTGTGGTGATGTACGCCATCGGCGTCCAAAACGACACCGGCTCGCAGCCGGTAACCGGTGTGGCGATCGCCGACGATGTCGACAACTTGGTGTCGGTCGGTACTACCGAAGCGGTGAATTGGCCGGACACGGTCAGCATCGATCTCAATTCGGTGCCGGTGGCCTTCGACGTGCCGAACGCGGCTGCGCTGGGTAGCGTCAACTTCCGGACCTGTGGCGGCATCGTTGGCAGCCAAGGATTCGGTGCAGATCCGGCGGAGGTGTCGGTCTCACTCGGCGCCTGTTCGGCAACGCAGACGGGACTCATCGTCTATGTAGTGACGATCCCGGCGAGCTAAGCCAACCCCACGGACTTGCGCCATGGGGTGTCCTCTGGTGACCGATACGATCGGGCGCGTGGTACGCAAGTGCCACGCGCCGATCGCGCTTTTGGTGCTGCTCATCGTGGCGGCACCCGGTCACGCGATCCCGCCAAATACACCCATCGTCAACGTGGCGAGCACGGCCTATTCGATCGGCGGTGCAAGCGGCGTTGCCAGCGACTCGGCAATCGTGGTGACCGATCCGGCCGCGGGCAACAGCGCGCCAATCTCACTCGTTCTCGATCCGGCGAGCGTCGTCGAGAACGTGCCCGGTGCGGTCGTGGGTGCAGTCACCGTGATCGACCTCGATCCGCTGGATACACACACCATCACGGTTTCCGATCCGCGCTTCGAAGTCGTCGGGGGCCAGCTCGTGTTGGTGGCGGGTGTCGGGCTCGACTTCGAAAGCGAGCCGAGTGTGTCCCTCACCTTTACGGTTACCGATGCCGCCGGTGGCGTGCTCAATACCACGGTGGTGATCGCGGTGCAGGACGTGAACGAGCCGCCCACCGCTATCGCGCTCGACGACGATCGCGTGCCGGCCGATCAAGCGGGTGCGGTGGTCGGGGGTCTCACGGTGACGGATCCCGACGCGGGTGATACGCACGTATTCTCGGTCGACGACGCGCGATTCGAAGTCGTTGCGGGTGAATTGAAGCTAATCGACGGCGTGTCGTTGCCGCTGGGCACGGTGGTGGACGTTCTGGTCACGGCGACCGACAGCGGCGGTCTTGGCTACGCCCAGACATTTTCCATTGTGGTGTCTGCATCGGGCCCGGGCAGCACGGCAACGCTCCGTTTCTTCGCTTATGCGCCATTGAGTGGCGCAAGCCGCGATGTGCAGCCGACCGCGTGCGCGAGCGGCACGAGCGGTCCGTTCGTGCCTGTGGCCCCGCCACTTGCAGTCGATGGTTCCACGTTGCCGGTACCGGGCAGCTTGCCGCTGCTGATGGAAAATCTCTTTCGCACCGGCACCGGGTTCTTCGTCGAGCTCAGCGATACCGATGCCAACCTCGACGCGGCCGCGATCGACTTCGTGACGATCGAGCTGAGCGGTGCAGGCGGTGATGTCGAACGGCTGCTGCTGGCCGAGACGTCGGTGGCGAGTGGTGTTTTTCTCGGCTACTTTTCCTCCGCATCTGCCGGCAATAGCTACGACTGCGCGGTCACTGGTGGTCGCAACGGCCGAATCGATGCGCGGTATGTAGACGCCTCCGACCCCAGCGACATCGCGACCGCCACTGCGCGCACCGACCCGGTGAGCCGAGTGTTCGTGGCGACTGACGGTACGCTGCTCGACGGTGCCGTGGTGTCGTTGCTGGACGGCGCCGGCAACGCGGCCACGCCGTTCGGGGCCGATGGCAACGCCACCTTTCCTGCCACGGTGGCGACGGGCACCACGGTCAGCGATAGTGCCGGCGCCAACTATGCATTCGGCAGCGGCGAGTACTACTTCCCGTTTCTCGCTCGCGGCGACTATCGACTCGATGTGGTCGTCGGCAATCGGTTTCGATTCCCATCGGCGGCGAGCGATGCCGCGCTGCAAGCGTTGCCGGGTGCACCATTCGCGCTCGGATCCGCGTCCCGTGGCGACCCGTTCGTGGTCGACCCTGGACCTGTGCTGGCTGCCGATCTGCCAGTCGATCTGCTGCCCATCGTGCCGAGCGCCGCGGCGCTTACGTTGTTCGCGTACGCGCCTGGCAATGGCGCGGCCATCTCGACGTACGTGGCGCCCACCGCCTGTTTCGACGACGCCGTGTTCACGCCCGCGCCTGCGCCGAACTTCCGCGGCGTTGCGATCGCGGTGCCGGGTAGCGTGCCGTTGGTGGAGAGCGCGACCTTCGCGGTCGGCGAGCCACTGTTCGTCGTGCTCCGCGATCCGGATCAGGACGCCGATCCGTTCAACCCGGATACGGTGCTGATCGACGTGCAAGCAACGACGGGCGATGTCGAACGCATCGAGCTCACGGAGACGGGCGCCAGCACCGGCGCCTTCGTCGGTTGGATCGCACTCGGCGGTGGAGCGAGCAACGACTGTGCACTCGGCGCCAGCGCCGGGGCGCAGGCGACGTTCGCGTATGTCGACCCGAGCGACCCGAACGATCGTGCCTCCGCCAGTGCATCGATCAGTCCGGCGGCGCGTGCGTTTTCGAGCAGCGATGGTGCACCGGTGGACGGCGCCATAGTGACGTTGATCGATGCCGCTACGGGTGTGCCCGCGGCCAACGCGGTGTTCGCCGACGACGGTGCCACCGCGTTTCCCGTTAGCGTGGTGACTGGCGCCTCCGCCACGGATGCTGGTGGCAATACCATCGATTTCGCGACTGGCACTTTCCGTTTTCCCGTGGTTGCGCCGGGTGACTATCGGTTCGAAGTGACGCCGCCGCCCGCGTTCGTGTTTCCGAGCCAAGCGAGCGACGTCGATCTGTCATTGCTGCCTGGCGCTCCGTTTGCGCTCGGTACAGCCTCGCA
This sequence comes from Gammaproteobacteria bacterium, assembly GCA_003248125.1. Classification (GTDB taxonomy): domain Bacteria; phylum Pseudomonadota; class Gammaproteobacteria; order Pseudomonadales; family Azotimanducaceae; genus SZUA-521. The sequence continues at coordinate 5,036 of QJXZ01000267.1, read as the reverse complement.
CGGCGGTGTGTTCACCGTGGCGCCGGGTGGTGCCGTCTCAATCGACTTGCCGTTCGACGTCGCGGCCGGCGATGCCTTCCTGACCAAGCTTGCAAGCAAGGACGTGGCCGCGGTCGGCGACTTCGTGCAATACCAGGTGCGTCTGTCGAACCCGTCGGCGAACGTGCCGCTCGCCGCGGTCGCGATCGTCGACCGCCTACCGCGCGGTTTTCGTTACGTGCCGGGCTCGGCACGCGTCGGTGCCGGTGTCGCCGCGGATCCGGTCATCGCTGGCGACGGCCGTGATCTTTCTTTCAACATCGGCACGGTTGCGCCCGGCGCCACGGTCGAGGTGCGTTATGTCGCCGAGATCGGTTCGGGCACGCCCCTCGGTCGCGCCGAAAATCGCGCGACCGCGACCGGCACCGGCATTGCGTCGGCCAACGTTGCAGTCGCCGCTGTGATGGTTCGCGAGGAGCTGTTCACATCGCGTTCGCTGCTAATCGGTGAAGTACGCAGCGGCGCTTGCGGCGGCGTTGGTGAGGGTGTTGCCGGTGTGCGTCTGTTGCTCGAGGACGGCACCTACGTGGTCACCGATGCCGATGGCAAATATCACTTCGAAGGATTGCAGCCCGGCACGCACGTCGTGCAGATCGACTTGCCGAGTGTGCCCGCCACCCACGAGCTCGTCGACTGCATGCCCAATGCCCGGCATGCGGGCCGTGAATTCTCTCGATTCGTGGATCTTGCGGCGGGGACGCTTTGGCGCGAGGACTTCCGGCTGGTCGAAAGGCCGCCGCAGGTCGGAGTCGTCGCGAGCGAGCTTGCGATCGACAGCGATGGTGATGAAGCGCAGGCGGTTGTGCGGATCGCGACCGGCAACGTGGCGGTGCAGGACGTGGTGGTCACGGTGCTGCTACCGCCAGGCGTCGGCTACGTTTCCGGGACGACACGGCGCGACGATGCCCACGTCGAAGCCGAACCTACCGGCATCGACATGGCGGCTCTGAGCTTTCATATCGGCGACTTGGACGCGAATGCATCGACGCGCATCGCGTTCGCCGCAACGTTGGAACAAATGGGTGTGGCCGCGCCTCTGAAGGCCGTCACACAGTTTCGTGTCGACGGCCAGGCGACGCGTACCCCGGTCGCGACGGCCATGCTCGAACCGGGCCCAATTGCAGTCGACGCTGAGCCCGTGGTGGTCGAGGTGACCCAAGCGCGGCGTTTGTTGGTTGAGCAGCCCGTCGTGATTCCCGAGTTGCCGGGCGTGGAGACACCGGTGTTCGATTCGCGCTGGCTCGCCGCCCAGGACGCTCGGCCGGTGATCGTCTGGCCGCCCGAAAATCATCAGCCGCGCATACCCAGCATCGGTGTGGTGGTCAAGCATCCGCTCGATCAACGGGTGGCACTGACGGTCGACGGCGTCGCCGTGTCGAGTCTCGCCTACGAAGGCGTGCAGGCGGACCCGGAGCGCGGTATCGCCATCAGCCGCTTTCGCGGCGTACCGCTGTCCACCGGCCGCAACGTCATTGCAGCCACGATGATGGACGGCGCGGTTGCCGGCGAGGTCCTGACCCGCACCGTGCGCTACTCGGGCATGCCAGTGCGCGCCGAGTGGGTGGCCGAGCGCTCGCACCTGGTCGCCGACGGCATCACGGCGCCGATTCTCGCGGTGCGGCTCTTGGATCGCGACGGCCAGCCCGTGCGACCGGGATTGACCGGCGCGGTCGCGCTCTCGCATCCGTACCGCTTGCGCGCCGCCGACAAGCCGCTCGGCCAGACACTACCGGCAAGTGCTGCCATGGCACCGAGCCAGTACTTGGTGCGTGACGACGGTATCGCCTATTTGGAACTCGAGCCGACGCCGACCGCGGGTCGTCTGGAAGCGACGTTCGAATTCGGCGAGCTGCGCAGCCAACAGATTCGCGCGCGTCTGCTACCGGCAGCGCGCGACTGGGTAATGGTCGGATTCGGCGAAGGTACGCTCGGATACGGCACCTTGTCGGGTGCGGTCGAGCCGCTGGCCGACGACGACGTGGAGGAAGATGTGGCGGTCGGCGGCCGGATTGCGCTCTATGCGAAAGGTCGGGTACGAGGGAACGCGTTGTTGACCGTCGCTTACGACAGCGACAACCAACGCGACGATGCGCTGCTAGCCGAGATCGATCCGGATCGTTTCTACACCCTGTACGGCGACGGCGCCGAGCAGCGCTACGATGCGGCGAGTCAGCGCAAGCTCTATGTGCGGCTCGAACGCGACGACTTCTTCGCGCTGTTCGGTGACTTCGAAACGGGCTTCGAGGACACCGAGCTTACGCGATATGCACGCCCCCTAAACGGTGCGCAGGGGGCCTACTACGGTGACCGTGTGCGGTTCGAAGCGTTTACCGCAGAATCCGATCAAGGCTCGTATCGTGACGACATCCATGGCAACGGCACGTCGGGCATCTACCGGCTGTCGCGCTCGAACGTGGTGGTGAACAGCGAGTCGTTGCGCATCGAAGTACGCGACCGGTTCCGCAGCGAAGTGGTGCTGTCGAGCCAACCGTTGACGCGCTATCTGGACTACAGCATCGACTTCGATCGCGGCACGTTCTTCACGAAGCGGCCAATACCGTCACAAGATCCCGCCTTCAATCCGACCTACATCGTTGCCGAGTACGAAGTGCGCAGCGGCGAAGACGATGCCGTGGTGGGTGGCGTGCGCGCCGCGGTTGCGCTGGGTGCGCGCGACAGTGAAGCGGGCATCACGGTGATACATGACGAAGCGACCGGCGCGGCGGCCGACTTGCTGGGTGTCGATCTGCGCTATGCCATCGACCAGGCGACCGAAGCCCGCATCGAGGGCGCGTGGTCCGAAACCGATGCCCTCGGTTCCGGATCGGGCTACATCGCCGAGCTAAAGCACCAAGGCGAAGACGTGGCGGGGCGTGTTTACCTGCGTGAACAGGAACGTGAATTCGGGCTCGGCCAGCAGGTGGCTACCGAGGCGGGCACTCGCAAGATCGGATTGGAAGGTGAATATCTGGTGACAGAAGCGCTGCGCTTACGCACCGACGTCTTCGCGCAAGCGCTGCTCGACGGCAGCGGTGAGCGGCGGGTGCTGCAGACGGATGTCGAGCACACGGTCGGCGGGCACAGGCTGTCGGCGGGCGTGCGCGCGGTTCGCGAGCAGGCGGCCGACGGCCACGACCTCGACGGTAACCAGCTCGTGCTCGGTGCGAGCCAGGATTCATTGGCGGGCGGCAAGTTGAAGTTGCATACGACCGCGGAACTCGAGCTCGAGCGAGATGCCGACAACACCGACTACCCCGATCGAGTCTTGGCCGGTGCAGAGTACCGACTGTTGGATGGATTGAGCGTGATGGGCGAGCAGGAGTTCACGTTCGGTGATCGGCGCGACACCAACGACACGCGCTTCGGTTTGTTGTCGCGTCCGTGGAGTGGCGCCGAGGCCGCGACCACGCTGACGCGTCAGCACGGCGAACACGGCGAGCGCCTGTTCGCGACCACGGGGCTATTGCAGCAGTGGCAGGTGAACGAGCGTTGGCAGCTGGACTTCGGGGTCGATCGTGTGCAGACCATCGAGGAAGACCCGTCCGCCGATGACGGCGAGAGTCTCAGCTGGAATCCAAATGCGCCGCTCGCATCCGGTGCTGTCGCCGACGATTTCGATGCGCTCTATGCGGGCGCGACGTATCGACGCGAGCAATGGCATGTCACCGGCCGACTCGAGCTGCACGACGGTGATGCCGCCGACAAAACCAACCTGCTGCTAGGCGCCAGCCGGCAGCTCGCGGAAGGTCGCGTGGTTTCGTTCAGTGGCGCGTATCGCGCCGACCACCAAGCTGCCGGTGTCGAGCGCGATCAAGCCGAGTTGCGTTTCGGTTTCGCATGGCGGCCCGCCGAATCGCCGTGGTCGCTGTTGAGTCGGCTCGATCTCGACGTCGACGAGCAATCGGGTGGCGCTTTCTACACGCGGACCCGCAAACTCATCGAAAACATGAACCTGAACTACGCCCCCGGCGGCCGTCATCAGCTCGCATTGCAGCTGGGTGTGAAGTATGCGCTCGAGGACATCGATGGCAGCGACTACGATGGCCTCACCACACTGACCGGTATGGAATACAGGTTCGATTTCCACCCCCGATGGGATCTCGGGATGCGCGCATCGGCATTGCATTCGTTTGGCGCTGACACCACGCGCTACTCGACCGGCGTGTCCATCGGCCACGATCCCGTCACCAATCTCTGGGTGTCGCTCGGCTACAACTTCCTGGGCTTCGAGGATCGCGACTTTGCGGGCGCCGACTACACCGCCAAGGGGCCATATCTGAAACTGCGCTTCAAGGTCGATCAGTCGTCGCTCGCGGAATACCTCGAGTTCGCATCGATTCGCGATTAGAGGTTTGCGCCGCCGTGCTCGCATGCCGTATGTTGCCGGCCCTCGGCAGAGCTCCGTTTCATCCATGAAGACCTGGTTTTCGTTGGCCGTGAGAAGGGACGTAGTTGCCCGGGCGGCCTCGATGGCGCTCGTGGTCGGACCGATTTTGATCGTCATCAACCAGGGTGACCTGATCGTGAGTGGCGCGCTGACTGGCGCAGCGTGGGTGAAGATGGTGCTCACGGTCGCCGTTCCCTATTGCGTGTCGACCTACTCGAGCGTCGGAGCGCTGCGTGCGCAGTGAGCTTTGCTTGGGCGCGGCCCTCATCGCCGCGTGTTCGGCCGCGCATGGCGGGGCCACGGCGCCGCCGCTGGTCGAAGAAGTGCTGGTGACTGGCAGCATTGCAGGGGCACAAGGCGACCTCGGCAGCTTGACCGTGGTCGACGAAGAGGCGCTTCGAATGGTGCGTGCCACGCATCCGAACGAGTCGTTCGTGCGCATTCCCGGTGTCTGGATCGTGCGCGGCTCCGGCCAGGAGCACTTGAGCGCGATCCGCTCACCCGTGTTCACCGGTCCGGGTTCGTGCGGCGAGTTTTTGTTGCTCGAGAACGGTATACCGGTCCGTCCCACCGGCTTCTGCAACGTCAACAACCTGTTCGAGATCAACAC
>QJXZ01000200.1 GCA_003248125.1 Gammaproteobacteria bacterium | reverse complement strand
ATTGGCGAGCGGCCATGTGTAACGCAACACCGTGTTGAGCTGCAGTTCCGGCGCCAGCACCATGTCACGGTCACGAATGTTACCCAGCGCGCTCTCGATGTCCTTGGCTTCCGCTTCGTGGATCCAGCCCAACCCGAACAAGGCTTCGAAGTTTTCGGTCGGGGCGATCGACAGCTCGAGCTCGGCGCCGTTCACCGTGGCATCGGTGTTGAAGATGATCTGTCCGAGGTTTGCGAAAGCGAAGGCCTGGAAGTCCTTGTAGTCGTAGTAGTAGGCGGATGCATTGAAGCGCGCGCGGCCATCCCAGAACGTGCTCTTGAGGCCCACCTCGTAGCTGGTCAGTTCCTCTTCGTCGACTGGTACTTGCGCCGGCGTCACCAAGTTGAAAAAGCCGTTCTCATCGAGCAGGCCAGTATTGAAGCCGGCGGCTTTTACACCGCGGGCGACGAATCCGTACACGAGCATGTCGTCGTTGGCATGCCAGTCGAGCTCCACCTTGCCAGTCCAGTTGTCGGAGTCGTTCTCGGTCAAGTCGCCGACCGTCGCCGAGGTAAAGTCGAGAAACGTGTCGTTCGGCACGTTACCACCGGCCAAGTCGACAGCCAGGAACTCGAGATCTCGCTCCTCATCCGTATAGCGCAGACCGGCGATCACCGTGAACGCATCGCTGAGATCGTATTCCACCTGACCGAACGCAGCCCACGAGGTGGTGTCCTGATCGTAGTCGGCGTGATAGAAGACGAGCCAATCCTCGACGGGCGGGCGGCAGGCGGAAACACGGCAAGCTGGCGCGTCGCCGTCGAACGCGACAGCACCCAAATCGACGACACCCCGAACTTCGCTATCGAAATAATAGAGGCCACCCACCCACCGCATGCGCTCACTGGCACCGGCGAGGCGAATTTCCTGGCTGAACTGTTCGATGTCGGCGGTAAACGTCGGCACGATGCCTGGGAATGGCCCGAGGTCGGTGTCCTCACCAAACAATCGGTAGTAGTCCTCGGACGCAGTGATCGACGTCAGCGTGAGATCTGGCGACAAATCCCATTCCAGCCGCGCACTGAACCCGTCGTTGCGAATGGTCAGCGGCCCGTCGCGATCGTAGTCGCCGGCCCAGGGGTCGCCGTCGTCGTCGCGGTATCCGAACGCGTCGACGCCAGGGCCCGGCGCCAGCACGAGTTCACTCGGGTTCGTGACGTCCGCCGGTAGCGGTAGGCTGACATCCGACAGAGGCGCCCCATTTTCCCAAGGACCTTGCCAAGTGGCCTGATGCTGCCACGAGCCGTCCAGCGAATCCTCTTCGGAACGGTGGTAATTTAGCAACAGATTCGCCGACTCGGTGAGATCGAAGGAAACCTGAATACGTCCGGCCACGCTGTCGGCGTCGTTCGGGTCGTCAATACCCGGCACACGGTTCTTCACATAGCCGTCGAATCGATTCTGGGCGAGCGAAATGCGCGTCGCGACGCGATCGCCAAGCGGCAAATTGAGCGCCAGCTCGGACTTGATCTGCGAATTCTCCGCGAGCGTCACCTCGGCATAACCCTCGAGTTGGTCCGTCGGCTTCACCGTGACGAAATGTGCGAGACCACCCGAAGCGTTGCGTCCGAACAGCGTGCCCTGCGGGCCGCGCAGCACCTCGACGCGGTCGATGTCGAACAACTGAAAAGTCGCACCCGCAATGGCACTCACGTACACCTCGTCGATGTACACCGCGACCGGGGATTCGTTGTTGTCGTTGAAGTCGTTGAGCGCAACGCCACGCAACGCCAAATTGGCATTGTTGCCTTCGGCGGTCGGCGTACCGAATGTCATGCCCGGCGTATGGGCGATGATGTCGATGCTGTTCTGGAAGCCGAGCTGCTTGATCTGCTCGCCGGTGAACGCGGTCACGGCGATGCCGACATCCTGTACCTCCTGCTCGCGCTTTTGTGCCGTGACTACGATCTCCTCGACCAACACCGCGGCGTGCGCCGCGGTTGAAGCGAGACACGCTGCAAGCATCCCCAGTCCGATCCTTCGTGCAACCATCGTTGATTCCCCTCGGTAAATTGCCTATCCCTTCTTCACCGTCGCGACGAACGTCTCGACGGCGAGTTCGCGCATGGCAGGCATGTCGTCCGCATGCGGTCGGCGGTGACCGACGAACACCGTCAGGCCCTCGATCGCCGATGTAATGAACAGCGCCAGCTCACGAGCGCGCTCCACCGACAATGATGGATTGACCAAACCCGCCAACTCCGCGACCACGCCCCGATATCGATCGTACATGCCTTCCATCTGCCGAGCAGCATGCCGGTCGCGATTGGCAAGCGCCCACAGCTCCGGAAAGAACAGCGTGGTCTCGCGCGTCGCCAAATCGTTCACCACCACGCTCAGCACCTCGCGCAGCTGGGCCTCGGGCGTTGCGCCCTCGATCTCGCGCAGCGCTTCGAATTGTGCAAGGTAAGGCGCGATCACCCAATCGAGCAGATCGGCGACGAGATCCTGCTTGGTCGCGTAGTAGTAACTCAGATTGCCCACGGAGATGCCGGCGGCCGCCGCGATGCGACGCATCGTAAATCGCGCATAGCCGTCGGCGACGAACACTCGCTGCGCGGCATCGAGAATGGTCTCGATGCGCTCGCGACCCGTACTGTACGCCGCCGTGCCGGCGCGATGCTTGCGGCTCCGCTTCAGCACCCGACACCACGTTGACACCCGCCCTGCGAACGCGGCAAGGTTAGCCGCTGTTAGGACACTAGTACAAGATCTTGCCATCGGGGGAGGCATGCGCGTTCGACTACTGCTGCTCGTTTGGCTAGCCGCTAGCTTCTCCTGGGCGGAGCTGCCGGCAGAGCCGGTACCCAACGTCGCCAAGCTCCCCGTGCCGTACGCACCGCATTGGGTGCTCATTCACGACTTCGCATTCGGCAATCTCATCGACTCCAAATTCGTGCTCGCCGACGCCGATTCGCGCACTTTTCTCGGCATGGTGAGCGCCGGCCAATTCGCCACGATCGACACGTCCGCCAAACGTCGTGAGCTCTACGTCGGTGAGACGTATCACGCGCGCGGAACGCGCGGTGCGCGTACCGATTTGATAACCGTTTACGACATGGAGAATTTGGCGGTGCAGGCCGAGATCGAGTTGCCACCACGACGCGCCAACGTGGTCATCAACCGCGCGAGCACTGCGCTCCTCGACAACGATTCGTTGCTGTTGGTCTTGAATCTCAATCCAGCGACATCGGTGACCGTCGTCGATCTCGAATCGCGACGCGTACTCGGCGAAGTTGCCACACCGGGCTGCGCGATGGTCTACCCGGAGACCGGGCGCAGCTTCTTCATGCTGTGCGGTGACGGCGCCCTCGAACGCATCGTGCTCGACGATGCCGGCAGTGTGGCGACGCGGGAACGTTCCGCGCCCTTCATCGACATCGACGCCGACCCGCTGTCGGAGAAGGCCGTGCGCATCGGCAGCCGATGGTATTTCGTGAGCTATGCCGGCGCGGTGCAGCCGATCGATGTCAGCACGGCAGCAGACGTCATGCCACGTTGGTGGCTCGCCGCCGACGACGAGCGTGCGAGCGGCTGGCGGCCGGCCGGTTGGCATTGGACGGCTGCACATCCGGACGGCCGATTGTTCGTCGCCATGCAGCCGAACGGATATCCCGGCAGCCACAAGGATCCAGCCACCGAAGTGTGGGTGTACGACACCGCCAACCGAACGCGTAAGCAACGCGTCGAACTGACAACGGCTGGCATCAGCATCGGCGTGACTGCCGATGCCGAACCCCGACTTTTGGTGGCGAACGTCGACGGCGCAGTCGACGTGTACGACGCCAATCTGGGCACGTATCTGCACACGCTTCACGACGTTGGCGAAACGCCCTACATGATTCATCGCATCGACTGAGGTGGCCATGCACTGGCTCGATCGCCTGTTCGAACGCTCTTCAAGAGGTGTAGCAAGACGAAGCTCGCGGCGCGGCTTCATCGCCATGCTCGGCAGCGCCGTCGCGGGCGCCACCTTCGCCCCCTTGCTGCCGGTGGCACGCGCGTCGAGCGCCGCACCGTCGCGCGTGCCGGGTCAATCCACGGGCAATCCGGCCGATCCCGGCGATCCCACGCAGTGCGACTACTGGCGCTACTGCGGCATCGACGGCTTTCTCTGCAGCTGCTGCGGTGGCACTCAGAACGCCTGCCCGCCCGGTACCGAGATGTCGCCGCTAACGTGGGTCGGCACTTGCGAGAATCCTGCCGACGGGCTGCGCTACGTCATCAGCTACAACGATTGCTGCGGCAAGAGCAGCTGCGGGCGATGCTTGTGCAATCGCAACGAGGAAGACAAGCCTGTATACCGGCCGCATGCCAACAACGACATCGATTGGTGCATGGGCACTGCGAGCAACGCCTACAACTGCTCCACGGCCGTGATCCTCGGCACCGCAGAGTAGCCAAGCCTGTGCGAGCGAGCTTGCTCGCGATGCAACAGCGGCTATCATGCGCGGCTTTTCACTGGTGCCAAGTCGTACGTGTCCAAGGCCCAAACCACCTTCCGCTCAGGGTCAGCCGAATCGATCGCGTTCGAAGTGCACGGCCGCACGCTCGCTGCCAAGCGCTGGGGCGACGTCGGCGGCATTCCTTGTCTTGCCCTGCACGGCTGGCTCGACAACGCCAACACCTTCGATCGCATCGCGCCGGGCCTTCCAGAACTCGACCTTGTGGCGCTCGATTTCGCCGGACATGGCTTCTCGAGCCATCGCGGCCCCGGCGAGCACTACACCTCGTTCGCCGACGTGCAGGACGTGGTCGCGGTAGCCAGCGCCTTGGGCTGGCAGAAATTTCATCTCATCGGCCACTCCATGGGTGCGGCAGTCGCGGCAGAGCTCGCCGGCCTCTTCCCCGAGCGAATCGAGCGTGCGGTGATGATCGATGGCTTCCCGCACCACGAGGGTGGTGCGGCCGAGACGCTAATCAGCAACCGTGACGCCATCGAGCAGATGCTGAACGGTGCCGGCTCACCAAGGGTGTTCACCGGCGTCGACGAAATGATCGATCGAGTCGTGCAGGTTACCGACCAGAGCCGGGATGCGGCTGCCACGCTGGTCGCCCGCGGCCACCGACTGGCGCGCGGGGGCTACACCTGGCGAACGGATCCGCGCATCCGCTTCCGCACCCCGGGCCGCATGACGGAAGAGACACTCGATGCGCTCATGGCACGCTCGGTGGCACCGGCACTCCTGATCGTCGCGAATCAGGGCGACCGCTGGTACCAGCCCGGCATCGCCCGGCGTGCGAAGCACCACCCCAACCTCGAAGTCGTGCGCATCGACGGGCCCCACCACTTGCATCTCGAGACCCAGGCGCCCGAGGTACTGGCGCTGACTCGACGATTCTTCGGTTTGTGAGACACCATCCGGCGGCGTGACGCTCAGCACCGCGTTCCCGACCGCGAGCGTCAGGTCGCGATGGCCTGCGAGCAAGCGCCGCCTTCGAGCGTCAGCTGCCGAGTTGCCTGAGGATGTCGCGCAATGCGCTGACGAAAGCCTCCGGCTGATCGAGGAAGACGTGATGCTGAGCATCCGCGATCGCAACCGCCGGAAAATCCTGTGGTACGAGCTCGCGCATGTAGTCCAGAGTGCGGCGCGAGAACAACTCGCTCTTGTCTCCGTAGATGACACCCAGCTTGATGGTGAGTCCCCGGTAGTCGTCAGCGAGTCGCTCACCACCGCGCATCGAACCCGGTAAATCCTCGTCGAATTTCCACGCCCATCCGCCGTCGGCCGCCATCAACGAGTGGCGCGCGATGTACTCGAGGATGTAGGCGTTCTCACACGGCTGCGGTGGCTGCAACCGGAATCGCGCCAGCGCAGTTTCACGATCTGGATACAGCTTCGCACGCCCGCCCATTTGCGGCCGGTCGGGAGGCGGGTCGTCCGGGTGGCGAATTCCGGAATCCACGAGCACGAGTCCAGCAAAGCGATCCGGAAACAAGTTGGCGGCCTTCACCGCCATGTAACCGCCGAAACTATGCGCGACGACCAGCGCATCGTTGCTGAAACCTACGTCGTCGAGCACACCGACGATCTCCTGTGCGTAAGTCTCGGGAGAGTATTCGTAGCGATAGTCGGAATCGCCCATGCCGGTCAGGTCCATCGCCGCAACCGAATAATCGGCAAGGAACTGCGGCGCGATGAAATCCCACCAGTGCGAGTGCGCATTCATGCCATGAATGAACAGCAAGCCGCGTTTGCCGGACTCGCCCCATGTGCGATAGACGACGTCGCACTCCTCCACTTCCACACGATGTGCTGTGGACTCGGTTTCGACCGCGGTGAAGAACCAGTCCGGTATCGTGCTCCCCGACCCAGGACGATCCCAGCGTGCCATCTACAGACTCCCGAAGCGCCGCAAGTGGTGATCGACGTTGCCGAACAGCGTGTCGACCGTGGTCAAACGCTTGAAGTAGTGGCCGACATTGAGTTCATCGGTCATGCCCATGCCGCCGTGCAGCTGCACCGCATTCTGACCCACGAATCGGCCCGACTTGCCGACTTGCACCTTGAACGCAGACACCGCCTTCTTCGCTTCGTCGCCGTAGCCTTCGGCCATGCGCATCGCGGCCATGTACATGAGCGACTTCGACTGCTCGTACTCCATGAACATGTCCACCATGCGGTGCTGCAGTACCTGGAATTTGCCGATCGGCTGGCCGAACTGCTCGCGTGTCTTGCAGTACTCGACTGTCGCCTTGTACAGCACCTCCATGCAGCCCACCGCTTCGGCGCCGATCGCAAGCGTTGCTTCGTCGATCGCTTGTTCGATCACGGGCAACGCTCGGCCGACCCGGCCGAGCACGGCATCCTTACCGAGCCGCACGTTCTCGAACGTGATCTCCGATGCGCGCAGCGCATCGACCGTGGGGTAGTCGCGGCGGCTCACCCCGGCGGCGCTGGCATCGACCAAGAACAGCGACACGCCAGTACGCGCGCGCTGCGCACCGGTAGTACGTGCGGACACCACGAGCAGGTCTGCCGACGGCCCGTTCAGAACCACACACTTGTAACCCTCGAGCAGCCAGTCCTCGCCATCCTTCTTGGCGGTGGTGGTGAGATCGGCGAGATTGAAGCGACCTTGCGGCTCCGCGAAGGCGAATGCTGCTTGCAGTGAACCATCGATGATTCGCGGCAGATATCGCTCCTTTTGCGCACTTTTGCCGGCAATCCGCAGCAATGCGCCGGCAAGCAGCACGGTTGGTACATACGGCTCTACCACCAGCCCTTTGCCGAACTCTTCCATCAGCAACATGGTCTCGAGGGGTCCACCACCATAGCCACCATCCTTCTCCGCGAATGGCACACCGAGCCAACCCAGTTCCGCGAACGTCCGCCAGTGGTCGCGCGAATACCCCAATTCAGACTTCACCAGTTTCTGTCGCGCCGCGAACTCGTAGTCGTTGTGCACGAACCGCGACACCGAATCCTTGAGCAGCGTCTGCTCTTCCGAGAACGAGAAATCCATTCGAACCCCTTATAGACCGAGTACTGCCTTAGCGATGATGTTCTTCTGTATTTCGTTCGAACCGCCGAAGATCGATGCTGCACGACCGTACAACATGCCTCTGATTGCCGGCACGGCGTTCATTGGACCGATGGGCCCTTCGTTGTCGATCAGCTGCGGGGCCGGATACGGCAATGCGTAATAGCCGAGCGCTTCGATGACGAGATCATCGATGCGTTGCGCGATCTCCGTACCCTTGATCTTCAGAATCGAGCTTTCCGGACCGGGCGCACCGCCCCCCTCGACCGTAGCGAGTGTACGTAGCTCGGTCATCTCGAGGGCAAGCAACTCGATTTCGAGTTCATCGAGCTTGGTTGCGAAGACGTCATCGTCGTCGAGGCCATTGGCGAGGGCAAGGTAACGCAGACGGCGCAGCGCCACCTGGGATCGGGCGACGCCGGCGATGCCGGTGCGTTCGTGGGTGAGCAGTCCTTTGGCATAGGTCCAGCCGCGATTCTCTTCACCCACTCGATTGGCGAGCGGCACACGCACGTCGTTGAGCGTCACGCCGTTCACGGTGTGTTGCTCGCCCAGGATCAGAATCGGCCGAATCTCGATGCCAGGCGAGCGCATGTCGATCAACAAGAAGCTGATGCCTTCTTGCTTCTTACGCGCATGTGGATCGGTACGCACGAGACAAAACATCCAATCCGCATGGTGGGCGCCACTCGTCCAGGTCTTGGCGCCATTGACGACGTAGTGGTCGCCGTCGCGGACCGCGCGCGTCGTGAGGCTCGCGAGATCGGAACCGGCACCTGGCTCCGAATACCCCTGACACCACGTGATTCGCGCTTCGCGAATTGGCGGCAGATGCGCTGCTTGCTGGGCCGGCGAACCCCAGGTGTACAGCACCGGCGCCAACATCCGCGACCCGAAAGGGCTCATTTCCGGACAGTCGGCATGCGCGGTCTCGCGCGCCCAGATGTAGTGCTGAGTCGGTGACCAGTTCGCGCCGCCGTGTGCCGCCGGCCAGTGCGGCACTGACCAGCCGCGCGCGACCAAGGCGTCGAACCATGCACGCTCGACGACGCTCGGCCGCCCTTCGCGCGCGACCGTGTCACGTGCCTGCGCACGTGCCGCGTCCGGCCAATGGGCGTCGATGAACGCGCGCACTTCGGCCTGGAAGTCGCGATCAGCCGCATCGAGCTCTAGGTTCATCCTGGTAGCCCGTCAATTCCTGCAGCAAAAAACCGCGGCATGGTATGCCGTACCTCCCGGAACAGACAAGCCAACGGCAAGCGCCATGGAAAATACACAATGAGCGAGGCAACATAGCGGGTTTCCGCTCAAGTCGAGGTGCGCCGCACGATGGCCTTTCGCGAGATCCTCTACGACGTCGCCGACGGCATTGCAACGATCACGCTCAATCGCCCGGAGAAGCTCAACGCGTTCACACATGTGATGCTGAACGAGATGATCGAGGCTTTCGACCATGCGGATGCCGACGACAACGTGCGCGTGGTCGTGGTCACCGGCGCGGGACGGGCCTTCTGCGCGGGCGCCGATCTGTCGTCGGGTGCCGACACGTTCGATGCCGATGCCCGATCCGACCGCAGTAGCGGCCTCAATCGCGATGGCGGAGGCCTCCTGACGCTGCGCATCTTCGACGCCAAGAAACCCGTCATTGCGGCGATCAATGGCCCCGCGGTCGGGGTGGGTGTGACGATGACTTTGGCCATGGACATCCGGGTCGCGGCCGACGTCGCCAAGTTCGGCTTCGTCTTCGCACGGCGGGGCATCGTGCCGGAAGCGTGTTCGAGTTGGTTCCTGCCGCGCATCGTTGGCATCGGCCAAGCACTCGAGTGGGCATACTCCGGCCGCGTGTTCGACGCCAACGAGGCGCTCGCGGGTGGTCTCCTGCGCAGCGTGCATCCCAAGGACGATTTGATGTCGGTGGTCGGCGGCATCGCGCGCGACATCGCCGACAACACCTCGGCCATCTCGGTGACACTCATCCGCCACATGATGTGGCGCATGCTCGGCGCCGATCACCCGATGGCGGCGCATCAGATCGACTCCCGTGGTGTGTACTACACGGGCCGTTCGCCGGATGCCAAGGAAGGTGTCGCCTCGTTCCTGGAGAAGCGCCCGGCGCGGTTTCCGGGCCGGGTGAGCACCGACATGCCGGAGTTCTTCCCATGGTGGGAAGAGCGCACGTTCGAATGAGGAGACGTCGTCGATGAACAGCATCGTTGCGCAGAAGGCACCCTTCCCGGTCGAGGTAGAGGCAGGCAAGAAATACTTTTGGTGCGCATGCGGCCGCAGCGGCAATCAGCCATTCTGCGACGGTTCGCACAAGGACACGGGCATCACACCGATTCCATTCGAGGCGAAGGATGCCCGCACCATTTACTTCTGTGGTTGCAAGCAAACCGGCAATAGGCCGCTGTGCGACGGGACGCACAACGGTCTGTGACGCGGTCGTGACACCACATTTCTTCAGGCGCTCGTGCCATGTTGTCGAAGTTGTTCAGGAGCCGTGCCAAGTTCGATGATCCGGATGCGGAGATTCGCCGCCGCGCGGTCGTCGCCTTGTCGGATGACGACGTGGCCGCGTTCCAATCCGACCTCGCCGCGCTCGCATCCAATGACGACGACATCGGCGTCCGCCGCGCCGCACTGGCACGCCTGACGGATCCCGCGCTGCTCGCCCGCTTCCTCGATGCCGCCGAACCGGAGCTCGCGCGCATCGCTGCCGAAGGCATCGCCACCTACGGTACCGATCCCAGGCGCTTCGAGAGGGCCGAGATCCGCAACGCCATGATCCGCATCGCGCGCGATCCCGAAGAGATCACCGGCCTGATCGGCGAAGTGGGCTACGACAGCGAGCTGATCGCACTCGCGGTGGACAGCAAGCATCCGAAAGTGCGGCTCGCGGTCGCCGACAAACTGGCCAACGAAAATTCGCTGATCGAGCTCGAACGTACCAGCCGCGATCGCGACAAGAACGTCAATCGACTCGCGCGCACTCGACTCGACGCCATCAAGCACGCCCGCGCCGACGTCGACAAGACCGAACGCCGCGCGCAGGACTTGATTCGTCAGCTCGAAGCTCAGCTCAAACCCACCGAGCGCGACGCGCTGTTCGCAGCCAAGCTCGGCGTCGCACGCCAGGATTGGGCAGCCAACCGCAACAAGCACGACGACAATGCACGGCTACTCGCCGAGCACGGCATCGCCGCGAACAGTCTCGATGCGCTGCAAGCGCGCTTCGACGAGCTGTCGGCTGCCGCTGACTCGGTCGTGGTTGCTGCACCGGTCGCGCCACCGACGCGTACCGACGACGGCACGTTCGGCGATTCCTTGCGGGCGCTCGAGGAGTTGCTCGAGGCACTGCGGGCTGGCCGGCGCGATGCGGTAGCCGACTACGATGCGCTGCACGCCGCCAGCGTCGCGCAACAGGATCACTGGCTAGCGGCAGCAGATCACGCGCCCCCGCCTGATCATTTGGCGAACCGTTTTCACGACATCACGCACACGCTCAAGGGCGTGTTCGATGCGGCGTTGCGTATTCGGTCACAGGCCGCGGACATTGCTGCGGACGACATCCAATTGCCGCCCACCGAGGTCGACACGCCAGAAGGCTGCGATGCGATCTGGCGTGCACAACGTCGCGCGCGGCATCAAGCTGAGCGCCTCCAGCGGCTGTTGAAGCAGCTCGATTGGCCGGATGGATTCGCGCCACCCGCCGCACTCGGACAGGCGGCGGCGAAGCTCGATGCGCTAGCCGCGTTCGAGACCGCGAGCCAAGCGAAACTCGACGCGCTGCTCGAGGCGTTGAAGGCGACGATCGAACGGCTCGACAAGGCGATCGGCGACGGCAACCTGGCAACGGCGACCGGCATCGAGGCCGATGGCCGACGGCTCTTGAAGTCGCTACCGGGCCCGGTGGCGAAGCGAACCCAGAACGAGTTCAACGCGCTCGCCGCGCGCGTAGCCGAGCTCAAGGACTGGGTAACGTATGCGACACACCCGAAGCGCGAAGAGCTGACCATTGAGATGGAAGCGCTGGCGACCGCACCTTTGGAGCCGCCGGAACAAGCCGACAAAATTCGCGCGTTGCGCGAGACATGGAAGGCACTAGGTCCAGTGACGGGGCACGCCGATCGGCGCCTGCTCGAGCGCTTCAATGCCGCCGCCGAAACTGCTTTCGCACCCTGTCGGGCGTACTTCGAAGCACAAGCCGAGCGCCGCAAGTTCAATCTCGAGCAACGCCGCAAGATCTGCGACGACCTGACCAATTACCTCGACAACGCCGACTGGTCGAAGGTCGATTGGAAGGCCGCGGAGCGCATCCTGCACGCAGCCCGCAACGAGTGGCGCAAGTTCCATCCCGTGGATCGATCGCCGGGGCGCAAGGTACAAACTCGTTTCGACGGACTCATCAAACGATTGACCGATTTGGTCAAGACCGAGTGGGATCGCAACGTGGCGTTGAAACAGGCGATCGTCGCCGAAGCCACTGCGGTGCGCGACGCGTCGAGCGACTTGCGCACCGCGACGGATCAGATCAAGACGTTGCAGCGGCGGTGGCGGGAAATCGGCATCACGCCGCGACGCCCGGATCAGAAGTTGTGGCGCGAGTTTCGCGCGGTCTGCGACGAAGTGTTCGGGCGCCGCGATGCGGCGCGCGTCGAGCAGCGCCAGTCGGCCGTCGCGCAAGTGACGACCGCCGAGCAGTTGCTCGATGAATACCAGGCCGTGTTCGACAACTCGGGGCCGGGCAACGCCGACCCGGCGGTGGCGCGCGACTTCGCCGATCGATTCAACGCCATTCGCGATCTGCCGCGCGATGCGCAACGGCGTTTGGAAGGCCGCTTCCGCGACATCGACAAGAGCTATCGCGTGTTGCTGCGGCAAGCACGTCATCGGCGCGTGGTGGAAGGCGTCGATCAACTCGAACGCATCGACGCGGCGCTATCTGCTTTGGAGGTCGAAGCTGCACACGGGCGAACGGACGCAACCGACATCGAGGCGCGTATCGCAATCATTGCCGATCTCGACCGCGCATCGCCCGGTCCGTTCACCGCGCGAATCGAAAAGCTCACCGGGGCGTCAACTCAGTCGCTGGCCGATGTCGGTGAAGCGCGCCGCGCGCTCACCATCGAGATGGAGATCGTCGCCGGACTCGACACGCCGGTCGCGGATCAGCAGCGACGGCTCGCGCTGCAGGTCGAGCGTCTGAACCAGAAGCACCGCCGCGTGCTGGACGACGATCCCATCCACATGGCCGAACGTTGGTGTCAGCTCGGCCCGGTGCGTGACGACGATGCCAACCTGCGGGCGCGATTCTTCGCCGCCTGCCGGCATGCGATTGGCTGAAAA
>QJXZ01000342.1 GCA_003248125.1 Gammaproteobacteria bacterium | reverse complement strand
ATGGGTCGACAAGAAGCCTGACGTCGACGAGCCCGCGAAGCTCGAACGTTTCAAGGCCGAACTCAAGGTCGATCGCGTGTGGGGTGCATCGATCGGCGACGGACTCGGCAAGAAGTACGTGCGTCTGCCCCCGGCCATCGTTGCCGACCGCGTCGTCGCTGCCGATGCCTACGGCCACGTCGAGGCGAGGGATCGGTTCAAGGGCAAGCGCCTCTGGCGCACGCGCATCGGCAAGCCGGATAAATCCGGACTCATGTCGCGCCGCGACCCGAGTTTCGTGTCCGGCGCCGTTGGAGCCGGTGAAGGGCTTGCGCTCATCGGCACCACCCGCGCGGAGATCATCGCGTTGTCGATTGCCGATGGCACCGAGCGTTGGCGCGTGCGCGTATCGAGCGAAGTCGTGGCGCCGCCAACTGGCGGCGAAGGTTATGTCTTCGCGCAAACATCGGATGGCCGTGTCGTTGCGCTCGATGCGACGTCCGGTGGCAAGGTGTGGACCTTCGATACGCAGGTGCCGATTCTCACGCTGCGTGGTACCAGTGCCCCTGTATACCGCTCGGGTGCCGTGTTCGTTGGATTCGCAAATGGCAAGATCGGCGCGTTTCGTGCCGCTACCGGTGAGCCGTTGTGGGAACAACGGGTGATGCTGCCGCAAGGCCGTTCCGAGCTCGATCGCATCGTCGACGTCGATGGCTCCCCCCTCGTTACACCGTCGGCTATTTTCGCGGCGAGCTTCCAAGGTCGGGTGAAGGCATTGCGACCGGCCGACGGATCGGTGTTCTGGGAGCGAGAGACATCGACGTCGGTGGACTTGGCCGGCGGTCTCGGCCAGGTTTACGTGGTCGACGACAAGGATGTGATTCACGCGCTCGAGCAACGCACCGGCACCGTAGTTTGGGAGCAGCGTGGGTTGTATCGGCGCAGGCTCTCGCCACCGGTCACGATTGCCGATTACCTCGTCGTCGGCGACGACGAAGGCTATCTGCACGTACTCGCGCAATCCGATGGCCGCTTTGTCGCGCGCCGCAAGCTCGACGGTAAGGGCATTCGCTCTGGTATGGCCACTGTCGACGATCTGCTGTACGTGCTCGGCAATGGGGGCAAGCTCGCCGCGCTGCGACTAGAGCCCCGCTAGCTAGGTGGCGTTCGATGAGCCGAATCGTTGCCATCGTCGGCCGACCCAACGTCGGCAAGTCCACACTCTTCAATCGACTCACGCGTCGCCGTGATGCGCTGGTCGCCGATGTCCCTGGCCTGACGCGCGATCGTCGCTACGGCGTTGCGGACGTCGATGGCGCCGTCACGCTGGTCGACACCGGTGGCTTGATCGAAGAAGCGAGCGACGTCGGCGACTTGATGGCACGGCAAGCCGACCTCGCCATCGACGAGGCGGATCTCGTGCTGTTCGTGGTCGACGCGCGTGCAGGTTTGACGGTGCCCGACGAGGCCATCGCAACGCGGCTGCGGAAGGCGGGCGCAGTCGTCATCGTTGCCGTCAACAAGATCGACGGCGCGCCGGAAGCGAACGCAGCCGAGTTCGCGCGACTCGGCTTTGCAGCCGTGGTACCGATCTCGGCCGCCCACGGACGGGGAATGGATGCACTGGTCGAGCAGATGACGGCGGCGTTGCCGGTGGCACCAACCGCACTGCCGCCACGTGACGACGGACGTATCCGGTTGGCCGTGATCGGCCGGCCCAACGTCGGTAAGTCGACGTTGATCAACCGCTGGCTCGGCGAGGAACGCCAGATCGTGTTCGATGAACCCGGCACGACTCGCGATGCCATCGAGATTCCGTTCGATCATCCTTGTGGTGCGTTCGTGCTGATCGACACTGCCGGCGTCCGCCGCAAGGGTAAGGTCGACGGGGTCGTCGAAAAGTTCTCGGTGGTGAAGAGCCTCGAAGCCATGCGCTCCGCCGATGTTGCCGTGGTGGTGATCGACGCGCAGGAAGGCTTGGTCGAGCAAGACTTGCACGTCCTCGAGTACGCCATGACGGCGGGCGTGGGTGTGGTACTTGCGATCAACAAGTGGGACGGGCTCGATCCGGATGCCCGCCGGCAAGTGCGAACCACGCTCGATCGCAGGCTCGACTTCGCGCCTTGGATTCCGCTGCACTTCATCTCGGCAAAGCACGGTACGGCGGTGCGCAGTGTGCTGGAGACGGTTGTTCGTATCGATCGCACGGCACGGGTAGACGTGCCCACGGCCGAGCTCAATCGCATGCTGGAAACAGCCGTGGCAGCGCATGCACCACCGACCGTGCAGGGCCGGCGTATCAAACTGCGATACGTCCACAAGGTAGTCGATCGGCCGCTCACACTGCTGGTGCACGGCAATCAGACCGAAGCGGTTCCTGCGAGCTATACGCGTTACCTGGAAAATCGATTCCGCGAAGCACTCAAGCTGGTCGGACTACCGATTCGCGTCGTCTACAAGACGGGTGACAACCCGTTTGCTGGCAGGCGCAACGTGCTCACCGAGCGACAGCGAAAGCGGCGCCGCCGGGTGGTGGCGCATGCGAAGAAGCGCCGAGGTAATCGGTGACCGTCAGGGCGCTTCGAGCGGCGCCGCGGGTGCGAACAACGCAAGCGCCTGCTCCGGATCGATGCGCGTGCCATTCATGATCAGGCTCCAGTGCAGGTGCGGACCAGTAACGCGCCCGGTTGCTCCGACTCTGCCGAGCAATTCGCCGCGCGCCACGTGCATTCCCTCTTCAACCGCAATTTCCGACATGTGACACGCCATGGTGATCACGCCACCGCCGTGGTCGACGAACACCGTGTTGCCGTTGAAGTAGAACTCGCCGACGAGCGATACCACACCATCGGCCGGAGAAATGACGGGATCACCGTGTGGCGCCGCGATGTCGAGGCCCGCATGCGGGCTCCGCGGCTCACCGTTCAGCACACGCTTCAAGCCGAATGCCGAACTCACCGGTCCGCTCGCTGGTCGCGTAAGCGGGAACGGCGCGACCGACATTGGGCTGAAGCGGGTGTACTGCGCGCGCATGAGCTTCGTTTCGCGGGCGATTCTCTCCAGATCGGATTTCGGTGGGTTCACCATTTTCGGATTGGCGATCGTCAGGCGCTGCTCCGGATACGCCTTGTCGGATACTTCGAATGCGAGCTTGCGACCGTCCGCGATCTCGAGATGGTGGGTGCCCAACTTGGCCTCGAGCGGAATGCCGACGAGCGCAACTCGTTCCGGCTCGGCGACTACGAGGACGGCGTGGCCATCGTACTTGGCGGAGGTGGCGCCGGCGGGGAGCGGTATCACCTCGATGCCGCCGCGCACGGCAGCGTGCAACGACGTCGACGCGATGCCGAGCAAGCACAACAGCAGCAGGCTACGCATCTTCGCGAACTACCTCTTCGACCGTGCAAGTCAATCGACCATCGGCAAGCTGAGCGACGATCTTTTCGCCTGCGCGAGTGGCGGCCGTGCGCGTTACTGGACTACCCCAGCGCTCGCCGCCAAGCGGTGGAACCATCAGTATCGCGTAGCCCCGGTCGAGCGTGTCGAGCGGGCTCACGGCGTTCAATGCGCGCGTCGTTTGCGCGACCGTGCGCTTGGCGGACTCGAGCGAGGCATGCACGCCACGCGTCAGGCGGCCCTGCAAGCTCGTCAGCTGCCGCGTCAGGGTGGAGATCCGTTGGCGTGGATCGATACGCCGCAGGCGAGCAGCGAGTTCGGTCAGTTGGCGCCGGCGATCGTTGCTCATTCGCACGTGCGCCGCATGCAGTCGCCGCTCGCCGTCATCCAGTCGCTGCATGTGCTGTTGCAGCATGCGTCCAGGGTGCACCAACCGTCGCTCAAGGTGTGCGACGTGCATGCGATGATGCTCGAGCGTCGCGCGCAAGTGCGATACGAGTGCCCGTTGCGATCGCGCCATGTCGCTGAGCAGTGCGTCGACGTGCGGTGCCACCAGTTCCGCACCGGCGGAAGGAGTCGGTGCGCGCAGGTCGGCGACGAAATCGGCGATGGTCACGTCGGTCTCGTGGCCGACCGCGGCCACGACCGGCAACGGACAATCGCGGATCGCTCGCGCCACGCCTTCGAGGTTGAAGGCCCACAAATCCTCGAGTGAGCCGCCACCGCGTGCCAGAATGACGACGTCTGGCCTCGGTAGCTGGGCGGTCGGCCACGCGTCTAAGCGAGCGAAGGCCCGCACGATTTCCGCTTCGGCATCGGCACCTTGCACTGCTACTGGCAGCACCGTGACGCGCAAGAGTGGGGAGCGTCTGCGGAACACCGCGAGGATGTCGCGTAGTGCTGCACCGGTGCGCGAGGTCACCACTGCGACGTGGCGTGGGTAGGCGGGCAGTGGGCGCTTGATCTCAGGCGCGAACAAACCTTCCGCGGCGAGCTTTGCCTTCAAGGCGTCGAACGCCGCCTGCAGCGCGCCGGCACCGGCTTGTTCCATGTGCTCGCCGATGATCTGAAAGTCGCCGCGCGGTTCGTACAGGCTGACCCGGCCGCGCAGCACGACTTGCGCGCCATCGGTGACCTTGAAGCGGACCTGTCGATTGCGTGATGCGAACATCGCGCAGCGAATCTGCGCCTTGTCGTCCTTCAGTGTGAAGTACCAATGCCCGGAACCGGGGATGCGCATGTTGGAAATTTCGCCTGCCACCCAGACGAGCGCGAACCGCTCTTCGAGCAGAAACCGTGCAGCGCCGGCCAGCTCGCTGACCGTGAGGATGCGCTTGGTGGCAGGGGCGGCCATGGCGGCGCATTGTAGCCGAACGGCGCGGCGTGCTCTTGCGCACCAGGCGCCGAGCGCTTCACGGTCGTTTACAGCCTTCGAGTCGAGGAGTAGGATCGCGCGTTTAATTTCGCGGAGGTAGCCCATGCTGCGGATCGCGAACGACGCTCTCACCTTCGACGACGTTCTGCTGCTGCCCGCCTACTCGACTGTCCTGCCCTCCGAAGTCGATCTCAAATCTCGCCTGACCAAAGACATCACGCTCAACATCCCGCTCATGTCGGCGGCGATGGACACGGTCACGGAATCGCGACTGTCGATCGCCATGGCGCAAGAAGGCGGTATTGGCATCGTGCACAAGAACATGTCGATCGAGAGCCAGGCCCGTGAAGTGCGGGCAGTGAAGAAGTTCGAGAGCGGCATCATCCGCGACCCCATCACCATCGAGCCCAATCGGACGGTGGGTGAACTCCTCAAGCTCACCCGAGAGCACTCGATCTCGGGTGTGCCAGTCGTGTCTGGTCGGCACTTGGTAGGGATCGTCACCAGCCGCGACATTCGCTTCGAACCAAGCATGGATACACTGGTTTCGCAGGTGATGACGCCACGGGACAAACTGGTCACCGCCCGCGAAGGTGCCGACACCGACGAGATTCGTGAGCTTTTGCACCGTCATCGTATCGAGAAGGTCTTGATCATCAACGACCGGTTCGAGCTGTGTGGCCTGATCACCGTGAAGGATATGGACAAAGCCCGCATGTACCCCAATGCGTGCAAAGACGACCAAGGACGTCTGCGCGTAGGTGGCAGTGTCGGCACAGGCGACGAGACAGACGAGCGCGTCGCCGCTCTCGTGGAAGCCGGAGTCGACGTGATCGTGGTCGATACCGCGCATGGTCACTCGCGGCGGGTGCTGGATCGCGTCAGCTGGATCAAGCAGAAGTATCCGTCCGTGCCGGTCATCGGTGGCAACGTCGCCACGCGCGAGGGTGCACGGGCATTGGTCGACGCGGGCGTCGATGCGGTGAAGGTAGGTATCGGACCCGGTTCGATCTGCACGACGCGCATCGTGACCGGCATCGGTGTACCGCAGATCACGGCGGTATCCGAGGTGGTCAGTGAAATCGGCGCCGACGGTGTGCCGGTGATTGCCGATGGCGGCGTTCGTTTTTCGGGCGACATCGCCAAGGCATTGGCGGCCGGTGCCAACGTGATAATGATCGGCAGCCTACTTGCCGGTACCGATGAAGCGCCGGGCGAAGTCGAGCTCTACCAAGGGCGCACGTACAAGTCCTATCGAGGCATGGGCTCGCTCGGCGCCATGGCACAGACGAACGGCTCGAGCGATCGCTATTTCCAGGAGGGCACGCCGGAAGGACGCAAGCTCGTCCCGGAAGGTATCGAAGGGCGTGTGCCGTATCGTGGGCCGATGGGCCCGATCGTGCATCAGCTCATGGGTGGTGTCCGCGCAGCGATGGGATATACCGGGTCGCCCGACATCGAAACCATGCGCACACGTCCGCAACTCGTGCGTGTGACGCATGCGAGCATGGTCGAGAGCCACGTGCACGACGTGAGCATCACCAAGGAAGCACCGAACTACCCGGTGAGCTGATGAGCAAGGTTACGTCGATGAGTGCCGAAGCGAGCGCCAAGGCAGGGGAGAGTGCTTCCGCGGCGAAGGCGCATGCGGAACGCATTCTGGTCATAGACTTCGGTGCACAGTACACGCAGCTGATCGCACGACGCGTGAGGGAAGCGGGTGTGTACTGCGAGATTCATCCGTTCGATGCGCCGGATGAGTTCATACGCGAGTTCGGTGCGCGCGGAATCATTCTGTCCGGCGGTCCCGAATCGGTGACGCTCGACGACACACCGCGCATCCCGGATGTGGTGTTCACGCTCGATGTGCCGATTCTCGGTATCTGCTATGGCATGCAGGCGATTGCAGCGCAGCTCGGTGGTCGCGTCGAAGGCTCCGAGCACCGCGAGTTCGGTCATGCGCGCATTCGCATCACCGCGCAAAACGACCTGCTCTCCGACCTGCCCGCAATCACGAGTGGCGAACTCGACGTTTGGATGAGCCATGGCGACAAGGTGGTCGTGCTGCCGCCCGGGTTCGAGTGCGTGGCATCGACCCCGAGCGCGCCGATTGCGGCGATGGCGAACCGAAAGCGCAACATCTACGCCGTACAGTTCCATCCCGAGGTGACGCATACGCAGGACGGCAACCGCATCATTCGACGCTTTGCGCGCGACATCTGCGGTTGCCGGGGCTTGTGGACCCCCGAGAACATCATCGAAGAATCGATCGCTGCGGTGCGTGCACAGGTCGGTGCCGAAAAGGTGGTGCTCGGGTTGTCCGGCGGCGTCGACTCCAGCGTCGTCGCGGCGCTGTTGTCGCGCGCGATCGGCGATCAACTGACCTGCGTGTTCGTCGACAACGGGTTGTTGCGCCTGCATGAGCGGCAGGAGGTCGAGGAGACGTTCCAGCCTTCCAATGCCTTGTCGCTGAACTTGGTTTGCGTCGACGCGCGCGACGAGTTCCTGGCCAAGCTCGAGGGTGTGGCCGATCCGGAAGGCAAGCGCAAGATCATCGGGAACACCTTCATCGACGTATTCGATCGCGAAGCCCATCGCATTACGGACGTCAAGTGGCTCGCCCAGGGCACCATCTACCCCGACGTCATCGAGTCGGCCGCGTCGAAATTCGGCAAGGCACACGTGATCAAGTCCCATCACAACGTCGGTGGCTTGCCGGCGCGGATGAACTTGAAGCTCATCGAACCGCTGCGCGATCTCTTCAAAGACGAAGTTCGGAACATCGGGTTGGCACTTGGCTTGCCGCGCGAGATGATCTATCGCCATCCATTCCCCGGGCCCGGTCTCGGGGTGCGAATACTGGGCGAAGTGAAGGCTGAATACGCAGACGTGCTGCGCCTGGCCGATGCGATCTTCATCGAGGAACTCAAGCGCGCGGAATACTACGATCGCGTGAGCCAGGCTTTTGCCGTGTTCTTGCCGGTGCGATCGGTCGGCGTGGTCGGCGATGCGCGCCGTTACGAGCACGTCATCGCGCTTCGCGCGGTGGAGACGACGGATTTCATGACTGCAGGCTGGGCGCGCTTGCCGTATGAACTCATCAGCCACGTATCGAACCGCATCATCAACGAGATTGCCGGTGTCTCGCGCGTCGTCTACGACGTTTCTTCCAAGCCGCCCGCCACGATCGAGTGGGAGTGAACGACGAACACTGGATGCGGCTCGCGCTCGCGCAAGCCCGTGGTGTCGTGAACGAAGTACCGATCGGCGCCGTTCTCGTGCGTGATGGCACGGTGCTGGGAATCGGCGCGAACGGACCGCTCACCCACACCGACCCCACGGCACATGCAGAGATTCAGGCGCTGCGCGCCGCCGCCCGCAAGACCGGCAACTATCGACTGCCCGGGAGCACGCTCTACGTGACGGTCGAGCCTTGCACGATGTGTGCCGGAGCGATCGTGCATGCGCGGGTGGCCCGTCTGGTGTTCGGGGCTCGTGAGCCGCGCGCCGGGGCAGTAGTCTCCACGCTCGAGGTGCTCGACAACCCCGGACTCAACCACCGAGTGGAAGTTGCCGAGGGCGTACTGGCCGACGAGTGTGCGAAGTTGGTGCAAGATTTCTTCCGCGCACGTCGCGCCGTTGGCCGTGACCGGACTGTATAATTGCGCGCTCCGTCGCGCGGCCGTTTGACACGATGACCGACACCCTTCTGGTGTTGCCCGGTCCACCCGCGGTTTCTTCATTTCGCATGGGCAAGACACTTTCGGCTGCCAGAGCGATCGTGCCGGGTGTGCAGTCGTTGGCGGCCGAGTTCGTCCATCTGCTGGTGCTCGCCCGCCCGCTGTCGGAGTCGGAACAAATCACGGCACGGGACCTGCTCGGCTACGGCCCGCGAGAAGGTTTCCCGGTGCGACGCGGTGAGCGCTTTCTGACCGTGGTACCGCGTAGCGGTACGATTTCGCCGTGGTCGAGCAAGGCGACCGACATTTTTCGGCTTTGTGGTCTCGACGCCGTGCATCGTGTCGAACGGGGCGTGCGATGGTTCGGCACCGGCGACGTTTCGCTCGCGCTCGCGCCGTTACTGCACGACCGCATGACGCAGCACGTGGTCGTGCACGAGGATTTCTCGGCACTCGTGGCCGAGCCGGCACCGAAACCGTTGGCGCACATCACCCTCATGCGCGACGGTCGCGACGCTTTGACGCGCGCCAATCTCGATCTCGGGCTCGCCCTTTCCGATGACGAAATCGACTATCTGCTCGGCGCCTACCGCGAACTCGGCCGCGATGCGACCGACGTCGAGCTGATGATGTTCGCGCAGGCCAATTCTGAACACTGCCGGCACAAGATCTTCAACGCACGATGGACCGTCGATGGTGAGGCGCGCGCCGAGTCGTTGTTCGAAATGATCAAGAACACGCACCGGCACATCAACGGTGCCGGGATTTTGTCTGCCTACGCCGACAATGCGGCGGTCATCGAAGGCTATGCCAACGAGCGACTGTTCGTCGATCCGGATACGCACCGGTATCGGTTCGTGGCCGAGCCGGTGCACGTGTTGATGAAGGTGGAGACGCACAATCACCCGACGGCGATCGCGCCCTATCCGGGCGCCGCGACCGGCTCCGGCGGCGAGATCCGCGACGAGGGCGCGGTGGGTCGCGGCTCCAAGCCGAAGGCCGGCCTGGTCGGCTTCACCACCTCGCATCTGAACATTCCCGGTGACCCTCAGCCTTGGGAGCTGCCGACCGGCAAGCCCGATCGCATCGTCTCCGCGCTCGACATCATGCTCGAGGGTCCCATCGGCGGTGCCGCATTCAACAACGAGTTTGGCCGACCGGCATTGACCGGCTACTTCCGCACCATGGAGCTGCTCACCGACCCGGCGCACCCGAATCGCGTTCGGGGTTATCACAAGCCAGTAATGATCGCCGGCGGCGTCGGCAACGTCCGAGCAGATCACGTGCACAAGTTACCGTTTGCGCCGCGCACGCACCTCGTGGTGCTGGGCGGTCCCGCCTTGTTGATCGGTCTCGGCGGTGGCGCGGCATCATCAATGGCCTCAGGTCAGTCGAGTTCGGAGCTCGACTTCGCGTCGGTGCAACGCGACAACGCGGAGATGCAGCGGCGGTGCCAAGAAGTCATCGACGCGTGCGTCGCCCTTGGCAGCGACAATCCGATTTTGCTCATTCACGACGTGGGCGCCGGGGGGCTTTCCAATGCGCTGCCCGAGCTCGTGAAGGATGCCGGTAGCGGTGGTCGGTTCGAATTGCGGTGCATTCCGAGCGGTGACGGGGGCATGTCGCCGTTGGAACTCTGGTGCAACGAAGCTCAGGAGCGCTACGTGCTGGCGGTGCCGGACCATGCCCTCGCGCGCTTCGAGGCAATCTGCGCGCGCGAACGGTGTCCGTATGCCGTAGTAGGCGAGTCCACCGCCGAACCACGACTCGAGCTGACCGATGCGGCGTTCGACAACCGGCCCGTCGATCTGCCGATGGCGGTGCTGTTCGGTAAGCCGCCGAAGATGCACCGATCGTTCGACTCGATCGGCTTTCAGGGCAACGATTTCGATGTCGGGGGCATCGAACCGCTTGAAGCCTTGTGGCGTGTGCTGCGGTTTCCGGCCGTAGGGTCGAAACAATTCTTGGTGACGATTGGCGATCGCAGCATCACCGGCTTGGTTGCGCGGGATCAGATGGTAGGACCGTGGCAAGTGCCGGTCGCGGATGCCGCCATCATGCTGCAGGGGTTTCGCACCTACGCGGGCGAGGTGATGGCCATGGGCGAACGGCCGCCACTTGCGATCGTCGAACCGGCCGCGGCCGCCCGCATGGCCATCGCCGAAGCGCTCACGAACTTGTGCACCGTTCGGTTCGAGGATCTCGCACGGGTCGTGTTGTCGGCGAACTGGATGGCTGCCGCCGGCGAGCCCGGCGAAGACCAAGCGCTATACGAGTCCGTGCGTGCGGTCGGTATGGAGCTGTGCCCCGCATTGGGTGTCGCCATCCCGGTCGGCAAGGATAGTTTGTCCATGCGCACCGCGTGGCGCGATACGGATGGCGAAAAATCGGTGGTGGCGCCCACTACGCTCATCGTGTCGGCATTCGCGCCAGTGCCCGACGTGCGCCGGCAGGTGACGCCGAGGCTCGAGCGCGACGGCGAAACGTCGTTGCTGTTGGTCGATCTCGGACGCGGCCAGTGCCGGCTCGGCGGCAGCGCGCTTGCACAAGCTTATGGCCGCATCGGCCGCGAGGTACCCGATCTCGACGAACCGGAGTTGCTGGCAGGCTTCGTGCACGCCATGCAAGCGTTGCACGACCAATCGCTGCTCCTCGCCTACCACGACCGCTCGGACGGTGGGCTGTGGGCATGCCTGCTCGAAATGGCGTTTGCCGGGCGTTGCGGACTCGACGTCGGGCTCGACGCGTCACTCGGGAGTAACGCCCTTGCCGTGCTCTTGAACGAAGAGCTCGGGGCCGTGCTGCAGGTGCGCGCCAACGACGTGGAGCGCGTGCGTGCGGTGTTTGCCGATTGGGGGCTCGAGTCATGGGTACACGGGATCGGTACCGTCGCCGAGGCGACCATTCGTGTCGAATTCGACGGTCAACCGGTCATCGAAGCGCGGCGCGCGGATTTGCAAGGGGTTTGGGCGGCCACCAGCCATGCGATGCAGCGCTTGCGAGACGACGAGCAGTGCGCCGACGAGGAGCACGCGATCATCGCAACCGCGGGGCCGGGGCTGCACGCGGCGCTGTCGTTCGATCCGCGCGACGACGTGTGCGGACCCTTCATCGGTGGTGCCCGGCCGCGGGTCGCCGTGTTGCGCGAGCAAGGCGTCAATGGCCAGGCCGAGATGGCGGCAGCGTTCGACCGGGCCGGCTTCGAAGCCGTCGATGTGCACATGTCGGATTTGCTCGAAGGTCGCGTCGATTTGCTCGAGTTTCCGGTACTGGCCGCTTGCGGCGGATTCTCCTACGGCGACGTGCTTGGTGCGGGTGGCGGATGGGCGAAGTCGCTGCGCCATCACACGCGCACGCGCGATGCGTTCGAAGCGTTCTTCGCGCGCGACACGTTGAGCCTAGGTATCTGCAACGGTTGTCAGATGTTTTCGCACCTGAAGGACTTGATCCCCGGCGCCGAGGGGTGGCCGCGGTTCGTGCGCAATCGGTCCGAACAGTTCGAGGCGCGCACGGTGCTGGTCGAGATCGTCGGATCGAATTCGCCGTGGATCGAAGGAATGGAAGGCAGTGTGCTGCCGGTGGCGGTGGCCCATGGCGAGGGGAGAATGGAGACCGATCCCGAGCACGGTGCGATCGATTCAGAACGCGTTGCGGTGCGTTTTGTCGACGATCAACACCGGCCGACGATCGTGTATCCGTTCAACCCCAATGGTTCGACCGATGGCATCACCGGCATCACCAACCGTGACGGTCGCGTGCTCATCATGATGCCGCACCCGGAACGTGTGTTCCGCGCGGTTCAGAACTCCTACTACCCGCCAACCTGGGGCGAGGACGGCCCCTGGCTACGCTTGTTCCGCAACGCACGAGTTGCGCTCGGCTGACCGAAATCGGTATCTGTCACCGATTTCGCGGAATGAGAATATCGCCTACGCGCACCGGAAAGTGCCCGTGTTTTCGGTCTGCGAAGTAGTGCTCGAGGGTATCGCGGACCACCGGAAAGGCGAGCTCGTGCCACGGAATCTCATGCTCTGCGAATAGCCGAACATCGGTGGTTTCGGCGCCCGGCCGAAAATCGAGATCGGCCAAGGTCGCACGAAAGAACATGTAGATTTGCGAGATGTGCGGCAGATTGAAAATGGTGTAGATGCCTTCGATGGCGACGTTGGCGTAGGCCTCTTCCCAAGTTTCGCGGATCGCACCCTCGGTCGTGGTTTCACCGTTCTCGAGGAAACCGGCGGGCAGCGTCCACAGCCCCAAGCGTGGCTGAATGGCACGCCGGCAAAGCAATACGCGATCTTCGTGCACCGGTAAACAGCCCGTCACGATCTTCGGGTTTTGGTAGTGAATGGTGCCGCACGCATCACAGACGTAGCGCTCGCGATCGTCGCCGTCCGGAATCCGCAGCGTCACGCGTTGACCGCAGTGATGGCAGAAGTTCACGACGGCGCGCTCACTCAGGTTGTCGCGGAAATCCGATCACGGCGGCTGCGGACTTGGCGCCGCGATAGGCGTCCGGCTGCACCAGTACGGCCTGCAGGTTTGCGAGCGATCGGTGCATCATGACCGAAATGCGCACGCAGGCGGCGAGGGGGTCGCGCGCACGCCGACGCTCCATGTCGATCCGAAATTTGATCCCCTCCAGACGCCGGCGTGCCGGCTCGCTGCGGGCGTGGCGAATGACTTCGTCAGTGAGCCGATTGCGCAATACCTCTAGGCCGGCCGGGTTGTTGCGCGCCAGGTCGGCGAGCACATCGAATGCGGGTAAGTGACGCAAACTGCTGAGTCGATGCATCGAACTACTACTGATTTCTAATGCTGGGCCAGTGCTCCCTTGCGTCGACTATGCACTTCATCGGCAATCTCGCCAAGTGGCGTAGAATGCCGCCTCGATACATAAGAACAAGGACCGCCCATGATCTATGCCCTGGGGGACCGCCGCGTGCGTGCGGAGGGCGAGCATTTCATCGCCGATTCGGCGGTCGTGATTGGCTCGGTGTTGCTCAAGAAGAATGCGAGCGTCTGGTTCAACGCAGTGATCCGCGGCGACAACGAGCTGATCACGATCGGCGAGAATTCGAACGTGCAGGACGGTTCCGTGCTCCACACCGACCCCGGTTGCCCGCTGGTCATCGGCGCCAACGTTACGGTCGGCCACAAGGTGATGCTGCACGGCTGCACGATCGGTGACGGCAGTCTGATCGGCATCAATGCCGTTGTCCTGAACGGTGCCAAGATCGGTCGCAATTGCCTGATCGGCGCCAACGCACTGATTACCGAAGGTAAGGAGATCCCAGACGGCAGTCTGGTGATGGGAGCGCCGGGCAAGGTCGTTCGACCGCTCAGCGCGGAACAGATCAAGGGTCTCGAAGTGTCGGCGATGCACTACGTCGAAAACTACCGGCGCTATCTGAAGAGCCTGTCGCCGCAAGGTAGCGTGGAGCCGGCATGACGCGTATCGGCACGCCGTTCACGCCGACTGCGCATCGGGCAATGCTGCTCGGCGCCGGTGAGCTCGGCAAGGAAGTGGTGATCGAGTTGCAGCGTTACGGCGTCGAAGTGATCGCGGTCGACCGCTACGCCAATGCGCCCGCCATGCAAGTTGCGCATCGCTCGCATGTCATCGACATGCGTGATGGTGCGTCTCTGCGCAGCGTAGTCGAGCGGGAACGCCCGCACCTCATCGTGCCCGAGATCGAGGCGATTGCGACCGACACGTTGCTCGCGCTGGAAGGAGAAGGTTACCGAGTCGTGCCAACCGCGCGCGCCGCACGACTCACCATGGATCGTGAAGGTATTCGCCGCCTTGCCGCGGAGACGCTCGACGTTCGGACCTCTCCCTACCGCTTCGCATCGACGCTCGAGCAGTTTGCCGCCGCGGTCGATGGCATTGGTATGCCGTGCGTCGTGAAGCCCGTCATGAGTTCTTCCGGCAAGGGCCAATCGGTAGTTCACAAGCGCGAGCACATCGAGCGTGCTTGGCGTTATGCGCAAGAGGGCGGGCGTGGCCGTGCCGGTAAGGTCATCGTGGAAGGTTTCGTCGATTTCGACTACGAAATCACGCTGCTGACTGTACGCCACGCGGGTGGTGTGACATTTTGTGAGCCGATCGGTCATCGGCAGGTGGATGGCGATTATCGAGAATCGTGGCAACCGCAACCGATGAGCCCCGCTGCACTCGAAGAGAGCCAGCGCATTGCAGCGGTCGTCACCGATGAGCTCGGCGGCTTCGGGATTTTCGGTGTCGAGCTGTTCGTGAAGGACGATACCGTCTACTTCAGCGAAGTGTCGCCACGCCCGCACGATACCGGCATGGTGACCATGATCAGTCAGGATCTGTCCGAGTTCGCGTTGCATGCACGCGCAATCTTGGGATTGCCGATCCCGCGCATCGTGCAGCATGGGCCGTCGGCATCGGCCGTGATCCTCGTCGAAGGCGAATCCCAGCAAGTGGCGTTCGATGGACTCGACACGGCTTTGTCATCACCGGATACGGACGTGCGTCTGTTCGGTAAACCGGAAGTGAAGGGCAAACGTCGCATGGGGGTTGCGCTTGCGCTTGGCGAAGACATCGAGACGGCACGCGTGAAGGCACGCAAGGCTGCCGCGGCGGTCGAACCGCGCCTCTGACGCAGAGGGCTTGCCCGCGACGAACGCGGGATCGCGTCAAAGGTTGGCAATTGCCCACGCCCCGGCTATAGTCCGCCGTCATGCGATTCGTTCGTAACGCCAATTGGAACCTTGCCGACGCGTCCTGCGTCCTCGCGCTGCTGCGACTGCCGGCGTAGCCGGCCATATTCGTTCATACAGGGCGTCCGCCCACCCCGAATTCCCACACCCCATCATCGTGATAGAGGTTTCGCCATGAGCGAACGACGCGCAAACCATTCGAACATTGGGCATGCCGGTGCCGCAGCCGGCGCTATGCCGTACTACAAGTACCGGCCATTCACGCCAATTCAGCTGACCGACCGGCGTTGGCCGAGCAACACCATCACCGAGGCGCCAATTTGGTGCAGCGTCGACCTGCGCGACGGCAATCAAGCGCTGATCGAGCCCATGGACGTCGACGAAAAGCTCGCAATGTGGGAGCTGCTGATCGATGTCGGCTTCGCGGAAATCGAAGTCGGATTCCCGGCCGCCTCGCAGCCCGACTTCGACTTCATTCGCCGCATCATCGACGAGAACCGAATTCCAGAGCATGTCGCGGTGCAGGTGTTGTGTCAGGCGCGCTCGGAATTGATCGAGCGCACCGTCGAGGCGTTGCGAGGCGCGCCGCGCGCTATCTTTCACCTCTACAACTCCACGTCGACGCTGCAGCGCCGTGTGGTGTTCGGGATGGACCGCGCCGGCATCGTCGATCTCGCGGTGCAGGGAACGCGCCTGGTCAAGAACGGTCTCGCCGCGTTGGAACGCGATGGTACCGACGTGACGTTCGAATATTCGCCGGAGAGCTTTACGGGCACGGAGCTCGACTTCGCCGTGGAGATCTGTACGGCAGTCGCGCGTGAGTGGGGTGCAACACCGGACAAAAGAATGATCGTAAATCTGCCCTCGACGGTGGAGATGGCAACACCGAACGTGTATGCCGATCAGATCGAGTGGTTCATCCGCAATTTCCCGGCGCGCGACAGCGCAATCATCAGCCTTCATACGCACAATGACCGTGGTACCGGCATCGCTGCGACGGAGCTCGCGCTCATGGCTGGCGCACAGCGCGTGGAGGGCACCCTGTTTGGCAACGGTGAACGAACCGGAAACTGCGACATCGTCACCATGGCCATGAATCTGTTCTCGCAAGGTGTTGATCCGGAGCTCGATTTCCGCAACATGCGGCATGTCAAGGAAACCGTGGAGCTGATCAACAAGCTGCCGGTTCACGAGCGCCATCCGTACGCCGGCGATCTCGTGTTCACGGCATTCTCCGGCTCGCATCAGGATGCAATTCGCAAGGGCATGACGCACGTCCGGGACGACCACTGGGAGGTGCCGTACCTGCCGATCGATCCGGCCGACGTCGGTTCGTCCTACAAAGAGACCGTGCGCGTAAACAGCCAATCCGGCAAGGGCGGGGTCGGTTTCATTCTCGAAGAGTTCTTCGGCGTTGGATTACCGCGGCAGATGCTGGTCGAGTTCTCCAAGGTCGTGCAGGAAATGACCGAGCGCCTCGATCGCGAAGTGAAGCCGGACGAGATCTTCAATGCGCTGCTCGACGTGTACGTGGTCGAAGGTGGGCCATACAAGCTGGTCGAATACGATCTTTCGCACGGCAAAGATGGCGGCCAGCGCATCGCGGCCGTGGTCGAAGCTTCGGAACAGCGCGTCAACGTGATCGGTCAAGGCAGCGGCCCCATCGAGGCGTTCGTCAATGGTCTGGTCGATGCGCTCAATGAACCGCTGAATATCGTCGATTACCACGAGCATGCGTTGTCGACTGGCAAGGATGCGCAAGCCATCTGCCTGCTCGCCATCGATGACGGCGCACAGGGCCGCGTGTACGGTGTCGGGTTGTCCGCCAACACCGTTACCGCGTCGTTGACCGCCATCGTCTCGGCGATGAATCGTCGCTGGGCAGACCATCGTGTGGTGGGTCGCGCGTGATGGTCCGCCGTCGGCGAGGGACATGAATGAAGCAAGTAACTGCCGAATTGCTCGCGCCGCTTCTGGGCGCACTGCGCGGTTATTCGACGCTAGATGAAGTGAAACCGGCGACGTTTCACTTGCGTGGCCGCGACTTCATTCATTTCCACGAGACGCCGGATGGCGTGGTTGCGGACGTGCTGCTCGCCAGAGGGCGAGTGCACATGCCCGTTTCCACGTCCAGGGAGCAAGCCGAGTTGCTGGAACGTATCGAGCATCAACTCGCCTCTCTCGAGGCTCATGGCCGCCAGCGAAAACGGCAGCGCCTCGAAAGGCGGCGGCACGGATACGGGCGCGTCGTTGGTAAGCAGGTTTGACCGGCGGACGACGAACGAAAACTATCGCCGTAGCTTGGCTGCGTGATCTGAATCAGGGCAACGCCTTCGCGCGCCTGGCACCAACCACGCCGGTGTTGAAACCGAGCCAATGCATGCGGCCGAAATAGCGCGCGTGCTCGATTTTGATGCAGCGATCTTCTACGACGTCGAGCGCTGCGTCGCGCGCAACGGCAACGCCTTCGGGGCTGACGACACCGTACTGCAGCCACAACGCGCGCGCGCCGACGGCGCTGGCCTCGCGCGCGATGCCGGGTACGGCGTCGCCTTGGCGAAACACATCGACCACATCGATCGGCTCGGGAACGTCGGCAAGGCTTCCATAGCAGCGCTGCCCCAGCACCTCCGACTCCCTTGGGTTCACCGGGAACACGCGATAGCCGTGGCGGAGCAAGTAGAAACCGACGAAGAAGCTGGCGCGCAGCGGATTGCTGGATAGCCCGACGATCGCGATGTTGCGGGCGTAGGACAGCACGCGCTGAATGGTCGCGACTTCCGCGGCGTCATCTTGTGTGGTCATCGCAGAGCTCCCAACGCTTGGCGCAGGTCCCAGATCAGATCCACTGCGTCCTCGATGCCAACCGAGAGACGAATGGTACCCGGACCGATGCCGGCTGCGGCGAGCTCGGCGTCGTCGAGCTGACGATGGGTGGTGCTGGCCGGGTGAATCACCAGGCTCTTCGCATCACCGACGTTGGCCAAGTGCGAGAATAGCGTCAGCGCTTCGATGAAGGTCTTACCCGCAGCGCGGCCGCCGACCAGATCGAAGCAGAACACGGCGCCGGCGCCATTCGGCAAGTATTTGCGCGCGAGTTCGCGGTGAGGGCTGGTTGCCTGCTCGGCGAAGCGGACGCTCGAAACGGCTGGATGCCCCGCGAGGAACTCGGCCACGCGGCGGGCGTTCTCGACGTGACGCGCCATCCTGAGAGGCAGCGTCTCGAGTCCTTGCATGAACAGGAAGGCATTGAAAGGGGATAGCGCGGCACCCAGATCTCGGAGCGTTTCCGCGCGTAGTTTCATGAGATAGCCATAGATGCCGAACGTTTCGTGAAACGACAGGCCGTGGTAAGCGGGCGACGGATCGGCGACCACTTGGTAGCGGCCGTTCGACCAATCGAACTCGCCGCTGTCCACCACCACGCCACCAATGCTGGTACCGTGACCGCCGATGAACTTCGTTGCCGAGTGCACGACGATATCGGCGCCCCATTCGATCGGCCGGCATAGGTAAGGTGTGGCGAAGGTGTTGTCGACCATGAGCGGTGCCCCGTGCGCATGCGCAAGCTCAGCGAGCGCTTCGATATCGAGCACGTTGCCCGCCGGGTTACCGATGGTCTCGCCGAACAAGACCTTGGTCGCAGGCGTGAGGGCGCGCTTCCACCCGTCGACGTCGTCTGGATCGACGAAGGTGAGACCGACCGACAGCTTGCGCATGAGATGCTTGAGTTGTGTGAGTGTTCCGCCGTAGAGCGCGCTCGAGGCGAGCATGTGGTCGCCCGGCTGCAGCATCGTGAACAGTGCTGCGGTTTGTGCGGCGAGGCCGCTCGCGAATGCAACGGAGCCGACCCCGCCTTCGAGATTGGCAATACGCTCTTCGAATGCGGCAACGGTCGGATTCATGATGCGCGAGTAGGTGTTGCCATACTCCTGTAGGTTGAAGTACGCAGCTGCCGCATCGGCGTCTTCGAACACGTAGCTGGTAGTTTGGAAGATGGGAATGGCGCGCGCACCGGTCACGGGCTCGGGACGAGCGCCGGCATGGATAGCGCGGGTGTGAAAGCCGAATTCGTGCTGCTCGGGCATGGTGTCTCTCGGCGGTCGATCGGCTTGCTTATACCGGATGCTTGAGTAGAAACACCAGCGCCCTCAAAGTAGATACATGGGTCGGGTTCACATGATCGTGGGCTGGATTGCCAAACGGAACTTGGCGTGAAGCGCGTGCGTGAAGTGAGCCGGCAGTCCTTCTCCAAGGATCCGGCCGTCGAGCAATCGCTGCGGCACTCCATCAAGGATGCCGTGTTTTTCTCTACCATGACCGGTGGCGCAGAAAGCTACTTCTCTGCGTTCGGTGTGTTCCTCAGAGCGACTACGGCCCAGATCGGTATCTTGGCTTCGTTACCGCCGCTGCTCGCGTCGTTCATGCAGATCGTTTCGGCCTGGCTGGGACGAGCCACTGGGCATCGCCGTCAGATCATCGTCTGGGGGGCGATCCTGCAGGCGCTGACGTTGGTGCCGCTCGCATTGCTGCCGAGTTTGTTTCCGACCCACGCCGTGCCGCTCTTGATACTCACGGCGGTGGTGTATTTCTTCGGTCCGAACCTCGGCTCACCCCAGTGGGGCAGCCTGATGGGCGACCTGGTGCCCGAGAACCGACGCGGCCGCTTCTTCGCGCTACGAACGAAGTTCGCCAGCATCGCGAGCTTCAGCGCGTTGATCGGTGCTGGGCTCGTACTCGAGGGCTTCGACACGCTCGGCATCACCTATTGGGGTTTCGTCACCGTGTTTCTGACCGCTGCGATTGCGCGATTCGCATCCGCCTATCACCTGCGTCAGATGATCGATCCGCCGGGTCATGTCGCCGCAATCGAGGTCTCGTGGCATCGCGATCTGTGGCAGGGCCTTAAGGACACGGGACTCTTACGGTTTTCGGTGTTCTTCGCGTCGATGCAATTTGCGGTCGCCATCGCGTCGCCGTTCTTTACGCTCTACATGCTGCGCGATCTCGAGTTCAGCTATGTGGCCTTCATGATCAACAGTGCCGCGAGCGTATGCGTGCAGTTCTTGACACTCAATCGTTGGGGGCGATTGTCGGACCTGTTCGGCAACCGGCTAATTCTGATCACCACCGGCAGCATAATTCCGTTGATGCCTGCCTTGTGGGTGTTGTCGACCAACTACTACTACTTGCTTGCGGTGCAGGCCGTGTCCGGTTTGCTTTGGGCCGGCTTCAGCCTCAGCGCCTCGAACTTCGTCTTCGATCTGACGCCGCCGTCGCGACGGGCCACGCTCATGGCTGCGCACAACGTGCTCGCGGCGGCAGCCGTGTTCTTGGGTGCGGCGCTCGGCGGCTCGCTCGGCATGCTGTTGCCGAACGAGATCACATTGTTTGGTGAGCATTTCGATTGGCTCTCTGCGCTGTATGGTGTCTTCTTGCTGTCGACGCTGGCGCGACTCTGCGTAGCCGGCTTCTTCCTACCCAGGCTCGAGGAGGTACGGCGCGTGCGACGCATGTCGCCCGGCGGGCTGATCTTCCGTGTGACCCGAGCGCATGCGGTTTCCGGCCTCGTATTCGAGATCGTCGGCCGATTTCGGAAGGACGAGGAGTGACTGAGCCAGGCTGTTCGCGGCTGGTCGCGCCAGGGTCGCTCCAGCAGTGACTACGCCTCCTCTCGGTTGAGGTACTGGAAGAGTTGGCGATCATGGCGGGACGTCGCCGACAGGCGGCCGGGTCTCACCCAGGGTTTCCAACGCGGGGCGCCCACACCTTCGACGGTATCGCCCATCACCGTGACGCGCTGAATGACTCGTTCGCCCTCGAAGTCGTTCAGCACGAAGTGCTGGGTCGCCCGGTTGTCCCACATCCCGATCGTCCCTTCGTTCCATCGGTAGCGGACCGTGAAGCGCGGGTTTTGCACCCAACGCGTGAGCATCGGTAACAGCGCTTCGTTCTCCGTTGCGCTGAGTTCGACGATGCGGCGCGTGAAGTGCTCGTTGACGTACAGTGCCTTACGGCCAGTGACGGGGTGCACGCGCACGACTGGGTGAACGGCCATGCGCTCCGGATGATTGTGCGGCAATGCATCGTGCAGTGCCGTGAGGCCATCGCACAGATCTTTGACCGGCTGAGACAACTCGTCGTACGCCTGACACAAGTTCGACCACATGGTGTCGCCACCGAATTCAGGGCACTTCACCATGTTGAGGATGGACATCAGGGCAGGATGCTCCTGAAACGTGATGTCGGTGTGCCATTCATCGGCCACGCCGCCCTTGCTGGCCGCGAGCTCGAACAGCTCGGGATGTTGCGTGAAGGCGTTCTTCAGGTGCGGATGCCCTTCGAGCGGCCCGAAGTGACGGCCGAGGGCGACGTGCTGATCGACTGTCAGGCGCTGTTCGGGGAAGAACAGCACCATGTGTTCCACCAGCAACGTTTTGATGGTGTCGATGTCGCGTGTCGATGGTGAGGCGAGATTCACACCGCGCACTTCGGCGCCGAGGGAACCAGCGAGCCGGTTGACTTGCCAAGACTCAGCGGCCGGGTTTGGAGTGGCCATGACGTGCTCCACGATTGTCGGTTACCAGGGTATTCGATTCGCGGACCGGGTCAATCGGGCAGTCGGTCGACCCGCGCGTTGACCACCATGTTGTCCTTGATCTGCAGCGTTTCGATCAGGTAGTCGCCGATCCTGAGGCAGAGGTTGGCTTCGGGAATGAACTCGAGGTGCTCCAGGATCAAGCCGTTCAAGGTACGCGGTCCTTCTACCGGCAGACTCCAGCCTAGCGCGCGGTTGATGTCGCGTAGCACCGCACTACCGTCGATGTAGTAGGCACCGTCCGGCTGTGGATGGATCTCCGGCATATTCGCTGCGAAGTCGGTGGTGAACTCACCGACGATCTCTTCGAGTATGTCCTCGAGCGTGACGATGCCGATCACGTCTCCGTACTCGTCCACCACCAACGCGATACGGCGCTTCTGTTTCTGGAAGTTGAAGAGCTGCGTATGCAGCGGGGTGCCCTCGGGCACGAAGTACGGCTCTCGTGTCAGCGCCAAAAGCTCGGCCTTGGTGAACGTACCTTGTTGAATGAACCGCACGGCTCGCCGCAAGTGCAAGACACCGATCACGCTGTTGATGTTGCCCTTGTACACTGGCAAGCGTGTGTGCTGGCTGGTCGATATCTGGGCGAGGATACCGTCGATGTCGTCGTCGATGTCGATGCCGAGAATCTCGTTGCGGGGCACCATGATGTGATCGACAGTCACCTTCTCCAAGTCGACCACGGACAACAGCATGTCCTGGCGCCGCTTGGGGATCCGTGCGCCTTCGTGGAGCACTGTGCGCAGTTCTTCGAGCGACAGATGGTCGGCATGCGAATCGCGGGTGTTCGGTACGAACGGTCGAACCAGCAGATTCGAAACGGCATTGACCGCCACCACGAATGGGTTGAACAGCCGCAACAGCGGCGTCAGCAGGTACGTAGACGGAAATGCGACGCGTTCGGGGTTGTAGGCGGCGATCGTCTTCGGTGCCACCTCGGAGAAGACGAGGAAGAACAGCGTCAACACCACTGGTGCGAGTGCAACGCCGATGTCGCCGAACAACTCGAGGCCGACCACGGTGGCGAGTGTGGCCGCGGTGAAATTGACGAGGTTGTTGCCGATCAGAATGACACCCAGTAGCCGATCGGGGCGCTTCAATAGCTCGCTCGCGCGCGCCGCCGAACGATGGCCTTCCTTGACGAGATGGCGGAGGCGGTAGCGATTGAGGGCCATCATCGCCGTCTCGGAGCCCGAGAAGTAGGCCGAGAACATTGCGAGAACGAGGATGCTGACGAGCAAGATCGTCGGCGAAGTTTCGGTAAAGTGCATCAGCTACGACCGAGCAGGACCTCGAGCACGAATTTACTCCCGAAGTAGGCGAGAACGAGCAACGCGAAGCCCGTGAGTGTCCATCGGGTCGCCGTTGCACCGCGCCAGCCAAAGGCGTGACGTCCAATGAGCAAGATCAGGAAAATCACCCAGGAGGCGCTGGCGAGCACGGTGTGATGCACCACGTGCTGAGCGAACATGTCGCTCAGGAATACGAAGC
Source organism: Gammaproteobacteria bacterium (assembly GCA_003248125.1). Classification (GTDB taxonomy): domain Bacteria; phylum Pseudomonadota; class Gammaproteobacteria; order Pseudomonadales; family Azotimanducaceae; genus SZUA-521. The sequence goes on along the minus strand of QJXZ01000342.1, from coordinate 18,439 downwards.
CGCTCACGATCGAAGCGGTGAGCAGGACGATGCCGAGCCAAACCTGTTGGAAGAGAACATTTTCCATGGTTTCGAGCGGCGGCAACAGGCGTAGCACGAGTAGCGTCGACCGGTTTCGCAACCATCGCTCCTGCATGCCGAGCACAATCGCTTGGCATGCCGCCAGCGCGAGCACGGTGTACGCGAGTAGCGACAGGAAGATGTGGAGCAGCAATCCGCGCGTGAACTCGGCTCTCGGCACGATGTTGCCGTGCATGGTGAGGGAGCCGACAAGAGCAACGGTCGCGAGCGGCAAGACGATCACGAACAGGTTGTGCAGCGCTTGTCGGGCCGAGGCAAAGATCAAGAATACGACGATCGTCAACGACACCAACGATGCGGCACTCATGAGCCCGAAGTCGATTCCGTCCGGTCGATTCAGCACCAACACGACGGCGCCGGCATGCGCCAGCGCACCGAGTGCCGCGACCGGCAGCACGCTACGTGGCGGTGTCGGCTTGCCTTTCGCTAGATGATTGACTTGGACGATCGTGGCGATGACGTACAGCGCAGCAGCGACGAGGCCCGGGTAGGCAGCGCTCATTGGGGCTCACCACTGGACTCGATTGCGGGCACGCCGGGAGTTTGACAGATGGCTTCCAGAATGCAATGAAACGACTGGCCGCTATAATGCGCGACTCGTTGCGTATGTAGCCTTGGCTCCGATCCATGTTCGAGAACCTCACCAGTCGTCTGTCGCGCACGCTCGGAACGCTGTCGGGCAAGAATCGCCTGTCGGAAGAAAACATCGCGGAGGCGATGCGCGAAGTACGCATGGCTTTGCTCGAGGCCGACGTTGCGCTGCCAGTGGTGCGCGACTTCGTCGAGCGCGTGCGCGGTCGGGCTGTCGGTCAAGAGGTCATGCAAAGCCTGACACCTGGCCAAGCGCTGGTGAAGGTGGTGCACGACGAATTGGTTGCGCTCATGGGCAGTGCGAACGATCGGCTCGTGCTGACACAAGCGCCACCGGCGATCGTCATGATGGCCGGCCTGCAAGGTGCCGGTAAGACGACCGCGGTCGCCAAGCTCGCGCGCATGCTCAAAGAACGCGAGAACAAGAAAGTCGCGGTCGTCAGCGTGGATGTGTATCGGCCTGCCGCGATCGAGCAACTGCGTACGTTGGCGCGCGAGGTGGGTGCGGTTCACATCGACAGCAACGCCGACGAAGCACCGCTCACGATCGCCGCTCGTGCATTGAAGGAAGCGCGTGCGAAGTTCGCCGATGTGCTGATCGTCGACACCGCAGGTCGGTTGCACGTCGACGAAGAGATGATGGCCGAGATCCGAGCGTTGCACGCGGCATTGTCGCCGATCGAGACATTGTTCGTGGTCGACGCGATGACGGGTCAGGACGCTGCAAACACCGCCAAGGCGTTCGATGACGCGTTGCCGCTCACTGGCGTGGTGCTGGCCAAGACAGACGGCGATGCCCGGGGTGGCGCAGCACTGTCGGTACGGGCAATCACGGGCAAGCCCATCAAGTTTCTAGGCACAGGAGAACGTACTGACGCGCTAGAGCCTTTCCATCCCGAACGTGTGGCGTCGCGCATCCTCGGCATGGGCGACGTGCTGACATTGATCGAGGAAGCCGAGCGCAAGGTCGACCGGCAGAAGGCCGAGCGATTGGCGAAGAAGATCGGTAAGGGTCAGAAGTTCGACTTGGAGGACTTTCGCGACCAGCTCGAGCAGATGCGCAACATGGGTGGTGTTGCCAACTTGCTCGACAAGATGCCGGGTATGGCGCATTTGCCGCAGTCCGCGCAAACGCAGGTCGGCGATGGCGCGTTCCGCCGCATGGAGATCATCATCGGCTCCATGACGCCGCAGGAGCGGCGTTTTCCCGACCTCATCAATGGCTCGCGGAAGCGACGTATCGCGACCGGTAGCGGCAGCGAGATTGCCGACGTCAATCGCTTGCTCAAGCAGCACAAGCAGATGCAGAAGATGATGAAGAAGGTGACGCGTAAAGGCGGTATGGCGCGAATGATGCGGGGTGTAGCCGGCATGAAGCCGCCGCCGGGCTTCAGACGCTAGGGATTTTTCGACCCAAATCAGTGCTTTGCAGGCCTAGGGCCTTCCATTAGAATACCGCGCCTTTCGCACAGGGCGACTTACGCATGGTAACGATTCGGCTGGCGCGACACGGTGCCAGGAACGCTCCCTTTTATCACGTCACCGTGGCGGACAAAGCGCGGGCGCGCGACGGCCGCTTCGTCGAACGTGTCGGCTTCTTCAATCCGTTGGCGCGCGGTAAAGCCGAGCGGCTGCGCATCGATCTCGAGCGAGTTGATTACTGGCTTGGCAAAGGTGCCAAGCCGTCCGAGCGGGTCGCGGCGTTGATCAAAGCGGCGCGTAAGGCGGGTACGGAGACTGCTGCCGCCGCCTGATGGCATGACCGCGGGTGCCGACAAGGTGGTGGTCGGCAAGGTCGGTCGACCTTATGGCGTGCGCGGCTGGGTACACGTCAGCTCGTTCACCGAACCGGCTGACAATCTGCTTGCGTACCGGCCGTGGCAGTTGGGTCGCGACGGTGTCTGGCAGCGAGTGCAGGTCAGCGAAGTGAGGGCGCACAAGCAGGGCTTCGTGGCGTCCTTCGAGGGCATCGTCAATCGCAATGCGGCGGCCGCACTCGCCGGATGCGATATCGGTGTGGACGCAGCAGTGCTGCCGGCGCCGGCGCCGGGTGAGTACTACTGGAAGGACTTGATCGGCCTCGCCGTCGTCGATCGGGACGGGGTTCGAGTGGGACGCGTCGTCAATCTATTGTCGACACCGGCTCACGATGTGCTCGTGATCGAGCGCGTTTGCGTTCGAAGCGAAGTGGATCGAAGAAAAGCGGATAGAAGAGAAGCTTTGATACCGTTCGTCGCGGCTTACGTCGTGACGGTGGATCTCGATGGTGGCGAAATCGTCATCGATCGCGATCCTGATGAATGAGGATGCGCGTGTGTGGGTCGCTGTCGTCAGCATCTTCCCGGAGGCATTCGCGGCGCTGACGCGTCATGGTGTGGTGGCGCGCGCCATCGCCACGGGCGTGATGGCGTTGCGGATCGAGAATCCGCGCGACCATACGCGCGATCGACACCGCACCGTCGACGACCGACCTTACGGTGGCGGTGCCGGCATGGTCATGAAATTTGCGCCGGTAATGGCCGCTGTCGATGCAGCGCGGGCCGCCGCGCCGGGACCGGTGCGAGTGATCTACCTGACCCCTCAGGGTCGGGTGCTGGATCAGGCGCGCGTCGAGGCATTGGCGCACGAAGCGGCGCTGGTACTGATTGCCGGGCGCTACGAAGGCATCGACGAACGCGTCATCGAAGCGTGCGTCGACGAGGAGATATCGATCGGCGATTTCGTGCTTTCGGGCGGTGAATTGCCGGCGATGGTGTTGCTCGATGCGGTGGCTCGTCAGCTGCCCGGTACGCTCGGCAATGCCGAATCGATCGATGCGGAATCGCACCGCGCGGGACTCTTGGACTGCCCGGCGTACACGCGGCCGGACGCCATTGACGACCGGCGCGTGCCCGCACCGTTGCTCGGTGGCGATCACGCCGCCATCGTGCGCTATCGGCGCAAGGTTGCGCTGGGACGAACATACGAGCGGCGGCCCGATTTGTTGACGGGCCGCGCGCTGGACGGCGACACGCGGAAATTGTTGAACGAATATTGGCGGGAATCGAGGCGGGAGCAAGAACATGCGTAGGAACAAGATCATCGAGGCGATCGAGAACGAGCAACTGAAAGCCGATGTGCCGGACTTCGCCCCTGGCGACACCGTGGTTGTCCAAGTACGAGTTGCCGAAGGCGGCCGGGAGCGCACCCAGGCGTTCGAAGGTGTGGTGATCGGCAAGCGCAACCGTGGCGTGAATTCGTCGTTCACCGTGCGCAAGATCTCCCACGGCGTCGGTGTCGAGCGCGTATTTCAAACCCATAGTCCGCTGATTGCCGGCATCGAGCTGAAGCGCCGCGGCGATGTCCGCCAGGCGAAGCTCTACTACCTGCGGGGCTTGTCGGGACGCAAGGCGCGGATCAAGGAAAAGGTCTAACTGCAACGCTACGCTGGCGCATCGGGTGGGTTCCTGCCCGATGCAAGAAAAACCAGCTTGCCAGGCGTGGGGGACCAAGAGGGGAGAGGATCGCCTGACAAGCTGGTCGGTTCCTCGGAACCACAATGCGAAACGGAGGGGAGAGACGGCCTTCGTTTCGCAGCCGCGATCGACGCTTAGGGGGACAGCCCGCATCGTCCGCCGCCAACGGTCCGAGTTGCAGCTTGTATGCCAACGCACGCTCGCTAATGAAAGCATAGATTTATCAGCTAGTTATTGATATAAGCTCGACTTCATCGAGCAAATGGGCAGCGCGACGCGCGCCGTACAATTGCGGCAGGAATGGTCACTCGACGCCCCAATTCGACCAACCGGTCGGCCGATCCCTTGATCGACCGCTATCTCGACGAACTCTGGTCCGTGCGTGGACTGCGCGCCAACACCTTGGCGGCCTACCGGCGCGACCTCGAGGCGTTTGCTGCGGCGCTCGACCGGCCGCTTGCCAATGCGCGGCGGGCCGACATCCTCGACTATCTCGGTGACCGGCAGGCACGAGGATTTACCGCCCGCTCAACCGCGCGGCTGGTGTCCGTGCTCAAGGGTTTCTATCGTCATCTCGTGGCCCGCGAGGCGGTTGCGACCGACCCAACCACGAATCTGTCGGCACCGAAACTCGGTCGGACTCTGCCGGCGTCACTGTCCGAAGGCGACGTGGAGGCGTTGCTCGCCGCACCGGATACCACCACCGCGCTCGGCTTGCGCGATCGCGCGATGCTCGAGCTGCTCTATGCCACTGGCCTGCGGGTTTCGGAACTGGTCGGTTTGCGGGCCACGGGTGTCAACGTTCGCCAAGGGGTGGTCCGGGTGGTGGGCAAGGGCGGGCGCGAACGCCTGGTGCCGGTGGGTGAGGAGGCGCTCACGTGGCTCGATGAGTACCTCCGTGCGGCGCGTCCCCATCTTGCTGCCCGCAACGCCCCGGCGGCGCTGTTCCCGAGCCGGCGCGGCCGCACGATGACGCGGCAGACGTTCTGGCATGGCATCAAACGGTATGCACGAAAGGCGGGTATTCAGCGCCACCTATCACCGCATACCCTTCGGCACGCGTTTGCGACCCATTTGATCAACCACGGTGCGGACTTGCGCGCAGTGCAAATGATGCTTGGGCACGCAGATCTGTCCACGACCCAGATTTATACTCACGTCGCGCAGCAGCGCCTGAAGGCGCTACATTCGCGCCACCATCCGCGCGGCTGAACACTTGCCGCCGGAGCGAGTCGAACGACCTGTCAACTATGGAATTGGATATGAAGCCACGACACGCGACCGCGCTACTGCTCGCCACGCTTGCGGCGGCGAGCGGTGGATGGATATTGGCCGCTGCAGCCGGTGACGCGACCGGCCCCGCTGTGCTCGCCAAGCTCAAGGCCTTGCGCCCGGACTTACCGGTGCAGAGCGTTTCGGCTGCACCCGTCCCTGGCATGTCGGTCATCGAACTCAGCGGTGGAACCATGTTGTACGCCACCAACGACGGCCGATATTTGATTGCGGGTGATCTCTACGAGCTCAAAGACGACGAGCTGGTCAATCTCGCCGAAGCGCGTCGTGATGGGCAGCGCAAGGAACTGGTTGCGGCCGTACCGCTCGAGGAGATGGCGATTTTCCCGGCGACCACCACGCGCAAGGCGGCCATTACGGTCTTCACCGACGTCGACTGCGGCTATTGCCGCAAGCTTCATCAGGAGGTGCCCGAGCTCAATCGCCTGGGCATCGAAGTACGCTATCTCGCCTATCCCCGCCAGGGGATCGGTTCGGCTGCCTACGAGAAGATGGTATCCGCTTGGTGCTCGAGCGATCGCAATGATGCGATCACGCGCCTCAAGCGTGGCGAAACGATCCTTTCCAAGACCTGTACCAATCCCGTGGAGCAGCAATACCTGCTGGGTCAGGAAATCGGCGTTAGTGGTACGCCGGCAATCGTGTTCGAGTCTGGGCGCATGCAACCGGGGTACACACCCGCCGACCAACTCGCGGCAGCCGCGTTGCAGTAGTCGTCGCCGGCGCGTCGAGCGTTCGCTGCTTGACCGATTCCGCGATAGCTCTTAGCGTTCCGGCCCCGTTCAACGATTGGAACTGAAGCTCATGGAGCCGCTTCGCGTCGGCCTCTGCGGCCTCGGCACCGTGGGTCGAGGTGTCGTCGAGCTGCTTGCTCGCAACGCGGATCGAATCGCGCACCAGGCCGGTAGAGGTATCGAGGTCGTGCGCGTCGCGAGCCGCACGCCGAGACCGGCGGTGGATCTCGGTAAAGCGGTATTCACCACGCAGATCATGGACGTCGTCGACGACCCAAGCGTGGACGTCGTGGTCGAGACGATGGGTGACGTCGCCGCATCACGGCGTCTGTTCGAAGGCGCGGTCGCCGCGCGCAAGCACTTCGTGACAGCCAACAAGGCGCTGATCGCCACCGCTGGTGGCGAGCTGCTACCTCAGGCCGCGCGCGCCGGCGTCGCGGTCGGATTCGAAGCCGCAGTCGCGGGCGGTATTCCCATCGTCAAAACCTTGCGCGAAGGGCTAGCCGGCAACAACGTGCAATGGATTGCCGGCATCATCAACGGCACTTCGAACTTCATCTTGACCGCGATGGCAAGTGAAGGGCGGTCGTTCGCCGATGCGCTTGCCGATGCCCAGGCGCGCGGATACGCCGAAGCCGATCCCGCATTCGACGTGCAAGGGATCGACGCCGCGCATAAGTTGACCATTCTCGCGGCCCTCGCCTTCGACACGCCGCTCGACGCGCGGGTGGTCTACGCCGAAGGTGTGGATCGGCTCACGCCAGAAGACATCGAATACGCCCATGCGCTCGGCTATCGCGTCAAACACCTCGGCATCGCCCGGCGCACGAGTGATGGGGTCGAGTTGCGCGTGCATCCAACACTCATCCCAGAGGAACGCTTGCTCGCGAAGGTCGACGGTGTCATGAACGCCGTGGTGGTGAACTCCGATGCGGTTGGCTCGTCGCTCTACTATGGACCCGGTGCCGGTGCGCAGCCGACCGCATCGGCGATCGTATCGGACCTCATTGATCTGGCTCGCGGCAACGCCGTGGAAGCGCCGGCGCCGCGCGGCGACGTGTGCTGCCTGCCGATGTCGGCCGTAGAAACTGCCTACTACCTACGGATTCCGTCGGTCGATCAGCCCGGTGTGCTGGCCAAGGTCGCACAGATCCTGTCGGTGAATGCCATCAGCATCGAAGCGGTCATCCAGCGCGAGCACGCGGTGCGACAGGATGCAGGACGGGCGTGGGTGCCGGTGATCATCTTGACCCACCGGGTCAAGGAAGCGGCGATGGACGCGGCGGTATCAGCCATCGAGGCACTCGATGAAGTGATCGATCGCGTCACACGCATTCGCGTCGAGCCCCTCGACGACCATGCCTGATGCACGCTCGCGAGCGATCGTCACGCGTGAGGTAGACGCCAACGTCCACCTCGGCAGCGATATCACGCCGCTTCTAACTCGAATCTTCGCGGCAAGGGGCGTCACACGCGCCGACGAACTCGATCTTTCGCTGACCGGATTGTTGCCCCCCAACGGGCTGGTCGACATCGACAAGGCAGGCGAGCTTCTAGCCGATGCGGTGCGCGCGAACCGGCACATCAAAATAGTCGCCGACTTCGATGCCGACGGTGCGACCGCCTGTGCACTCGCGGTGTCCGCGTTGCAAGCGATGGGTGCGACACGCGTCAGCTTCTTGGTGCCCAATCGCTTCGACTTCGGCTACGGCCTGTCGCGCGAAATCGTTGCGCTGGCGCTCGCGGATCAGCCCGATGTCATCGTCACCGTCGACAACGGTGTTGCCAGTATCGAAGGCGTCGCCGCCGCCAAGGAAGCCGGTGTCGATGTGATCATCACCGACCATCATTTGCCGGGTGCCGAGCTACCTGCCGCCGATGCATTGGTGAACCCGAACGTGCCGGGCAACACATTCCCGAGCAGGGCGCTGGCCGGCGTCGGCGTCATTTTCTACGTCATGGCGGTGACCAGATCGGCGCTGCGATCGGCGGGGTGGTTCCGATCGCAGGAACTCGCCGAACCGGCACTCGGTGATTGGCTCGATCTGGTCGCACTCGGCACCATCGCCGACGTCGTGCCGCTCGATCGCAACAATCGCATTCTCGTCCAGCAGGGCCTTCGACGGATGCGCGCCGGACGCGCGCGACCCGGGATCTTGGCATTGTGCGAAGTGTCTTCTCGCGTCGTCGGCGAGCTGAAGGCCAGCGACCTCGGCTTTGCGCTCGGCCCAAGGTTGAATGCGGCAGGACGACTCGACGACATGACCATTGGCATTCGCTGTCTGCTCGCGACCGAGCTCGCGGAGGCGCGCTCGCTGGCCACGGCCCTCGAGCAGCTCAACCTCGCTAGGCGAGAGATCGAACAACAGATGACGCGACAAGCCGAGTTGATCGTCGCCGGCATCGCCGATGTCGATTCGACGTTGGGCCTGTGCGTCTACGACGCGGATTGGCATCAAGGAGTCGTCGGAATCGTCGCGGGTCGTCTGCGCGAACGGTTCCATCGTCCCGCCATCGCCTTCGCAGATGCCGGCCCGGCAGCACCGGAGGAGATCAAGGGTTCTGCGCGATCGGTCCCTGGCGTGCACATTCGCGATACACTCGATGCGATCGCAACGCGGTATCCCGGGTTGGTCACGAAGTTTGGCGGTCACGCCATGGCGGCAGGTCTCACCATTCGCCGTATTCACTTCGAGCGCTTCGCGCACGCCTTCGCAACCGAGGTCGGTCGTTGGGTGTCGGCAGAGGACCTCTCGGGCACACTCATGACCGATGGCGAACTCGACGTTGACGACCTGATTCTGGAGCGCGCCGCAGAGATCGACGCCGCCGGTCCTTGGGGACAGGGTTTTCCTGAACCGCGCTTTCATGGTGTGTTCGACGTGTTGCACCAACGCGTGGTCGGTGAACGGCACACGCGTTTGACATTGCGCAGCCGCGAGCGAGTTGTGGATGCAATCGCGTTCAATCGATTGCCGATGGAAGATGCACAACACGTGACAGCGGTGTATCGCCTCGGTGTCAACGATTGGGGTGACCGACGCACGTTGCAGCTGGTCGTCGAACACATTGAACCGATCGAGTCGTGCTAGACTTGCGCGCTTTTCGTCAGGGGTATCGATGGCTGAATTGACTGCAATCCGCGAATGGCTGAAGGATCTGTCGGCCCGTGATGCAGCACTCAGGGGGTATCTTTGACTTCGATGGCCGCAAACACCGGCTCGAAGAGATCGAATTGGAGCTCGCCGACCCCAAGGTGTGGGACGACCAAGACCACGCCCAAGCGCTAGGAAAAGAACGATCCACGCTGGATCGTATCGTCACGTCGCTCGGTTCCGTTCACAAGAGTGTCGCCGATCTCGCCGAGCTGACCGAGCTGGCTGCCGACGAGGAAGACGCAGCCGCGCTCGACGCCATCGATGCCGACCTCGCTCGCGTCGAGAAAGAGCTCGCTGCGCTCGAGTTCCAAAGAATGTTTCAGGGCGAGCTCGATGCCAACAATGCGTTCGTGGACGTGCAAGCCGGATCTGGCGGCACCGAGGCGCAGGACTGGGCGGAGATGTTGCTGCGCATGTACCTGAAGTGGTCCGAGCATCGCGGTTTCGAGACCGAACTCATCGAGGTATCACCGGGCGAGGTGGCTGGCATCAAGAGCGCAACGGTGCTGGTAACCGGCGAATACGCATATGGATGGCTGCGCACGGAGACCGGTGTTCACCGCCTGGTGCGTAAGTCGCCGTTCGATTCGGGCAATCGGCGGCACACGTCGTTCGCGTCGATTTTCGTCTCACCGGAAGTGGACGACGATATCGAAATCGAAATCAATCCGGCCGACGTTCGTACCGACACGTATCGGGCGAGCGGGGCGGGTGGTCAGCACGTCAACAAGACCGACTCGGCCATCCGGCTGACGCACATGCCTTCCGGTATCGTCGTGCAGTGCCAAAGCGAGCGGTCGCAGCACCAGAATCGCGACAAGGCCTGGAAGCAGCTGCGTGCCAAGCTCTACGAGATCGAGATGATGAAGCGCCGCGCGGAGGTACAGGCGCTCGAGGACGGCAAGGCGGACATCGGATGGGGAAGTCAGATACGCTCGTACGTGCTCGATCAATCGCGCGTCAAGGATCTACGCACCGGCGTGGAGCGATCGGATCCCGACGAGGTGCTCGACGGTGATCTCGACGAATTCGTGGAAGCGAGCCTGAAGGCAGGATTGTGACGCCATGAGCGAAGACAACGAAATCGTCCGGCTGCGGCGCGAGAAGCTGGAGCTTCTGCGCCGCCGCGGTGAGGCTTACCCGAACGACTTTCGCCGCACGGCGCTCGCGAGCGAACTGCACGAGAAGTTCGATGCCTTCGAAAAGTCCGAACTCGAAGCAACTGCCGAGCAGGTTGCGGTCGCGGGCCGCATGATGCTGCGACGCGTGATGGGTAAGGCGAGCTTCTTCACTCTGCAGGATGGCAGCGGCCGCATTCAATGCTACATGCGTCGCGAGGCCGTGGGTGAGCAGGCATACGACGCGTTCAATCATTTGTGGGACATTGGCGACATCGTCGGCATCGAAGGTCGCTTGTTCAAGACCAACAAGGGCGAGCTCACGGTCGAGGTTGCGAATGCCCGGCTACTGACCAAGTCGCTACGCCCCTTGCCGGAAAAGTTCCACGGCCTCACCGACACCGAGACTCGCTATCGGCAGCGCTACCTCGATTTGATGATGAACGAGGACGTCCGCCACCTATTCCGCGTGCGCGCCGCAGTGACGGCGGCGTTGCGCGAGTTCCTGCTCGCGCGTGACTTTCTCGAAGTGGAGACACCGATGATGCAGACGATTCACGGCGGCGCCACGGCGCGCCCGTTCGTCACGCACCACAACGCGCTCGATATGGAGCTCTATCTCCGCGTCGCACCGGAGCTCAATCTGAAGCGGCTGGTGGTTGGCGGCTTCGAGCGTGTATTCGAAATCAATCGCAATTTCCGCAACGAGGGCCTGTCGACGCGGCACAACCCCGAGTTCACGATGCTCGAGTTCTACCAGGCGTACGCCGACTACCGTGAGCTCATGGAAATGACGGAGGAGATGCTCGCGTACGTGTCCGAACGGGTGCTCGGGTCCACCAAGGTCAGTTACCAAGGCGATGTCATCGATCTCGGCGCGCCAATGCCACGAATGACGATGGCGCAGGCCATCGTGGCGCATACGCAATACTCGGCGGATGAGGTTGGTGACGCGGTCGAGCTCGGAAGAATTCTGGAAGGCCTCAACATCGGTTCGGATCCACGTGCATCGCTGGGCCAGATGCAGATGGCGCTGTTCGAGGCGTACGTGGAAGACAAGCTCATCGAACCCGTGTTCATTACGGCACATCCAACCGAAGTGTCGCCGTTGTCGCGGCGAAACGACGAAGATCCGTCGGTGACCGACCGCTTCGAGCTCTTCATAGCGGGGCGCGAGATCGCCAACGGCTTTTCGGAGCTGAACGATCCCGAGGATCAGGCCGCGCGCTTCCACTCGCAGGTTGCACGCAAAGCCGACGGCGACCACGAGGCGATGCAGTTCGATGCCGACTACATCACGGCGCTCGAGTACGGGCTGCCCCCGACCGCGGGCGAAGGCCTCGGAGTCGATCGATTGGTGATGCTGCTGACCAATTCGCCCAGCATTCGCGACGTGATCCTGTTCCCTCACATGAAACACAAGGACGGGAACGGATGAGCGAGCAGCGCGCAGCCGATCGGGTCGTGCTGCACGACTCGTGGAAGCGCGTGCTACTCGAGGAATTCGACAAGCCGTACATGAAGTCTTTGCGGCGATTCTTGGGCGAACAGAAGGCTGCTCACAAAGTCATCTATCCGAAGGGATCCGAGATCTTCGCTGCGCTGGATCTTTGTCCATTCGAAGCGGTGCGCGTGATCATCATCGGTCAGGATCCCTATCACGGGCCAGGGCAGGCGCACGGCCTGTGCTTTTCCGTCCAGTCCGGTGTCGACTTGCCGCCGTCCCTGATCAACATAATTCAGGAGATCAACGACGATCTCTCACCACCGCCAGAGCGGCGCTTGGGCGCACACCGTGGATCGTTGACCGCCTGGGCACGGCAGGGAGTTCTGCTACTGAACGCGGTGCTCACTGTCGAGCGAGGTCGTGCTGGTTCCCATCAAGGTCGTGGATGGGAGGCGTTCACCGACCGCATCGTCGAGTGCCTGAACGAAGAACGTGAAGGTCTGGTGTTCATGTTGTGGGGCAGCTACGCCCAGCGCAAAGGGGCCATCGTCGATCGCCGCCGGCATTGTGTGCTCACCGCGCCCCATCCATCGCCGCTATCGGCACATCGGGGTTTCTTCGGCTGTCGGCACTTTTCGAAGGCGAACGCCTATCTAGTCGCTCATGGCCAAGCGCCGATCGATTGGCTCGCGGTGGAGTAGTCCGCAGCGGTGTGATTTTCTGCCGTCGTGGTGCTGGTGCGCGCGTACGGCGGGGTTCGTATGCGATCATCGCCAGACATTGATGTTGCTTGGGAGTAGCCTGTGGCGGCACTCGTGAAGATGTTCATCGGCGGTGAGTTCGTCGATAGCGCGAGTAATGAATCCATTCCGGTCACCAACCCTGCCACGCAGGCAGTGTTGGGCGAGGTCCCATTTGCAACCGGCGCGGAGATAGACCGCGCGGTCGCAAGTGCGCAAGCGGCCTTCCAGACTTGGCGCGAAACTCCGATACCCGAGCGAGCGCGCCTCATGCTCAAGTATCAGGATCTCTTGAAGCGCTACCAGGACGATATTGCAAAGGGCCTGGCGTTGGAGACCGGCAAGACGTTTGCCGATGCACAAGGTGACGTGTGGCGCGGTATCGAAGTGGTGGAGCACGCGTGCAACGTTGCGACGTTGATGATGGGTGAGACCGTCGAGAACGTGGCGCGCAGGATCGACACGCAAAGTTATTTGCAGCCGCTCGGCGTATGTGCCGGCATCACGCCGTTCAACTTCCCTGCCATGATTCCGCTATGGATGTTTCCAATGGCGATTGCTTGCGGAAACACGTTCGTGTTGAAGCCCTCCGAGCAGGATCCCATGACGCCGATGCGACTCGCTGAGCTGTTCGTCGAGGCGGGTGCGCCGCAGGGCGTGTTGCAGGTCGTTCACGGCGGTAAGCAGCAGGTCGATGCGTTGCTCACTCACCCCGACATCAAGGCCGTTTCGTTCGTTGGATCGGTGCCTGTGGCGGAACACGTCTATCGCACCAGCACCGCCAACTTGAAGCGTGTACAGGCACTGGCAGGCGCGAAGAACCATATGGTGATCATGCCGGATGCGCCGAAGGCACAAACGATCGATAGTCTCGTCGGCGCGGCATGCGGCGCCGCGGGACAACGCTGCATGGCCATCAGCGTTGCCGTATTCGTCGGTGCGGCCAAAGCTTGGATTCCAGACTTGGCACAGGCCATGTCGAAGGTTGCACCCGGCCCTTGGGACTCCAAGGACGCTGCGTACGGGCCGCAGATCTCGCCGCAGGCGCGCAATCGTATTCTCGACTTCATCGCCAAAGGTAAGGAGGAAGGCGCCGCCTGCCTGCTGGATGGCTCCGATTGTCGCGTAGCCGGCTACCCAAATGGTAACTGGGTGGGCCCGACGCTGTTCGGCGGCGTGCGCACCGACATGACGATCTATCGCGAGGAGATATTCGGCCCAGTGCTGCTCGTGCTCGAAGTCGACGAGCTCGACCAAGCAATCGCGACCATCAACGCCAATCCCTATGGCAACGGCACGTCGATTTTCACCTCGAGCGGCGGTGCCGCACGCCGGTTTCAGCACGAAGTGGAAGTTGGGCAAGTCGGGATCAACGTGCCAATTCCGGTGCCCTTACCTTTCTTCTCGTTCACCGGTTGGCGAAGGTCGTTCTTCGGTGATCAGCATGCGTACGGGAAGCAAGCAGTGCGTTTCTACACCGAGACGAAGACGATCACGTCGCGGTGGTTCGACGATGTCGCGGCGACCGGACCGAACATGACCATTCGACTGCAGTAGGGGCGAACGGGTGCTCGGTCAGGATTCTGCGGTTGTCGTCGAGGAGGTGACCACGACGTGTGGCGCGACGCTTGCCGTCGCCACGCTGAATGCCGAACGAACGCTGAATTCGTTGTCGCGGGCGATGATCGACATTCTGACGCCGGCGCTCGCACGCTGGGCGGCGGATCCCGAGATTGTCGCCGTCGTGCTGAAGGGTGCGGGCGATCGCGCATTCTGCGCGGGCGGCGACGTTCGCGCATTGCACGACAGCATCAAGCGCAATCTCGCGGCCGGGAGGTTGGTCGACGACTTCGCGGAGTCGTTCTTCGCAGCCGAATACCGACTCGACTATGGGTTGCACACGTTCACGAAGCCACTCCTGTGTTACGGCGACGGCATTGTCATGGGCGGCGGTTTGGGGCTCTTCTCGGCGTCGCGCTTTCGGCTCGCAACGGACCGTTCGCGCGTCGCCATGCCGGAGGTGACCATCGGCCTGTTTCCCGACGCCGGCGGCACCTGGGTGTTGAAGTCATTGCCTCGGCACGTGGCACTTTTCTTCGGCGCAACCGGCAGTGAGCTGAATGCGGCGGACGCGTTTCGCGTCGGTCTTGCCACGCACGTGATCGAGCGCGACTGGGGCGCTTTGATCGACGTGCTACGTGGCATCGAATGGGCCGCCGACCCAAGCGACGTTCCCCGCATCGAAGCGGCGCTAGCCATGCGGGCAGCCAATCCACCGGCGAGTCGCTTAGCGCGCTTCGAGGAGCGCATTGCGAGCGTGCTCGACCCCCTCCCGGAGTCGACGGCCGCGTTGGGTGAAGCAGTTCGTTCACTCGCGGGTGAGGACCCATTCCTCGATGCTGCGGTCGAGACCATGAGGCGCGGCTGCCCGACGACGGTTGGCATCGTACTCGAGCAGGTGCGACGCCTGCCTCATCTCACGTTGGCCGACTCGTTTCGCCTCGAGCTCACGGTCGCTACCCATTGCGCGCGCAATCCAGAGTTTGCAGAAGGGGTGCGCGCGCTGTTGGTCGATAAGGACAAATCGCCGCGATGGCTGTTCGATGACCTCGACGCGTTGCCCGAGACCTACGTTGCGTCGCACTTCGTCGAACCCTGGCCCACGCATCCGCTTGCGGATTTGGGTCGATGAAGCGCATCGGTTTCGTCGGCCTCGGCAACATGGGACTACCGATGGCGGCCAACCTCGTCAAAGCAGGCTACGAAGTGGTCGGCTTCGACATCCAGCAACGCGCACGCGCGCGTGGTAGCGATGCCGGCATGAAGATCGCAGAATCGGCCGTGGCGGCGGCGCACCGTGCCGATGCCTTCATCAGTATGCTGCCCGCCAGCGAGCACGTGGAGTCGCTCTACTTGGGTGTAGACGGTGAGGGAGCCGGACTTCTCGATCGCATGGAATCCGAAACACTGCTCATCGACTGCAGCACGATTGCGCCGCAATCGGCGCGGCGGGTGGCGACCGCAGCGCAGGAATGCGGAATCGCGATGCTCGATGCGCCGGTTTCCGGCGGAACCGCGGGTGCGGAGAAGGCGACGCTGACCTTCATGGTCGGTGGCGATGCGCGTCACCTCGAACGGGCGCGATCGTTGTTCGCAGCGATGGGCTCGAACGTCTTTCATGCTGGGCCGAGCGGTGCCGGGCAGGTCGCCAAGGTATGCAACAATTTGTTGCTCGCCGTGCAGATGGTGGGCACGGCCGAATCCCTGGCGCTAGGCGTGGCGAACGGACTCGACCCTGCGACCTTATCCGAGATCATGAGGCGGTCGTCCGGCGGCAACTGGGCATTGCAGGTCTACAATCCGTTTCCCGGCGTCATGCCCGACGTACCGGCCGCGCGCGGTTATCGCGGCGGATTTCTCGTCAATCTCATGATCAAGGACCTTGGGCTTGCCATGGATAACGCACAGACGGTCGGCGCCGACACGCCTATGGGCTCGCTCGCGCACGATCTGTACCGTGCGCTACGGTCCGAGTACGATGCCGGCGATCTGGACTTCTCGTCGATTCAGCGGCACTACATCGAGGAGTAAAGCCGTGGCGGGCGTCGACGACATCATCAAGCAGTGGGTTGCGGACGTCGAACGATCGGGCGAAATGCGGCGTAATCCAGGCTTCGGCAAGCCGTTCGATTTCGACGACGGTTTCATGGCCACACCCACCGAGCTGCGCATGGCCTACAAAGTGCTGAAGAACGCGGGCTATGTGCCGGCCGAGGTGGAGATGTTGCGCAAGTTGGCCGCTTTGCGCGAGAGGTTCGCGGCCGCGAACGACGACGTCGAGCGTGACCGCTTGAGGCTCGAGATGGTCGATCTCGAAACGAAGGTGGGTGTCATGCTCGAAAAGCTGCGTCCCAAGCGGTAGGCGCCGCGGCGTTCCACGGATCGTCCTTGCCCGACGTTTTCTTTCGAGCGTTCAGAATGCGATGGTGGCGCCGCCAGCGGTGCGGCCCGTAGTACCTCGACGTGCCATGCCGACCGCGAGTGCCGTGCCGGAAGTGGGACCGCCGGCAACGGTGACCAGCGTGGCAATTTGGTTGCCGGCTGC
Source organism: Gammaproteobacteria bacterium (assembly GCA_003248125.1). Lineage (GTDB taxonomy): Bacteria > Pseudomonadota > Gammaproteobacteria > Pseudomonadales > Azotimanducaceae > SZUA-521. Next base: position 1,717 of record QJXZ01000342.1, on the reverse strand, counting down.
ATCGGCGACAGCGTCTCCGACCATCGGTGCAATACCGGACCAATGCGCCGTGGTAAGCCGCCTCTTCACCTCGCCACGGTGTTGTGCGCGCGCGACAATTTCTTGGCCGAGATAGCAGCCCTTGCTGAAGCTGATGGCACCGAGCTCCGCGTAGCCGAGCATCTGCGGCAGAAACTTTCCCGAGATGCTGGCCGTGACGTGCACCCAGCGGCACGCGACGTCGGCCGCCGCCCACGCACGTGCCGCGGCGGCGTCATGCCTCTTGACGATTCCTTCAGCCTCGGCTCGCGGCACCATCAACAGTTGTCGCGAGCCGTCGGCCAGTGATACGCCGATGCCTGCGTGCGTAGGGCTGACCGTTAGCGGTGCTTCGCCCGGCTCGAAACAGCCGACCGCGGCCCACTCTGCTTCGGTGATGAGGCGGGTCTTGGAGAACACAAGGTACTTGGTCAGCGTGCCGACGAACAGGTCGGTCGTCGAACCATGCATGCAGAGCAGAAGGCCGTCGTGGTGCTCGGCCACGAGCACATCCGTTATCACGCGACCCTGCAAGTTGCACAATGCACCGATCAGTGCATGGTTCGGCGACAGGGCGTCGAGATCGCAGGTCAGGTAGCCCTGCAGAAACGATCTGGCGTCGGCGCCGGTCGCCGAGACCACCGCGAAGTCCGTGAGTTCGATGCACTCTCGCATCGTCGGCGCACACCGTGACGGGACGTTGGCGCATGATTTTTGCCTGCCGTTGCACTAGTGTCGACCACTTTTCGACCGTGGCCGGACGCGCCAAGTGCATTCTACAGTAGTCAATCGGTTGATATGGCGCAGCCGTCGCGGACTGTTGGAGCTCGACCTTCTGCTGCCGCCCTTCATTCGCAGCGAAGGTCCTCACCTCACGGCCGAGCAGTGTGCAAATTACGGGCGTCTGCTCGATTGTGAGGATCAAGACATTTGGGCTTGGCTACAGGGCACTTCGGAACCGCCCGATCAGCAGCTGGCAGCGATGGTGGATGACATTCGAGCGTTCAACGCCAAGCGGGGACCGCATGTTGGCGATTGAGTGGCGCCCCGGCGCAACACAGCTCGCGCCGATGGTATGCGTAGTGGCGCCGAGTGCCGCGGCGGCCGCCTTCGGCAATGCGCCGGCATGGGTTGCGTGGTTGCTCGTGTCGGTGGCAATCACCATGGCGGGTCGGGCGCTGCTGCGCTTCTCGCGGCGCGCTCGTCTGCAGCACTTCATGTTCGACGCCGACTGGGTGGCAGTCGATGGAATGCGCCAACGCATCGTGTCGACTTGGTCATGCGCCGGTTGGTCGGTGCTAAATGTTCGCGGCGAACGCTCGTCGCGACGGCTGTATGTACACAGAAGCGAGGTGGGACGCGTGGCGTTCGCGCGTCTACAGCGACATCTGATCGCGGCGGTGCCGCGGGTTACGCCGCTCTGGCGGTTTGGCGGAGATCAGCGATTGCGAAGCACGTCGAGAGGGTCGGTGACGCTGGGATAGAGCACCGTATCGTGCCCGTTCGGCTTGGGGCTCGGGTAGTCCAGCGTGTAGTGCAGACCACGACTTTCGCGTCGTGCCCGTGCCGAACGTACGATGAGCTCGGCGACGTGAATGAGGTTTCGGAGCTCGATCAGGTCACGGCTGACGCGATAGTTGCTGTAGTAGTCGTGCACCTCTTGCTTCAAGAGATCAATGCGATGCAGGGCGCGCTCCAG
>QJXZ01000174.1 GCA_003248125.1 Gammaproteobacteria bacterium | reverse complement strand
TGCCGGACTTCACACCGCCGGTTACGTACACACTGATTGCCGGCGGCCACTCCAATTTGACCTATCGATGCGAGGACCGAAACGGCTGCGCCGTGGTGCTGCGCCGGCCGCCGCTCGGACACGTGCTCGAAAGTGCGCACGACATGGGCCGTGAGCATCGCATCATCGCCGCGCTGGCTTCGACCTCCGTGCCGGTGGCACCGACGTTCGGGCTATGCCGCGACAACGAAGTCAACGGTGCGCCGTTCTACGTCATGGCGTTCGTCGAAGGCGTAGTGCCGCACGATGCCAAATCGGTTCGGCCGATGCCTGAAACCGAACGCAAGCAGTTGGGTGAGCACGTCGTGGACGTGCTCGCCGCCTTGCATGCACTCGATCCGGACGACGTGGGGCTCGGCGATCTCGGCCGCAAGGAAGCCTATCTGGCACGGCAGCTCAACCGCTGGACCAAGCAGTGGCTGGCCACCAAGACCCACGAAATCCCGGCCATGGAAGAAACCTGCCGGTTGCTCGAAGAGCGCATGCCCGAGCAGAAGGGTGCTGCGATCGTGCACGGCGACTACCGCCTCGGCAACATGATCGTCGGCGATGGGCGTATCCGCGCCGTACTCGACTGGGAGCTCTGCACCCTTGGGGATCCGTTAGCAGACGTCGGCTATCTGTTGAATGCCTGGGTAGAGCCTGGCGAGGTGGAAGGTCCAGCTGCGCAAGCAACGCCGACGGCGGTGGGTGGATTCCTCACCCGCAAGGAGATCGCCGACCGCTACGCCAAGGCAACCGGTCGCGATCTAGCCGGCATCAATTACTACCGCGCCTTCTCGCACTGGCGCCTGGCCGCCATCGGTCAGGGTGTCTACAAGCGGTATCTGGTCGGCGCGATGGGCGAGAACCGCGGCATGGACCTCGACACCTACAAGCAGAGCGTCGCGCGACGTGCAGAGGCGGCGCTCGGGTTGCTCACCACTTAGATTTCTCGTCGACCTGGGGCCCACTAGTGCAACTGTTTCCATGCGGCCGAACGGCGTTGGATGCAAGCGTACCGGAATGTCTCACTGGGCCCGCGGTAGATCCACCGCCCCGATCGGACCCGCTTCGCTCTGTACCGTGATCCGCTCGACGCCGGGCTCGCCCACGGCCAACACCAAGCAGGGTTGCTGCATACGCGCTTCCGATCGTTCTGCGCCGGGTGGCGGCTCGAACGCCACCGCGACGTTGAGCGCGTGTTCGCTACGCTCGATGTCGTCCACCCCGATTCGCTGACCCGCGGACCGCGGACCCGCCGAGATCACGAGCATGCGGATGTCGGCCGGTTGATCGACGCTGAGGATCGAGGTGCCGATGAGCTGGCCGAGTTCGGTTTGGTCGATCAGGCGTACACCGGCCGCGACGTTTGCACAGTCATCGCGGCTCAAAACCACGCTGACGTCCGGTGGCGGCGGGCTGCAGGCAGTGCCGGCGACTAACGTGACGACGGCAATTGCCAGCCCCGAAATCGACGGATTCACTCCTGTAGCTCCGCCGGAATCGGAATGCCTTGCCATTGCGGGGCAGAAGACGCATCGCTGCCAGCTGGCGCGGCCAGGTCGAACAGATTGACCGGGAAGCCGGACACGAAATCGAAGCCGGCAGCGGAACCGCTCACGTCGATCTGCTCCGGAAACTCGAGCAATCGATAGGCGCCGCACGCTTCGCCGCCGTCGCAGATGAAGTGGTCGTTGTCGGCGTCGGTGCCGGCATAGATCTGGAACGTGCCGAATCCAACTTGGGGGATCGTGAAGTTGTAGAGCCCGTTGGCCGAGGTCGCTGTGGTACCGGAATGTGTGGTACCGGTCGCGGGATGGTAGGCGATGATGTAGTGGCGGCCGGCATCGGCAATGGGGTTGATCGGGAATTTCTGCATGACGGCCGAGACGACGAACGTCGATGCGCTCGGCGCATTCGATTCGAATCGCGCCTGCGCCGAATGCGTGCCGTCGTCCACGACGTTGCGGTCGACCGTCAGCTCATAGGTGCCGAGGCCGTCGGCATCGACCGCGACCGGGGCGATTGCAAGCCAAGGTGCCGTGCTCGAGACGTTCGTGATCGTGAGCGCGCCGCCGCCGGCATTGCGGAGCAGCACGTTCGCTGTCGTATCGAGCACACCGAAGTTCACGGAATTCGGTGAGCCCGTCAGGATGGGGTCGGTCGGCGTTCCACCCGCGGCTGCGAGTTCGAGCGCCGTGATCACGGCCTTCTGCGCGTCGATCAATCCATGACCGAATTTATCGTCGCGGCCCGGCGTGCCCAAGTCGTCGGTGATGCGGCCTTGGATGAGCACCTGATCGAGCGTGTCGGGCGTCAAATTCGTGTAGACCGACTTCATGAGGGCGACGACGCCGGCCATGTGCGGGGCAGCCATCGACGTGCCTTGCAGCACGGTGTAGTTGTGTACGAGGGGCACACCGGTGTCGTTGGCAGCTGTGCTCAAGACGCCGTCGGCCAAGCCGTCGCCGTTCCGGTCGAAGCGTGCATCGCCACCCGGCGCAGCCACGTCGACCGCGGCGCCGAAATTGGAGTACGGCGCCAACGCATTGGTGATGGACGTGGACGAAACCGAGACCACGCCGTCGTAGGAAGCCGGGTAGAACGGCGCTGACGACGATTCATTGCCGGCCGCCGCGACGATCACGATGCCGAGATTCCGCACTTGCGTTGCGAGTTGTTGCTCGCCCGCCGAACTGCTCGATGATCCCAGACTCAGATTGATTACGTCTGCCCGTTGGCTCGGCACCGTACCCGAATCGTTGGCGATACCGGCCGCGAACCGCACGGCTTGCATCACGTCGTAGTTCGTTCCGAATTCCTGGCCGAGCGCGCGAACCGGCATGATTCGCGTATTCGTCCGCCAGGTAACACCGGCGACGCCTTCGCCGTTGTCGCTACGTGCGGCGACGGTGCCGGCCACGTGCGAGCCGTGAAATGTGGAGCCGGACGTGGCGCTCGGATCGCCCGGATCGGTGGGATCCGAATCGATACCGTTGCCGTCGCCGGCCGCTGCGACGTTGCGGACGAAGTCGTAGCCAGGCACGGTCTGGCCGGCCAGGTCGGGGTGATTCGGCAGGATGCCGGTGTCGACCACGGCGACGATGACGGTCGGCGGATTGGCGGGCAACAGATCCCACGCCAGCGGCAGGTTGACGTTCGCGTAGTGCCACTGGAAGCGATAGAAGGGATCGTTCGGCACTGCCGCGGGATAGCGGATGTAGTTGGGCTCCGCAAGGTGGATGCCCGGCAGCTTTGCCAATCGCGCGGCGGCCGCGAGGGTTTCGTATTTGTCGGCCGATGCGTTGTCGACGTGCCCACCGACGCTCAAACCAGTGACCGATCCGAGCGCGCGGCGATCCGCCAACACGTTGCGCACGCTAACGAGGTCGATCCCGCCGCCGCCGGCTACGCGCCGAAACTCGGCCGGCAAGGTTACGCCGTCGGCACCGAAGACCACCACTTCGCCGGGTACGAAGTCGCTCGCCAACCGCTGCGTGCCGAGATCGGCAGCCGTGGGCAGCGTTTGGCCGAGATTCAGAACGTAGGTCGTGGCACCGGCACTGATGCCTACCTCGATGTAGAAGTCACCCGCGTCCGGTGCGGGCAAGGATGCCGAGGTGGTAACCCCCCCGGGAACGGAGTCGACCATCCCCTGCGACGCGTCCCAGATCTGCAGCGTCAGCGTTGGGTCGTCCACCGGATCCGCCGGCGTCGGCTCACCGACGGTCAACAAGATCGTCTCGTTGCCAGCCAGGCTCACCCGGTAGAAATCGGCGACGTCGCCACTCACCGGGAGTGCGCCAGGTCCACCAGCCCCAGGTTGCGTCAGATAGCCGCCGAGACTCACTGGATTGGTGATCGACTGCGCATTGTCGAAATCGTTGTTGGCCACCGGCACGTATGGGTCCCATGGCGGACCTTCGTCGTTGACGTCACTGTCCACCGCCGACGA
>QJXZ01000273.1 GCA_003248125.1 Gammaproteobacteria bacterium | reverse complement strand
ACCGCGCTCGTCACCCCACATCTCGACCGCCTGTACCGGCTGGCCTACCGGCTGACGGGTCGGCGTGCCGATGCCGAGGACCTGTTCCAGGACGTCCTCGGCAAGCTCTACGACCGCCGCAAGGAGCTTTCCAGCATCCGCGACCTGTCCCCATACGTGGGGCGCGTGATGTACAACCAATTTGTCGACGACCGGCGCCGCTACACGCGCGTTCCCTTGCGGTTGGTGACGGACGAGGTAGACGTCGGTGCGATGCCTGCGACGGAGCCGAATCCCGAGCAGAGTGCTGAGCGCGATCGTTTGCGGCGTGCTGTCGAAGCCGCGCTGGCCAGGCTCTCCGAAGAGCATCGCATGGTGGTGCTGCTGGCCGATGCCGAAGGCTATCGGCTCGCCGAAATCGAAGCCCTCACCGCGGTGCCCATCGGCACCCTCAAGTCCCGCCTCCACCGCGCCCGCGCCCGGCTCCGAGAAATCCTCGCCGAGCAGGGAACCTTTTCGGCCGCGCCATCGTGTAAGTCGGTGGAAGGAGCGAAAAGTGATGCCCTGTAACCAGCTTGCACATCGCATCGACGACTTTGTGGACGGTGATCTACCGGCTGCGGAGGTAGCCGCGATCGAACGTCACCTCGTCGAGTGTGCCGCGTGTCGCGCGGTGCACGCGATGGAGACCGAACTGCGCTCGGCGTTGGCAACGCTGCCCGTGGCGCGTCCACGTGATGGGTTCTTCGAACAGGCTATGGCACACGCATCGCGCAGACGCCGTCGTGGCGACCTCGAACGTGCGGGCGGCTTTGGTGCCTACGCGTTGGCGGCGGTCGCTACGGTGGTGCTTGCCATTGGTGTCATGACGTTTGCAGGTCGCTTCGCTCCCGATGTGCGCATCCCCGAGGTGACACTGGCCCTCGAGTCCACGACGTCGGTGAATCTCGTGTTCTCGACCAAGGTCGCACTCATGGATGCAAGGGTCTCGCTCGAACTACCCGATGGTATCGAGGTGGTTGGCTACCCGGGGCACCGAAAGGTGACCTGGTCTACCGACTTGCGCGAGGGCAAGAACGCGTTGCGCGTACCTTTGCTCGCCCACGCTGCCATCGACGATCGACTCATTGCGCGGCTTTCGCACGATGACTTCGGCAAGTCGTTCGAGCTGAGAGTGAAGGTGAACTAGCGCGGTGCGCTTCGCGCCGCAGTGGAGTAATGCCATGACGAGTAGAAGCACACTGCTGAGTATCTCTTTGACGGCGCTGCTATCGGCCGGTCCTGCGTTGGCCGACGACGAGATCGACGTCGTAATGGACGTGGTCGACGACGTCGAGTCGATCGATGCGTGGGAAATGGAGATGCGCGACGACGAGGAGATGCGTGACGAGGAAGCCGTCCGTCACGAAGAAGAACTACGCGACGAGCAACACGACCAGTATGCCGACGATGATGCGGGTGCGGGCGACGACTTCGACGACGATTCCGATCATCCGGATGGTGACGATGCGCTCGAGGATGACGACGCGGACTCCGCCGACTACGACGAAGTCGACGAGGTGCGCGACGGCCAGCCGGATCACGAAATGGACGAGCCTAGCGAAGAAGAGCACGACGAGATCGTCGACGAGATGGAGCCGGGCGTCGAAGAAGACGGGCCCGCAACCGACGGCATGGACGGCGCCGGTGATGCAACCGACGCGGTCTGACGGGCATTCGAGCCGTAAGGCTTGCCATGAGGCGCCGCGAACGGCCCGCCATCTTCGGATGGCGGGCCTTCTCTTGGTTCTGCAACTAGCGGCCGCACAGCCGGCGCTGGCGGCGACCATCGCCGACGGCAACGTGGCAGTGCGGGCCGGTGACCCGGAAACTGCGCTCGCGATCTTCGAGTCGGTGCGTAAGACCGATGGCGACAGTGCGCTGCTGGCTTTCAACCGTGGCGTTGCCGAGTATCGTCTTGGCCGCTACGCCACGGCCGAAGTTTCCTTCGCGCGTGCCTCGCAAGATCGAAGGTTGGCGGCGCGTGCGTTCTACAACTTGGGGCTCGTGCATCGGGCGCAAGATCAGCGCGACGATGCGCGCGTTTGGTTTCAGCAGGCCGCGGCGCATCCAAGTGCGACTCGTACGCTGCGTGGGCTTGCACGGAAGGCGGAACGTTCGCTCGGCGCGAGACGCGTGCGCATCACACGAGTGCCGAGCGAGTTCGGACGTGACCCCGAGCGCGCGATTGATTTTTTCGATTTCGGGATTACGACGGGCGTGGCAACCGATTCCAACGTCTATCGGTCGCCGAACGACCCCTATCGGGATCTCGCGCAGCCAGGTGCACCGCTTGTCACTCCAGACGCCGAATCCGGCACGTTCGTGCCGATCGAGGCTTGGGCTGGCGCGGAGTGGGGACGACATCCGTACAGTAGATTCCATCTTGGCTATCGATTCGACGGCGAGTTCTACACCGATTCGGCCTACCGCAACGCCAATCGCTACACACACCGCGTCGATTTGGCCAATACCTACGATCGTCGCACGCGCATCGGTCGAATATACGTTGGCAGTTCGTTCACCGCGGCGCGCTTCGCGGAGGAAGCATTCGACCGCGACGATGGTTCTTCACAGACCGTACTCGGCGAAGACGTATCGGACCGTTTGTCCTTTTCGCAGTTCTCGCCGCGCGTGCGCTTCGCCCACGACATTGGCGATTTCCGCTACGGGTTCAAGGCCGTAGCGGCCTTGAACGAATACGACGAGACACAGCCAGCCGTCGACTACTCGCACTATCAGCTCACGGGCGGTGCCGATATTTCGTATCGTTTGTCCGGGATGACGCGTATCGGCCTCAACTCCGAGTATGCGCTACGCGATTACGATAGCTATCCGGCGCGGGAGCTGGACGGCAGTCGCTTCACGCTGGCGCCGACCCTCGAATATAAGTATTGGAGCGTCGGTGCGCTGCTGCGTCAGCGCGTCACCGACGCGCTGTGGGCCGGCGTCGACTACCAGATCACCGAGCGTGAGGATCAATATCTGGGCTATGACGACTATCGGCGCAACACAATCCGGTTGCGCGCGAATCTCGCGCTGCGCCGGCTCGAGGTCACCGCTTCGTATGTGTACCGCGACTACGAGTTCGACAACGCCTTTGCATTCGACACACCCGCCGGCGGCGAAAAGACGTTGACGAGTACCGCTGCCGAAGTCGATATCGACTTCCGAATTTGGCGGGCGCTGTCGCTGACCGCGTTCGGCCGCCTCAACCTAATCGAGTCGTCGGATGCGCGGCTCGAGTACGACCGCAATCAGTTCGCTTTGGGCGTGCGCTGGACTCTATAGCTAGCCGGAGCGGCAGCTGGGAAATTCGGGACAGTTTACCCATTCCGCTGCGCCCTCACGGCAGCCGAGCGCGTTTAGCGATTGATGGAAGCCCGTCGGAAGTAGGTAGACTGTCTCCAACGTGCGCTGGCGCTTGAAGTTAACCGACGCTGCGATCGCGGTCTTTCCAAAACGGTGCGCGCAGCTCGCGCTTCAATACCTTGCCCGGGCCCGACTTCGGGAGCGGTTCGGCGCGGATGTCGATGGCCTTCGGCACCTTGTAGCCGGCAATGTGCTGGTGGCAGAAGGCGATGATGTCCTTGGGGTCGACGTCGTGGTGTTCGGGGCGCGGTACCACAACAGCGTGCACCGCTTCCCCCCACCGATCGTCGGGCACGCCGAACGCAGCCGCCTCGAGCACGGCCGGGTGCCGATACAAGACGTCCTCGACCTCGGTGGAGTACACGTTCTCGCCGCCGCTGACGATCATGTCTTTCGAGCGGTCGACTAGAAACACGTTGCCGTCCTCGTCCATGTAGCCGAGGTCGCCTGTCCAGTACGCACCGTCTTTGAGCACCGCCGCTGTTTGCTCTGGCTTGTTCCAGTAGCCCAGCATGACGTTTGGTCCGCGCACCACGACCTCGCCAACCTCACGGCGTGGCAGTTCTTTACCGCTGTCGTCGACGATGCGTACATCGCAGCCGGGTATCGAGCTGCCGCATGAACGCGCGAGCGGGCTGTCGATGAGGTGCTGTTCGTCGAGCAACGCCGTGCACAGCGGCGAAAGCTCGGTCGCGCCATACACTTCCAGTAGGCCGGCAGTCGGAAACGCTTGGTGAGTACGCCGAATCACTTCGGTCGCGATTGGCGATCCGCCGTGCGCGATGCTGCGTAGGGAGGACGTGTCGCGTGGTCGTGCGATCTGCTCTTCGGCCATGGCAGCGAGCATCGTCGGTACGCCGAGTGTTACGGTGATGCCATGCTGCTCGATCAGATTCAGGGCGTTGGCGGGATCGAAGGCGGCGAGTGTCACTTGTGTGCCGGTAGTCCAGATGTTCGCGAGCACCGCGTTGGTACCTGCGGCATGGAACAGAGGCGCCATGACGAGCACCTTGTCGGAAGCGAACTGCGGACTCACGGCGAGAAAGTGGAACGTATTCGCAATCAGGTTGCGATGCGAAAGCATGACGCCCTTCGATGCCCCGGTGGTACCGCCGGTGTAGAAGAGCCCGGCGAGATCGTTTTCGGTGACAGCACCCAGCGGGTGTTCCTTGGCGCGAGCGATCAATCGCTCGTAGTCGTCCGGCAGGCGGACGACGTGATCCACCAGCTTGGCAAATGGGGCCGGGTCGCGATCGGTGATCAGTACTTTCGCGCCGGAATCCTCGATCGCGTAGACGAGCTCCGGCTCGGCATGTCGGGTGTTCAGCGGCACAACGACCAGCCCTCCGGCTGGTACACCAACGTAGGTTTCGATGTACTGGTGCGAATTGGCTGCCAGGATCGCGACGCGGTCACCGTCGCCCAATCCGAGACCTCGCAGTCCGCCGACCAGCCGCGCCGCCCGCTGCCAGAGCTCGGCGAAAGTGATCTCGGCGGTTTCCGAGATCAGCGCCACCTTCTTCGGCGCGACTTGCATTGCTCGCCGCAAGGGCTCGGCGAATGTCGTCATGCTGCCTCCTTCATTCCGCGGTCCGTGCCCGCGCCGTCAAGCGGGTGCGGGCGCACCCGTGCCTACCTCCTCTTCGCGTTGCAAGGCAACGAGCTTCGGCGTGCCACGCACCAGAATCGTGTACATGGTCGGCACAACGAATAAGGTAAACATGGTTCCGATGGTCATACCACCCACGATCACCCAGCCAATGTCGTGTCGCGATTCGGCCCCAGGGCCGGTGGCGATTGCGAGCGGAACCGCACCCAAGACCATGGCGCCCGTAGTCATCAGAATGGGACGCAGCCGCAGTACGCTGGCCTCGACTACTGCCTCGAACATGGCCTTGCCTTGGGCACGCAGCTGATTGGAGAACTCGACGATGAGGATGCCGTGCTTGGTGATGAGGCCGACCAGCGTGATGAGGCCGATCTGGCTGTAGATATTGAGCGTTCCACCGCTGACGTCGAGCGCGAGCAGTGCGCCGGCCATGGCGAGCGGCACGCTGAACATGATCACGAATGGCGAGATGAAGCTTTCGAACTGCGCCGCCAGAACCAAGTAGATGAAGATCAATGCGAGTCCGAACGAGATGTAGGCCTTCGCGGATGCGTCCTTGAACTCGCGGGCGACGCCTTCGTAGTCGAACTGTGTAGTCTCGCCCATCACGTCGGTGGTGGTGCGCTCGAGCACGTCGAGTGCCTCCCCTAATGTGTGGTCGGGACCGACGCTGGCGGTGATCTTCGCGGATCGCAGTTTGTTGAAATGGTTGAGCTCGCGAGGCGCCACGGCTTCACGCACGTCGACCAGATTGGACAGCTGAATCATCGTGCCATCCGTGCCGCGTACGTAGATGTTGGTGAGATCGTCGGGATTGCGCCGATCAACATCGGCGACTTGCAGTTTGACGTCGTACTGCTCGTTGTTGCGCTTGAAGCGCGTGACCTCGCGACCGCCGAGCATCGTCTCCAGCGTGCGTCCTATGTCGATCACGCTGGCGCCTACTGCCGCCACTTTGTCTCGGTTGACGTCGACCTTGATTTCCGGCTTGTTGAGCTTGAGATCGGTGTCGGTATTGATGATCGACGGCTCTTGAGCAATGCGCGCGAGAACCTCTTGAACGGATTCGTTCAACGACTCGTAGGTGTCGGTGGTTTGCAGCACGAACTGTATCGCCTGAGCACCGCCACTCGATGCGCCGAGCGATTGTGGTGTTACCGTGAAGGCGCGGATGCCGGGTATGGCCATCACGCGCGGCAGCAGCTGGCGGGCGAGATCCTGGCTCGACTTCTGGCGTTGGTCCCATGGCACCATCGAGACGTAAGAAATCATGTTCGTCACCGTGGGCCTACCCATGATGAGCATGTATCGCGTGATCTCTGGCGTTGATTGATAGATCTCATCGATCTGCCATACGTAGCTGTTCAAATACTCGAGCGTCGAACCCTCCGGTGCGCTCGCGAATGCCATGACTGTACCGCGGTCTTCGAGCGGTGCGAGTTCGGTAGGCAGTGCACGAAGGATCGCGAACGACAAACCGCCGAGCAGCAACATGATTGCGATGACGAGTGGCCGCGCGTGCAAGCTCGCCAACAGGCCGGTTCGATACAGGCTGGCCGTTCCAGCGAGCACTCGCTCACCAAAATTGAAAAGCGCGCCGTGTTTTGGTTCATGTTTCAGCATGCGCGATGCCATCGTGGCCGACAGCGTCAGCGCGACGAACCCAGAGACGATCACGGCACCGGCCAACGTCAGCGCGAATTCCGTGAACAGCCGTCCGGTCTTACCTTCGCTGAGCGCAATGGGCGCGAACACCGCGGCAAGCGTGAAGGTCATCGCGACGATCGCGAAACCAATTTGTTTCGAGCCGACGAACGCCGCTCTGATCGGGTCCATACCCTGCTCGATGTGGCGATAGATGTTCTCGAGCATCACGATTGCATCGTCTACGACGAGGCCGATTGCCAGCACGAAGGCAAGCAGCGTCAAGGTGTTGATCGAAAAGCCCAAGCTCCACATGAGCGCGAGGCTGCCAATGAGCGCGAGTGGGATCGTCACCAGCGGCACCAATGTCGCGCGCCAGTTGCGGAGGAAGAGGAAAATGACCATCACCACCAGCGCGATGGCTTCGAATATGGTCAAGAACACGCGATCGATCGACTCCTCCACGAACACCGACGAGTCGTACCCGATGTCCACGGCCATGCCTTCCGGCAGTAACCGATTGATGACTTCGAGCTCGGCGCGAGTCGCTGCTGCGACCTCGAGCGGATTGGCGGTCGATTGCTTGACCAGCCCGAGCCCAATGGCGCGGCGGCCCGAGGAACGCGACATGTTGCGAACTTCCTCGGCGCCTATTTCGACGCGCGCCACCTCGCCGAGCCGAACCAGGTAGCCACCGGCATCCTTCAGGATGATCTGCTCGAATTCCGCAGGCGTCTTTAGGTCGGTTTCCGAGAGTACGGTGAACTCCCGATCCGTGCTCTCGATCCTCCCCGACGGCACCTCGACGTTCTGGGCACGAAGGGCCGCCTCGACGTCGGCCGGGGTGAGCGAATAGGCGGCGAGGCGGGCGCGGTCGAGCCAGATGCGCATCGAATAGCGCCGCTCGCCCATGATGATGAGCTGCGCCACTCCGGGTAGCACCTGCAAACGGTCTTTGACGATGCGATCGGCATAGTCGGTGAGCTCCATCTCGTCGTGGCGATCAGAGTTGATCGCCATGTACATGATGGGAGATGCGTCGGATTCCATTTTGGCGACGACCGGATCCTCTGCTTCACGTGGTAGCAAGCTGCGTGCGCGTGCGACCCGGTCGCGTACGTCATTGGCGGCGATATCGGCATCGCGGTCGACCGTGAACAACACGGAAATCTGTGATGACTCCGCACGACTGATGGAGCTGATGTAATCGATGCCTTCGATGCCGGAGATAGCGTCTTCGAGCGGTGTTGTGATCTGTGACTCGATGATCGGCGCGCTGGCGCCAGGATAGTAGGTGGTGATGCTGACAATCGGATCGTCGATGTTGGGATACTCGCGAATCGTGAGTCGGTCCCACGCGATGAGTCCCAACAGCAAGATGAGCAGGTTACCCACCGTGGCGAGCACCGGACGGCGAATGGCGATGTCCGACAGGATCATGAGCCGAGTCCGCGTGGCGGAGCGACACCATCGGCTGTACCGGCGGTCGCGCTGACATCACCAACTACTTTTACCTGCATGCCGTCGCGCAGCTTGAGCTGTCCTGCGGTCACGACCACGGCGCTACGATCGAGGCCGCGCAGTACCTCCACTCGGGCATCGTGTCGTTTGCCGATGGTGACCTCTGTGTACAGGGCGCGGCCGTTGTCGACGCGAAAGACGAAATGACGGTCGCCCTGCGGCACGATCGCGTCCTCTGGCACGAGGATGGCATCCGCCGCCGTGTCGACGATGAGGCTGACGCGGCTGAACAAGCCGGGCCGTAGTGCGAGCTCGGGATTCGGCAATCGCGCCCGGACGACGACGGCGCGGCCATTGACGTCCACCTGCGGTTCGATCGCGTAGACCTCACCGGCGAACTTGCGGTCAGGGAACGCATCGACTCGGATGTCGATGCTTTGGCCGGGCGACACTTCTGGAAGATGCACTTCGCCCACTCGGAAATCCACTTTCAAGGGATCGATCTCGGACAGGCTGACCAGCGCTTGGCCCTTCGCGACATAGTCGCCGACGCTCACTTCGCGCAAGCCCACCAATCCTGTGAAGGGTGCGGTGATGCGGGTCTTGTCGAGCCGCGCGCGGGCGAGCGCAAGCGAGGCATCGCTCGACTGTAGAAGCGCGAGCGTGCGGTCGCGTTCTTCCACCGATGCGGCACGCTTCTGCACCAGCTGATCGGCGCGCTTGAATGCCAGTTCCGCGAGTGTGCGGTTGGCCTGCTTCTCCAACACCTCGGCGCGGTAAATCGAGTCCTCGAGTTGGACGAGGAGTGCACCACGCTCGACGCGCTGGCCTTCACGGAAGGCGATGTGCTCGATGCGGCCTTCGATCTCGGGGCTGACGATGACGCTTTCGTTGGCACGCAGCGAGCCGACCGCTTCCACGCTGCGCACCACTTGACCGATCTCCACCGCACTCGCTTCGACGGCGGGCGGCGGCATTTGCCAGCCGCCCCGAGCGCCCGCGGCCGGTTCCTGGCTCACGTACCAGTACAGCGCCGCCGCGCCGGCGAGCAACAAGACGATGGCCGCAATCCAAACCTTCATGTGGCTGCCGGGCGAGGGGGACCGCCATTATAGGCATGGGAACAGCGCCGCCATGTCGTGGTCGCTGGGCTTTCGTCCGTACGGCGAGATCTCGAATGCCTCGGCGACTTCGCAGCCCGGTGCAAATGCCTTCGCGACACGGCCCGCATATCGGCCGACAAAAGACTCGAGCCACGAACGACGTGCAATCGAGTCGGTCGGTACGTTTCCTGCCAGGCCGAGGGTGTGGGGGATCCATTCGTAGACTTGCGAGGCGTGGCAATCGAGCATGGCAACCACTGTGTCGAACACGGGTGCGATGTTGGTGACGGCGTCAGCGCGAAATGGTGCCGGCTCGGTAAAGAAGTCGGCGAACGTCGCGACCACGGGGTCACGAGCAAGCGCCGGCGACTCTTGCACGACGTTTGGTACGCGCACCATGTAGCACGCGTCGCGCACCAGTTGCGCTACTGCCCGATGGTCCGGGTGATAGTCGTGTAGGCGATGCGTGAGTACCAAGTCGGGCGCGATTGACCGAATGGTGGCGATCACCCGCCTGCGCAGCGCGATGGTCGGCGCCAACTCGCCATCGACGGCATCCCATACCTCCACGGTCGCACCGATGACGGCTGCGGCCGCACGGGCTTCGGCCAGACGACGCTTGGCGAGTTCGACCCGCGGTGTCGATTGGTGGCCGGCCGAACCGTCGGTGACCGACACGAGATGCACGCTGTTGCCGAGGCGAGCGTGGATGGCCAGGAGGCCGCCCGCATGGAATTCGGCGTCGTCGGGATGTGCACCAAACGTGAGCACGCGTGCCATCTTCACAACTCCCCCACACTGCCTTACGGCACTTTACAGCGGCCGGACCTCGAGCACGTACACTCGCAGTCATGGGAACGGTGTCACGATTGGCGTGCCCGGCCGACATGGACAACGGAGTCGGTGTGGATTACCAGTTTCTACTCGGTAGGCCTTTTCGTCTGAACGAACAAGATTTCGTGGCCAGCGCCATCGGCGTTGCCAATGGTGTCACCATCGTACGCGCCTCGACCACCGAGAACGGTGAGCCCGTGATGCGGATTTTCCCAGCCAGCCAAGTCCTCGATTGCATCGTCTGTGACGAGGAGATCGAGCTCCAAGAGCTCAGGTTCGGCCGCTAGAGAACTCACCTCGTCGTTTTGCAGGCAGCCGCGCTAGCGGCCCTCGAAACGAATCGGCAACGCCTTCAGGCCGCGCAACAGCACGTTTGGCGGATAGCACAACTCCCCTGGGTCACAATCCAGCTCGATGTTGTGCATGCGATCCAGGATCACGTTGAAGGCTACGTGCATTTCCTTGCGCGCGAGGCTGGCACCGATGCACATGTGCACGCCGTGGCCGAAGGCGACGTTCTGGCGCGCATTGCTGCGCGTCACGTCGAAGCGATCGGGGTCGGGGAAGGCGGCTTGGTCGCGGTCTGCCGACGCATATCGAATCTGCACCATGCTGCCAGCCGGAATCGAGGTGCCGTGGACCACCGTGTCGGCCGTGCAAACGCGCCACATGTTGGCGGTCGGTGACGACAGGCGCAGCACTTCCTCGACCAAGTTGGGCACGAGACTGCGGTCGCTCTGAACCTTCGCGAGCTGCTCGGGATTCCGGATCAGGAGGAGTACGCCTTCGGCAATGGCCGACGTGGTGGTCTCGTTACCCGCAACCAACAGTTGCTGCAGGATCGATAGCGACTCGGCGGTATCCAAGGGACGTTCGCCTTCGAGCCGGGCGTGGACGATGTCCGAGATGATGTCGTCCTTTCGATCGGCTTTGCGTTCCTCGAGCTTGTTCGCGAAATAGTGCTGGAACTCGACGATCAATTTGATCGCCTCCAGCTCCTCCTCGACGCTCGCCATGCGCGACAGCTGGGCGACGAATGCGTCGGACCATTTGTTGAACAGCGGCAGATCGCTGCGCGGCACACCGAGCTGATCGGCGATCACGGTCAGCGGCAGCGGACCGCAGAACTCGGTCACGAACTCGCAGCGTCCGCGATCGACGAAGCGATCGATGAGTTCGTGCGCGATGTTGGCGATGTCGGGCTCCAGCGTGGCGACGCGACGGGCGGTGAATGCCTGATTCACCAATCCGCGGTAGCGCCGGTGCACCGGCGGGTCCTCGGTGAGCATGGTATCGACCGCTGGGTAACCTTTGCGTTGTGCTTCGATCAGGCGCGGATCGACTTCACCGGCGCTGCGCATGGCCTTGCCGAACTTGTTCGAGAACGCGGAGTGGTTGGCCGCGATCTCACGCACCGAGTCGTAGTCGAAGACGAAGTACACGCCGGTGTGTGGACACTTGTGCACGGGTGCCTGCCGACGCATGCGCGCATTGTAGAGATGTGGACATTCCATGACGGCCGGGTCGAATGGTGTGATCTCATCGATCGGCCGCGTTGTGACGTCGTGCTCGGCAGTCATTGCGAATCCTCCTCGCAGGAAACCGACTCTACCAGCCGAGGAGAAACAATCAACGCTGACGGTTTCTGGACATTGCCTCGGAGGCGAACTTTGCCTCGGAGGTTCGCCTTCGAGGCAAAGTTCGCCTCCGAGGCAAAGTGGTCAGACCTTGACCATCATTTTCCCCGTGTTCTTGCCCTCGAACAGATCGATGAGCGCCCGCGGCAGGTTCTCGAAACCCTCGACGATGGTGGCGCGATGCTTGAGGCGGCCGGATGCCATCCAGGCCTGGATGTCTTTGGCGGCGGCGGCGAACCGCGGTGCGTAGTCGAGCACGATGAACCCCTCCATCCGGGCGCGACGGAAGACCAGGTTGAAGTAGTTCTTCGGCCCCGGGATCGGGCCGTTTGCGTTGTAGCGGGAAATGCCGCCACACAGGACCACTCGCGCCCCGGTCGCTATGCGTGCGAGACAGAGATCGAGGATCTCGCCACCGACGTTGTCGAAGTAGATGTCGATGCCGTTCGGGCAGGCCGCACTGAGCCGCGCGCCGACGTCCTCCGCCTTGTAGTCGATGGCCGCATCGAAACCGAGTTCGTCGGTGAGCCATGCGCACTTCTCCGGACCACCAGCAATGCCTACGACCTTGCAGCCTTTGATCTTCGCGATTTGGCCGGCGATGCTGCCGGTAGCGCCGGCGGCGCCGCTCACCACCACCATGTCGCCGACTTTCGGCTGACCGATGTCGAGCATGCCGAAGTAGGCGGTCATGCCGGTACCGCCTAGTACGCCGAGGGCGGCGACCGGGTCGACGTCGCCATCGAAGACTCGAAGTGGCGGATTGACGCCGTCACTCACGCAATGCGTCTGCATGCCGAGGGTGCCCGACACCAGAGCGCCTACGGGAAACTTGGAATTGTTCGAAGTCTCGACGATGCCGACACCGCCGGCGCGCATGACGTCTCCGATCGCGAGCGGCGCGACGTAATCGGCGCGATTCTCCATCTGCCCGCGCATCGAAGGATCGAGTGACAAGTAGAGCGTGCGGACAAGGGCTTGATTCGCGCCGATGTTCGGCACCGGTTCTTCCGTGTACGAGAGATCGCTTTCCTTCACCATGCCCACCGGCCGGGCGGCGATGCGGAACTGTCGGTTTTTGGTCATGACGAAAACTCACTCGCAAGTGGAGGCGAGTAGCCTAACTCAGTTCAGGGTTTCGACTCGTTGTGCGGGGTCAGCAGGCGCAGCGTTGCGGCCCGTTCCCCTTCTACCAGTTCCCTGACGGCTTCCGGCGGCAGTCCGACCTTCTCGAGCAGCGATTGTCCGAGCTGTAAACCC
>QJXZ01000364.1 GCA_003248125.1 Gammaproteobacteria bacterium | reverse complement strand
GTCGCCTCGCGCTTGCCGCGAGTGGAATCGCGGGACGTGACATTGAGCGGCGTCACCTCCTCCATCGCCGCCTCGAACGCGGCGCGATCTTCGTCCCTACTCCGGCTCATCACACAATCGACACGGGCACCGATGGGTACAACGCCGAACGCGACCCCGCCAACGGTCGGTTCGCTGCATCGTGGTACGTGAACACCAGCGACAGCTTCGGCAAGTCGGTGCGGTTGCTGCCAGCCGCATGAAACAGCCGACAATGAAAGAACAGTACATCGCCCGGCTCGAGTTCGACATCGACTGCTGTCGCGATCAGCGCCGCATTGTCGGCAAGTTCGGTGCGAAGGAAGCGCGCCTCGTCATAGCGCGCTTCGGACAGCGCGAGGCGATGCGAGCCCGGAATCACTTTGAGACCCCCGTTCACCGGTTGCTCACGGCCGAGCGCAATCCAGGCCGAAACCAGCTCGGCGTGCTCGAACGACCAGTAGCGGATGTCCTGATGCCAATCGGTACGACTCGAATAGCTCGGAAACTTGGTCATGATGCAATTGTGGTGACTCTGAGAAAGGCACGGATTGCTGCCGACCATGGCCGCGAGGTGTCGGCCGAGTCGAACGTCGGTCCCGACCGCGCGCAGGCTTGGATCTCTCGAATACGCATGAAGCAGCCGCCTCGGCGTCAACCCACCACGCGCGATCCTGCTCGCCGGCGCACCCGGGTAGCCGACGTCGGCCTCGAATTCGGCCGGTGCGAGCAATGGATCGAGCATCGCGGCGGCGCAATCGCGCAACGCCGTCGATTCGGCCGCAAACAGGCCCCGCGCCACGAGGAAACCGTCGCGGTGGAACGCATCGATCGAAGTTTGGGAAAGGGCAGCCATCATGGCCGTGCAGTATAGGAACCTCTCGGCCTGGATTTCACGTGCCCGCGATGGAGCACGCTTCATATGCTCCATGAGGGCGGTACACGGGCCAACGCGCTCAGCTTGGGCTATCGCTGAGGGAGTTGGACCCTCACCACGCCTTGAGCGGAAACTGGATCGGCGCTGCCGGCGACCACGGCAATGCCGCGTCGCGGAGCAAGCGCGCGAGGTTCGGCGTGGATTCGAGATCGAATGGTCTACCGCAGCCACAGCGATCGACCACCCGCAACAGGATCAGTGGACCCAACATCATCGAGTCGATGTGACCCGCAGTACGATTGGCGGTATCGCGATCGCCGAACACCGCCGCGCCCACCAGCAGCCGGTTTGGATCGTGCTCAACCAATGGGCGCAACTGTGCCCACGCCTCCAAGCGGCCTGCAGCGGCCGGAATCTGCAACGCAAGCAACTGCACCCATGGCCCAACCTCTGGTGCGTCCATTGCCCCTGCTGCCGCAAGTGCCTGTGCGTCGTCGACGCGCCGAAGTGCGAGGAGCGCTAGAATCCGCGCGAATATGATGTCGCGGTCTTGTCCGCGCTGCGCCTCGATGCGGTCTGCGAACGCCAAGCCGTCGAGTGGCCTTCCCAACCAAACCGCTGTCAACGCCTGCCGAGTCCAATTGCCGCCGAGCGGGTCACAGCGCAGGCGCTGCAAGTCGTGCTCGAAAGCAAGCTCGCCGTAACCGAAGAGGATCGCAGTCTGATTGATCCAGAGTCCATAGCGACAATTGTTCCAACCCGCATACGCTCGCTCGATCTGCTCGTCGAGGTGCCGCCAATCAGACGTCACAGTGGTTCGAATTGCTTGAATCACTCGACGCTGACCAACGTCGCGCTCGTGAAGATAAGCGGCGTCGAGATCCGCCAAAAGATGTCGCGCGGCGGCGTCGACACCGACACCACCGGGCAGGTTGGCGTCCGGTCCCCGACGCGGCACATCATCGATCAGGAAATGCGCATACAAATCGGCGTGATAGAAGTATGCCTCTGCAAAGTCGGGCTTACGTGCGATCGCGACATCGAATTGCTCGTTGGCACGCCCGAGCATGGTTAGCATCGGGCCAGCATTGTGAGCGAGATCGAAGAACCGCACGCCGCGCTGGAAGGCGATGAAGGCCCGAACGTCGTGCACGCCTGTCGCGGCCATCACGGCACGCTTGCGTTCATCGAGCAGGATACCCAGTGCGTCGGCTACGCTCTCGGCGATGCGAGTCTGCACGGCGAAGTCGTCTTCGACGACATAATCGTAGGACTCCGACCACAGCCGAAAGCCATCTGACGCACGCACGAGCTGCGCCGTGATACGCGTATCGTCGCCCGAGCGGCGAATGGATCCCTCCACGACGTTGGCGACACCGAGCACTCCCGCAATCTCCGGAATCGGCACGTTCTTGCCCTTGAAGTGGAACGCTGACGTGCGCGCGGTGACCAACAGATCCGGGACCGTCGACAACGCGTTGATGACTTCTTCAGTCACGCCATCGGCGAAGTATTCGGTATCTTCGCCGGGCGAAAGTGCAACGAACGGCAACACGGCAACGGAGGCTCGGCCCGTGGGCGGGACCCGCGTTACGTCACTGGCTGCACCGTCGTCGTGGTCCGAAAGCCCGACCGGTTGGTACCGCCAGACGACAACACAGCTGCCGACGAGCAATAGGGCAATGACGACAATCTCGGTACCGGTAATGCCCTGCTGACCCCGATCGCCGTGAAACCAAGCAATGACCACTACGATCGGAAATCCGAGCACGGCGACCAGTGTTACCTCTTGGCGAATGACGTCTGTCCAGTGGAACGTCTCGACCGCGTACTCGATCCCCTGCAGGAGCGTCCAAACGGCCGCCGCATAGGCAACGCCCCACTGCACCACCTTACGGCGCTGCAGCCTGGCCCATATTGACGCGGGACTGGGGTTGGTCTCGCTCAAGCTCACCTCCACCGAATCAGTCTATCGCGGCGCTCAGCGGACCGCAGGATCTCCTCACGTCGCGGTGACGTCTGCAGGACACAGACCGAATCATCCTCGCATCGATGCCTAAACTGAGCAGATTGCAGGCCTGGTGGGATATCGAGCGATCAACCGAGTCGCAAGTGGTGCTATTGCACTTTCGCATTCTCGAAGTCGACCACCGGATGCACGCGGTCAGCCGGCGGACGTGGCAGGAGGAACCCGTCCGCCTCTGCAAGAGATTGGCGACGGATGGACGGAGTGCGAAAAAGGGAACCTGTCCGCCAATCCAATTCTGCGTGAAGGTCACCGTGGTAGGCTTCTGATTGGGAAGGAGCCGCTGTGGGCAGGGCAGTTATCCAGATAGTCGGAAATCTTCAGTCCAATATTTGTTAGGCGCCCGGGAGCGTGTGTGCCATGACCGTAAGGAGATCCCCATGAAAGCGGTCCTCTTCGCTATGACGATCTTGATGAGTTGCTCGTTGGCCGCAGCGCCGATTCGCTCGATTACCGTGAAGGGAGAAGGCGAGTCGGAAGTCGCTCCGGACTTTGTCCGGTTGTCGGCCACGATCACCGCCGAGGGCAAGGACGCAGCACGCACGAAGCAGGACGTTGATCGGCGGATGAGACAGGCTGTGGAGACAATCGCCACATTCGACATTGACAGCCGGGATATCACGTTTGGCGGTGCGACCGTCGAGGATGCCGTCAAGTACGATAGGAACGACAACGAGATCCCGACTGGCACCGTAGTCTCAAGGACCCTCGAGGTCAGATTGCGAGACCTATCCGCCTACGAACAACTCGTCCAGGCTCTCGTTAGTGCCGGCGCAGATCAGATCTCCGGTGCGGAATCCGACGTCGATGATAAGAACAAGCTAAAGCTGTCCGCACTGCAACGCGCCGCAGAGAACGCAAACACGAATGCAGGTGCGCTTGCGGAGTCACTGGGCGTTCGCCTAGGCGCGCCTCTGGAGGTGGGAGAAGACAAACTGCGGCCGCGAATTCAATTCGATCAAAGCCGCGTCGACAATCCGCAGATGATCGAAGAGATCGTTGTATTCGCAACTCGGCGAGGTATCGAGAACCCACTGCTATTCATACCGAAGAACATCCGAACTAAGGCGACCGTTTGGGTAC
>QJXZ01000185.1 GCA_003248125.1 Gammaproteobacteria bacterium | reverse complement strand
AGCTTGCCGTCAAGGTGCCACAGCACGCACTGGTCCACGAACGTACGCGCGATGAACGCTTCGGTCTTGCACTCGGCGAGCTTGAACTTGGTGTTCTGGAAATCCATCACCGTCTGACCGAAAGCCTTGCGTTCCTTGACGAACCCCACGGTCATGGCAATGGCGCGCTCCATCTCGACCACTGCCGCTTGGGCGATCGACAGCCGCTCCTGCGGCAATTGCTGCATCAGTTGTGCAAACCCGCGGCCCTCGATACCGCCGAGCAGGTTGTCGGCGGGTATCCGGCAGCTGGCGAAGAAGAGCTCGGAGGTGTCTGCCGATTTCTGGCCGAGCTTGGCCAAGTTGCGGCCGCGCTCGAAGCCCGGGGTACCGGCCTCCACGACCACGAGCGAGATGCCTTTTGCACCCTCGTTGGGATCTGTCTTCGCCACCAGGATCACGAGGTCGGCGTGCTGGCCGTTGGTGATGTAGGTCTTGGCGCCATCGATCACGTACTCGTCACCATCCTTGCGTGCCGTGGTACGGATCGCTTGCAAGTCGCTGCCGGTATTGGGTTCTGTCATGGCAATGGCGCACACCAGCTCGCCGGAGGCCATCTTCGGCAGCCACCGGCGACGCTGATCTTCGGTGCCGTAGTTCAAGATGTAGTGCGCGCAGATCGCAGAGTGCACTTGGTTGCCAAATCCACCGATCCCGGCCCGCATCTGTGCTTCCGTGATGACCGTCTCGTGTCGGAAATCGCCACCGCCCCCGGCGTATTCGGTCGGTATCGATGCGCACAAGAGTCCGGCAGCGCCGGCCTTGTTCCAGGCGTCGCGGTCGACCTTACCTTGTGCGATCCACTTGTCGTTGAGCGGCTTGAATTCGCGTTCGAAGAATTTCTCCGCGGCGTCGGCGAGGATCCGCAGCTCTTCGTTCAGCCAAGGGGATTGGTAATCGTTCATGGGGCTCCTGCACCCGCGTACGGGGCGTCGATGACCTCGATGCGGCCGCCGCGCTCGGCACGGCATTGATCCGGATGGCTACCCGGGGCGGTCAGCATGTAGAGCGACCGCCGCCCAGGGCCGCCCAACATGCAAGCAAACGCGCTCTGATCGAGGTTTACGCGGTGTGTGATGGCGCCGCCCTCCTCGACGCGCAAGCACTCGTGCGTGGTCGGCGAAGCGACCCAAATACCTTCGGCTTCGTCGAGGCAGATACCGTCGGGTACGACGCCTTTGGGCAGCGAGGCCCAAACTCGGCGATTCGAGAGCGTGCCGTCGCGCGCACGATCGAAAGCCGTGAGGCAAGCGCCGAAGCTCTCGCCGACGATGAGTGTGGCTTGGTCGGGTGTCAGAACGGTGCCGTTGGGAAATCCGAGGTTGTCGGCGCCCATGTGCACGCGGCCGTCGGGTTCGGCGATGACGATGGCGGCCGGCCGAAACTCGGCGCCGGCGTGCAGATCGAAGCCGAAGTTGCCGACGTACGCACGGCCGTCGTCGTCGACCACCATGTCGTTGCAGTGGAAGCTGGCCAATGACGAGAGATCGGCGTGCTCCGTGACTGAAGTACCGTCGAATCGCAGCAGCTTGCGGTCGGTCATCGACACCACGAGCAGGTCGCCGTTTGGCAGCCAACCGAGCCCGGAAGGCTGGTTTGGCACCGCCACCACGCTTTTCTTACGTCCCCATGCATCGAAGGTCAGCACTTCGTGGCCATGCATGTCGGAGACGAACAGCTGGTTGGCGTGCCAACGGGGACCCTCGCCGAAACACAGCCCTTGGGCGAATACGCGCGGTTTCATCGTCGTCCGAGTCGGCGCCTGGGGAAAAGGGTGGGCATCATGGCGAATCGGCGCTGTGTTGGGAACTGCCGCTTTCGCGGCGGCGCACGAGTTCCTGTATGCTCCGAACTCCCGCGGCGGGCGACGGCTCGACGGGTGCGGGGAACCGTTAGAAGAACAGGGAGTTAGACACATGAACGCATGGGTTCGACTGTTGGGGATCGCCGCCGTGACGGCGTTGGTGGGATGCGGTCAAGGCGGCGGCGGTGATGCCGCGCAGCCTGCGGCCGAATCGGCATCCGAGGCAGCGCAATCGGCAGCCGATGCCGCGCAGTCGGCTGGGGAAGCATCCAGCATGGCCGAGGAAGCCGTCGATACCGCTCAAGCCGCTGCAGATGCGGCATCGGAAGCAGCGGGCGACATGGCAGAAGCAGTTGCCGACACCGCCGAAGAGATGGCGGACGATGCAGCGGAAGCGGCCGATGATGCGGCTGACGCCATGAAGGAAAAGATGCAGTAACCGCAATCGACGGGCGGCACCGCCGCCCGTCGACTCGCCTGTTGCCTGCGACGAGCGCCCGTCAGGCGCGTTCTGTTTTGCCTTGGGTTGGGGTTAATATCCCGACCCGGAAATATTTCACACGCGTTCGAGAAAGGGGGATTGCATGAGAGACGTGGTCGTCGTCGACAGCGTACGCACGGGCCTCGCGAAGTCGTTTCGTGGGAGTTTCAACCTGACCAGATCGGACGACATGCTCGCCCATTGCATCGACGCGCTGCTCGATCGCAATCCGAATGTCGCGCCAGACGAAGTGGAGGACGTGGTGGTCGGCGCGGCCAGCCACGTCGGTGAGCAAGACGGCAACTTGGCGCGGCTCGCAGTCGTGCTATCGAAGCTGCCGATCACCACGGCCGGGCTCACGATCAACCGGTTCTGCTCGTCGGGGTTGCAGTCGATCGCGATCGCAGCCAATCAGATTGCATCCGGACAAACCCAGATCGCAATCGCCGGCGGCGTCGACTCCATTTCCATGCGGCAACGGCAAGAAGGTGCGAAGGCCAAGCCCAACAAGCGCTTGATCGAAGAGAAGCCCGCGATCTTCATGGCCATGGGTAACACTGCCGAAGTGGTCGCGCGCCGCTATCAAGTCACACGCGAGAAGCAAGACGAGTACGCGCTGCAAAGTCAGCAGCGTTATGCGAAGGCGGTTGATGCCGGCTGGATCGGCGAAGAGATCGTGCCGATGTCGGTCACCATGAACAAAGTCGACAAGGCAACCGGCGCGGAGTCGAAAGTGCAGGTCACTGTCGACCGCGACGAGTGCAATCGTCCGGATACCACGCTCGAAGGATTGGCCAAGTTGCCGCCGGCGTTCGAGGAGGACGGCACAGTCACGGCGGGCAATGCCTCGCAGCTTTCGGACGGTGCGTCGATGACGATGCTGATGAGCGCCGAGCGCGCCGCGCAGCTCGGCATCGAGCCGCTCGGATTCTTTCGTGGATTCACAGTCGCGGCTTGCGAGCCCGACGAGATGGGCATCGGCCCGGTATTTTCGGTACCGAGACTGCTCAAGAATGCCGGCCTCAAGCTCGAGGACATCGACCTTTGGGAGCTGAACGAAGCGTTCGCCTCGCAGTGCCTTTATTGCCGAGATGCGCTCGACATCGACAACGAGATCTACAACGTCAACGGCGGCAGCATCGCGATCGGTCACCCGTTCGGCATGACCGGCTCGCGCATGACCGGTGCCATCCTGCGGGAGCTGAAGCGCCGCAACAAGAAGTACGGCATCGTCACCATGTGCATCGGCGGTGGCCAAGGTGCCACAGGGCTGTTCGAAGCCGCATGACCGTGGTGAGCGCAGCCGGGGAAACACATTGAAACGTTTCCCCGGCGTGCCGAAATGCGCCGGAAATGGAAATCTCGCAGACTCACGGCGCCTCGAAGGGAAGATGAGTGTGCTGAAACGGATCGGACGGTTGGCGGTGCTATGGGCTGCGAGCGCAGCTGGCGCTACCACGGCCCTTGCCGCCAATCCGTATGCCGAGCACACCGACGTCGAATTGACCGCCACCGCCGCGGATTGGGAAACATTGTCGGAAGACGACCGCCGTGCGCTGCTGACCGAGATGCGCTCACGCATGGCCCTGAAGAAAGACGCGGGCAAGGTGATCGCCATCAAGACCCAGCGCCGTTACGGGCGCATCGTGCGCAAACCCGATGGCTCGCTGGTGCGCATCGAGACCACCGAGCACCTGGTCAGATTCCAGCGCGTGCCTGATGGGGTCTCGGAGGCTGCCTCGGATGAATTGCCTGGTACCGCCGGACAAGCATTCGGTGTCGGTTTCGAAGCCCGCAGGAGCGAACCGAACAGCGGCAAGGTCGGCGAGCGGAGCGGCACGCCGGTGAGCGCGACCTCGACCGCTGTGCCCGCCAACCCTTAGGCGCGGCATGAGCGGCGACCGCCCGCGATTGCTGGTCGTCGACGACGATGCCGAGTTGCGCGAGTTGGCGGAGGCCTATCTTTCCCAGCAGGGCTTCGACGTCGAGTCGGTCGCCGACGGCGCGGCGATGGACGCCAAGCTCAAAGCAGCCAGCTTCGATCTGCTCATTCTCGATCTCATGCTGCCCGGTGAGGACGGTTTGTCCATCGCCAAGCGCCTCAAGGGCCGCACCCGACTGCCGATTATCATGGTGTCCGCGCAAGGAGAAGACGTCGATCGTATCGTCGGCCTCGAAGTCGGGGCCGACGACTATATCGCCAAGCCGTTCAATCCCCGTGAGTTGCTGGCGCGGATTCGCGCGGTCTTGCGGCGCTCACAGGCGCGTGCCGAAGGCGCCGAAGTGTCCACCGCAGTTCGATTCGGCGACTTCGAATTGGACCTCGCCGGCCATCGCTTGAGCCGTGACGGCGCGACCGTGGCGCTCACCTCGGGTGAGTTCGACTTGCTGGCGATTTTGGTCCGGCATCCGAACAAGGTGTTGGATCGCGATCGCATCCTCGATCTCTTGACTGGGGCCGAGCGGTCCCCCTTCGACCGCAGTGTCGATGTTCGCGTCACGCGGCTGAGGAGCAAGATCGAGCCAGACCCGTCGTCGCCGAAGTTCATCAAGACGATCTGGGGCAAGGGTTACATGTTCTGCCCGGATGGTGCTTGAGGGACGGTGCAGCGCGGCCCGACCTCGCTCTTGGTGCGCACGAGCTTCGTGCTCGCGGCTTCGGCGCTTGCCATTGCCGCAACAGCCGTGGTTGCGCTCAATGCCTTCGTGGTCGCGCCGATCGCGGCGCAGTCGGCGGACGACGAGGCCGCGCTATTGGTGCTGTCGGCACAGACGTGGGTGGAGCTGCCGCCCCAGGCACGCCCGTTCTTCGAGCTCGAGCTGGCGGAGAGCCATGATCTCATCTTGTCGTCGCAGGCTCGCGAGCTACCGGTCGCGGATCTCTCCGACGGCTATCTCGAGCTGCTGAAGGAACGCTTGTCGCAACGACTCGAGAGCGATGTGCCGCTATACGCCGCCGACGATCTGGTGTGGGCCAATGTGCCCATGGGTGGCTACACGATACAGATCGGCTTTTCGCCCGAGCGCCGCGAAGTGCAGCCGCTCAACGTCGCGTTGATCATCATGTTGGCGGGTGCGGCGATCGTGTTCGGCGCATCGCTGCTGATCGTTCGGCGAATCGCACAACCGCTCGTCAACGCCGCACAACGA
Source organism: Gammaproteobacteria bacterium (assembly GCA_003248125.1). GTDB lineage: Bacteria > Pseudomonadota > Gammaproteobacteria > Pseudomonadales > Azotimanducaceae > SZUA-521. The sequence continues at coordinate 7,578 of QJXZ01000185.1, read as the reverse complement.
CTGGAGACGTTTCGCGGCGCCGAGCACTTTGTCGCGTTGCCCGAGGAAGGCCCGCGGGAAATGGTGACGCTGGCGCGTAGCTTCAACGAGATGGCGAGGGAGGTGGCGGCGCTGCTGTCGAACCGCACCACGCTATTGGCTGGCATTTCGCACGATCTGCGCACACCGCTCGCGCGCATGCGACTTGCGCTCGAATTATTGCCGGCATCGGTCGAGCGCAGCTGGATCGAGCGATTCGAGCGCAACCTCGAAGCGATGGACGAGCTGATCGGCGATGCCATGCGATTTGCACGCGGTACGTTCGAGACCGCGGTCGACGTGGAGCTCGAGCCGTTTCTCGCCGAAGTAGTGCACACCATCGACGAGCAATGCACGTTCGAGTGGCGTGGCGAGGCCGCTTTAGTGCGCCGAATCGCACCGGGCGCGCTGCGTCGCGTGCTGCAGAATTTGATTGCGAACGCACGGGCACACGGCCACTCGGTGCCGCATGTACGAGTCGACGCCGGCCGCGACGTCGTGATCCACGTCATCGATAGGGGCCCGGGCATTCCCGCCACCAGCCGCGATGCGGTATTCCAACCATTCCATCGGCTGGAAAAGTCGCGTAGCGCGGCGACCGGCGGGAGTGGCCTCGGGCTCGCGATCGTGCAACAACTCTGCCAGACCCACGGCTGGCACATCGCGATCCAGGATGCCGTGCCACAGGGCACTGACGTGGTCGTCACTTTGCCCGGGTGAAACAATCTGTCACAAAAAAGGCCGCCGAGCGAAATGCGAACGAAACAGCTATGGCGCCAAACTCGCTAACGGTTTCGGAAGACGCTGGTCCTTCGAAACCCATGAAGCAATCTCTATCCCCTATGACCTTTGGCTCTCGAGGTCGATTAGTCCGCTGATTCTCTCTCCAGATCAGCGGACTTTTTTTGTCCGCGCCTCAGCTCGCTTGGTGAACGTGCACGTCTCGCTGTGGAAAGGGAATCGAGATCCCCGCGTCGTCGAATGCCAGCTTCACGCGTTCGGTCGTATCGAACAGCACGGGCCAGTAGTTCGCCGACTCGGCCCATGCACGAACCGTGATGTTGACTGCGCTGTCGCCGAGTGACGACACCATGATGGCAGGCGCGGGTTCCTTCAGCACGCGTTCATCGGCATCGATCAGCGACTGAATCACGCGCTTCGCCGCGCTGATGTCGTCGCCGTAGCCGATGCCGAACACGAGATCGACCCGGCGCGTGGACTCGGTCGAGTAGTTGATGATGATGCCGTTCGAGATCGCGCCATTGGGCACGATGATCGATTTGTTGTCGCCGGTTCGAATCACGGTGTTGAAGATCTGGATCGAGGCGACTGTGCCGGCAACCCCCTGCGCTTCGACGAAATCACCGACCTTGTAGGGGCGGAACAGCAAAATGAGTACGCCACCCGCGAAGTTCGCAAGACTGCCTTGCAGCGCGAGACCGACGGCGAGGCCTGCAGCACCCAAGATGGCGATGAACGACGTCGTTTCGATGCCGATCATCGACGCGACGCTGATGAGCAGCAGCGCCTTCAGGAGCACGCCCGTCAGCGAGGTCAGGAACCGGCCGAGGGTGGGCTCGATCGTACGGGCAGTCAACGCACGGCCAACGGTCGCGATCAGTCGATTGATGATCCACAAGCCGACGACCAGCACGATGATCGCGAGGATGAACCTCGGGCCATAGTCGAGCGCCATGTCGATGGCTTTGGCGGCGTATTGGGTGAGGGCTTCGGGGGCAATGTCTTCCATCGGTGGCTCCTGTGCACGAGATCCGCTCGCCTGCGAGCCGAGGCGCGCAGGCTGTACATGAATGTGGGGTTGTCCTACGCTAGCAAGCGGTTGCGCGAACGCGCAACCGTGGGCGGCGCATCGATACTACAAACAATCCCCGACCGTCCAACACCGATAGAGATGCTTCGAGGAGCGATACATGTACGGTCGATTGACAAGCTTGCTCGCCGGGCTGGCGCTTGGCGTGTTCGCGACAACGGCCACCGCAGATGCGGGGCCGGAGGAAGGAAAATTCTATCTGTCACCGATGTTCTCGTTCATCGGCACACCGGATGAGCTCGGCTACGACGATAGCGCCTGGGGTTTGGGCGGCGCGCTTGGCTACACGTTTAGCGACAAGTGGGCGGCGGAACTCACGTTTCTGCGCTACGACGCCGATCTGGAGCTGATAGGCGGCCGCGATTCGGACGATATCGACAAGTATTGGGCCAACGCGCTCTATCGGTTCCCGGTCGACTCGGCCTGGCGGCCGTTCGTGACCTTGGGTGCGGGTCGGGGTTACTTCCGGCGTGGTGCCGTCGGCGGTACCGACTCGATCATGGAGTTCAACTTCGGGTTGGGGGCGTTCGCCGACTTGAACGACCGCGTCAGCCTGCGCGCGGACGTGCGCGGTGTCTACGTGCACGACGACGTCAACGAAATCAAGCCGTTTGCAGCCATTGGCGTTGCGATTGCGCTCGGCAGCCTCGCACCGAAGACCGTACCGGATGCCGACGGCGACGGTGTACCGGATGCCAACGACAAGTGTCCCGGCACGCCGCCCGGTCGTCGAGTGGACGCCAATGGGTGTGAGTACGACACCGATGGCGACGGTGTCGTCGACGGCATCGATGCGTGTCCGAACACGCCGCAAGGCGTTACCGTCGACAGCCGGGGTTGCCCGCTCGATTCCGACGGCGACGGTGTGCCCGACTACGTGGACGAGTGTCCCAACACCCCGCGCGGTGCGCAGGTCGATGCCAAGGGATGCCCGATCAAAGTGACCGAGCCGGTGCGGTTCGATTTGACGGTCGAGTTCGCATACGACTCTGCGGTCATCAACGATCTGTCGTTCCGCGAGTTGCGTCGGGCGATGCAATTCCTTCGCGAGCATCCGACCACCAAGGCGGTGATCGAAGGTCACACCGATAGCCGTGGCAGTGACGAGTACAACCAACGCTTGTCGCAGCGCAGAGCGGCTGCCGTGGTCGACGTGTTGACGCGCTCGGGCATCGAAGCGTCGCGATTGTCGTCGGTGGGCTACGGCGAAAGTCGGCCGCTCGCTTCCAACGACACCGACGAGGGCCGGCAACGCAACCGCCGAGTCTCGATCGTCGTCGCCGACTAATCGCGCGAGTGGCGCGACACCCGCAGGGCGCACACCGTGCGCCCTGACGTGGCACTCGATTGCGCGTGCGATTGCAGGTGAGATGACCAAGAATGTCCGTAGCGCGCCAGTGCTCGAATCGCCGACGGACGACGTATATATGACTAACTACCAGCACATTCTCTACGAGCGACGGGGGCCTTTGGCACTCGTCACCATCAATCGGGCGGCGAAACACAACGCCATTTCGCTTGCGACGTTGGCCGAGCTGCAAGCAGCGATAGCGGCTGCCGCAGCGGACGATGACGTGCGCGTGATTGGCATTACTGGCGAAGGTCAGAAGGCGTTCGCGTCCGGCTCCGACTTGTCCGAGGTCTTGCACCGGGATCTCAAGAAGGCGCTCGAGCCGATCGTGCAGGGGCTCGCCGATCAGCTCGAACGAACGCCGAAGCCCACCATCGCTGCTATCAACGGCATTTGCATGGGCGGCGGACTCGAAGTAGCGCTCGGTTGTGATCTTCGAATTGCGACACCCAATGCGCGATTTGCGACCCCGGAAGGGAAGCTCGGCATCATCCCGGGCGGTGGCGCGACGGCACGCTTACCGCGCATCGTAGGCCGCGGCTGGGGCATGGAGATGTTGTTGATGGGCGAACCGATCGATGCCGAGCGCGCATTTGCCATCGGCCTCGTCACGCGGATCGTCGCGCCCGACGAGTTGATTCCCGAACTCGAGCGCATGGCAGCGCATCTGGCAACCTTTGCGCCGTTCGTACCGCGGACGATGAAAGCCATGGTGCATTTCGGCATGGAAGCGAGCCTGGCCGGTGCGTTGATGCTGGAAAAGTACGCGCAAGGCGCGCTGGTGCAGACCGAGGATAAGGTCGAAGGCATCGGCGCGTTCCTCGACAAGCGCAAGCCCGAGTTCAAGGGTCGCTAGACACTGGCTAGACGCCGAAAAATCGGGGACAGTTTACCTATTCCCCCGCGACGTCCGAATCTTGGCGACGGTCAATGGTCGATGGCGAAATAGGTAAACTGTCCCCGATTTCCCCGAATTTCCCCGCACCGCGTTTTGGTGGATACTGCCCGTCCTTTTCGAGACGAATGACACCAAGGGGGACGCATGACTGCCAAGCGATTCCCGGTCGAGTCCGGGCACATATTGATGTTCGCGCGCTCGATCGGTGACGCCAACCAGATTTACTACGACGCCGAGTACGCGAAGAAGACCGAGCCCGGCACGATCATCGCACCGCCGACCTTCGTGCAGGCGAGCGCGCAGTTCGACCCGGACTACTTCTTGCGGCCGAAGATCGGAGAGCCGTGGTTCGGCTCCGGCAAGGAACCGACCGGTATCAAGCGCCAGCCGGGTGGCGGTGGTGGCGGCGGTGGCGGTGGCGGCGGTCTACACGCCGAGCAACACTACGAGTATCACCGCCATCCGCGGGTCGGCGATGTGCTGACCGCGACGGTGAAGCCTGGCAAGACCTGGGAGAAGGAAGGTAAGCGCTCCGGCAAGCTCGTGTTCAGCGAATCGATCACCGAGTATCGCGATCAGAATGGCGAGCTCGTCGTCACGGCACGTGGTGTCGGTGTGCGCACCGAACGCCCGGTCGATCAAAAGTGAGGGGGCGGCGATGGCACTGAAAAAGAAAGAACTGAAGATCGGCGACACCTATACCGAGCGCGTCGTAGAGGACTTGAAGCGTACCCAGATCGTGCAATATGCGGGCACGTCAGGCGACTACAACCCGTTGCACACCGATGAGATCTTCACCACCAAGGTGGCCGGTTATCCGTCAGTGTTTGCGCACGGCATGCTGACCATGGGCATGACCGGTCGCATGCTCACCAACTACGTGGGTGATGGACGCCTGACGAACTATGGCGTGCGGTTCACGAGCCAGGTGTGGCCCGGCGATACGCTCGACGCCACAGCCACGGTCGAAGCGATTCGTTCCGAAGGTGGTCAGAACCTCGTCGATCTGTCGATCACGACCGTCAACCAGAACGGCGTCGAAGTGCTGAAGGGCACCGCCACGGCGCGCATCGACGCGTAAGTCGGGCCGCATCGTGCGGTCAGCGGAGTCGCGCGCAATCCGCCGCGATTCCGTTGGCCAGCTCGAAGATTTGGGTGCGCAGTCGCGTCAGGCGCGCGGTGCCGAGTTCGTCGGCGAGGGCGAGATCGGAAAACGTGTCGGCACCGCCGTAGCACCCGAGCACGCCGGTCACACCCGTCAGTCGCCGTGCGCGCACATCGTCGACGTAGCGCAACAGCATTCGATGCCAGAACCGTTGCTCCGCGCGGAGCAGCAAGGTGAGCAGCTCGTCGAGTGCGTCTTCCAACTCGGCGAAGCGGGCTTCGATCCGCTCGTCCAGCGTCATGACGAAGCCGTAGCATAGGGACGGAAGTACTCCAACGCCTCCGGATTGGCGAGCGCACCGACGTTCGCAACCGCCTTGCCGTTGACCATGTCGCGCACCGCGAGCTCGACGAGCTTGCCGCTGCGCGTTCGTGGTATGTCGACCACGGCGTGAATGTGGTCCGGCACGTGCCGCGGGCTCGCGCCCGAACGGATGGCGCGTCGGATGCGATCGCAAAAGGCATCGTCGAGCATCGCGCCGGGCGTGAGACGCACGAACAGCAAGAGTTCGATGTCACCGCCGCGATCGCGACCGACGACGATCGACTCCGCTACTTCATCGATGCCCTCTATCTGACGGTAGATTTCGGCCGTACCAATGCGCACGCCGCCTCGATTGAGCACGGCGTCCGAACGACCATGGATGACGATGCCGCCGTGTGCGGTGAACTCGCCAAAATCGCCGTGGTGCCACCATGACGGGAAGCGGTCGAAATACGCGGCGTGAAACCTCGTGCCATCTGTGTCGCCGGCGAATCCGAGCGGCACGGATGGAAACGAGCGCCGACAAACCAGTTCGCCTTTACCGCTCGCGAGTGCGTTGCCGGCATCGTCGACGAAGGCGACGTCCATGCCGAGTGCGAGGCATTGAATCTCGCCGGCGTAAACCGGTGTGCACGGATTACCGAGCGCAAAGCAGCCGATGATGTCGGTGCCGCCGGTGATCGAGGACAGCCGCACGGGTGCGACCGCCTCGAATGCCCACGTGTGGCTGGCGGCGGGTAGCGGCGATCCGGTCGACAACAGGGAACGCAACGATGACAAATCATGCTGTTCGCGCGGCCGGTAACCTGCCTTGGCGAGCGCCGACAAGTAGCCGGGGCTGATGCCGAGGTGGTTCACGCCTTCCTCGGCAACGTATCGCCATAACGCGTCGGCCGTCGGATGAAACGGCGATCCATCGTAGAGGCACACGGTGGTGCCGTTGGCGAGCGCCGACACCAGCCAGTTCCACATCATCCAGCCGCAGGTCGTGAAGAACAAAAGTCGTTCGTCGCGCCGAAGATCGCAGTGCAATAGGTGCTCTTCGCGGTGCTTGATCAACGTACCGCCCTGACCGTGCACGATACATTTCGGTACGCCGGTGGTGCCGGACGAGAACATCACGTACAAGGGCGCATCGAACGGCTGCCGCAGAAATTCGAGCGGTCGTGGCGCGGCGGAAATCTGCGCGAACTCGATTACGTCGCACTCCGGCAGCGGCCCGTCCGGTCCATCGTCGGTACGGACGAGGAATAACGCTTCCACGCTCGGCAGCTGCGCGACCACTTCGTGCAGCCGATCGATGCAAGCAAAGCGCTTACCACCATAGCGGTAGGCGTTACATGCAAGCAGAAAGCGCGGCCCGATCTGCGCGAAACGATCGACGATCGCGGTGGCGCCGAAATCGGGCGAGCAGGAGCTGAATACACCCCCGAGCGCGCTGACGGCGAGCATCATGATAACGGTCTCGATGCGGTTCGGTGCGATCGCAGCGACGCGGTCGCCGGGCCTCAGGCCCAACGAAGCGAGGTGCTGGGCGATGGCCGCGACGCGGTCGGCCAGCGTCGCAAAGGACATCGATTCGCCTGCCCCTGACTCGTCGCGATACACGAGTGCAATGGCGACGTCACGACGAGCGAGCAAATTTTCGGCGAATGACAGCTTTGCATCGGGGAACCAGCGTGTTCCGGGCATGCGCTCCAAATGCTCGGCGCGCTGCGTGCCCATTTCGCCGAGTACACCGGAAGCGCGCCAGACTTCCCGCCAAAAAGTGTCACGATCGTCGATGCTGAGGCGGTGAAGCGCGCCGTAGTCGGCGGCACCCAATCGGCGTCTAAAGCGCTCGAGGTGACTGGCCGCGATGTCGTCGGCGGTCGGCTGCCAGAGTGGCGTCACCAGCGTTCTTGCGAAGTGCGGACGTCGACCTCGAACGACCAGGCCGTGCGTGGTTGCTTGTAGAGGTACTGAAAGGCATCGACGATGCCTTCTAGATTGATGAGCCCTTCTTCGCCGAGCTTCTCGGCATACTCCGGAAGACCCTTGATGATCTTGTC
>QJXZ01000283.1 GCA_003248125.1 Gammaproteobacteria bacterium | reverse complement strand
CTCGTAGTCGCCACGCCAGCCCCTGAACCAGCGCGCTTCGCTCAGGCGGATGGTCTGGTAGTTTAGGGTGCGGCGCAGCGACTCGTCGTTGCCGGCCGAACCAGAGCGTTGCGACGATAGTGATAGGTTGCGTGATCTAACTTCTGTATCGTAAGAAAAGTTGCATTGATGTTGAGTTGCGTCACGTCGTTGGATTTCGCGTAGGAGTAGCCGAGCGACGTGTCGATACCCAATCGTTCCCAAAACGTGGCTTTGATCGGTTCGAGCGCCGCTACGTCGTCCATGTGAATCTCTTGGATTCCGGCGCCGGCCAGGGCCAGATGCTTGTTGGCCGCGCCGGGTTGCAGAGACGCGTAGAAGAACTTGCCGTCCCTTGTTTCGATGCGCAGATATTGGCCGGTGACCAGCGCCGTTACTTCGGCCCAGTCGATGTCGATGGTGTCCGTAGCGTCGGTCTTGAGTCGAAGCTTGCCGCGCTCCATGCCCTTAACCTCGCCGACCATGCGGCTCGCTCCGAACTCGACGATGTCGGTCTTATCGGCGGACACCGCAGTGGCCAAGAGCAGCGCGATGAATGCGCAGATGGTCCGCGCGAAGAACGCCGCCATGGATGTCTCTCCAATCGTGGTTTGGCGCAACGGCATTGCGTCATGCCAACGTGGCACCATCTCGCTTACACTCACGCCCCGATGCGCGAGCGCGCGGCAAATACCTAGCGCCGACCGGAAATGCGCCACTCGAATTTTTCGCTGGTTGTGGGCGGTCCATTCCACCGCTTGCTGCGACGTGTGGGTCTCATTGCCGAGGATGGTCTACCTCGCGTGCACGCGGCGGTTGTCGTTGCAGCACTCGCCTGGGCGGTCCCCGCTGCATTGGCAGCGATCCAGTCGGTGGTCGAGGGTACCGATGTGGGTTGGCGTTACTTCAGCGACGCGACCGTGTATGCCCGTTACGTCATCGCCATTGCGGTGATGTTGGCAACCGAACGCTCTGCCGACGGGCGCCTCGACCTCCTGGTCGGTCAGTTCAGGCGCGCAGGGCTCGTCGAACCCGGCTACGACGCCGAGTACAAAGCGGCCTTGCAGCGCGCCGATCGCCAATCGAGTTCGACGATCGCCGAAAGCGTGATCCTGCTCGGTGCTTTCGCGATGGCGCAAATCGGCGTTGGCTCTGCGATCGAGACCGCGGGCGCCACGTGGGAAGGTGCGCTGGTCGATGAATCGAAGGTACTGTCGTGGCCCGGTCTGGCGGCCGCGTTCTTCAGCACGCCGTTGTTCCTGTTCCTGGGCTTTCGGTGGGTGTGGCGCTTCGTCGTTTGGTCGCTTCTGCTCTTCCACTTCTCGCGACTACCCCTCCGGCTTACGCCCATGCACCCGGACAGGAGCGCAGGACTCGGTTTCCTGTCGATCTACCCCAGCATCTTCACTGGCTTCGTATTCTCGTTGAGCTGCGTGATGGCAGCGACGACATTGAAGCAGATGCAGTTCGGCGACATCCCTCGCGAAGAATTGGCATCCATGCTGCTCGGCTGGATCGTGTTCATGGTGGTTCTGTTCCTGGGGCCGTTGGTCGTGTTCGTACACAAGTTGAGAACCATCCGCGACGACGCTCTGCTCGAGTACGGGCGGCTTGCCAACCGGCACCATCTCGCTTTTGATCGCTCATGGATAGCGAGCGATCGCGACGGTGAGGAATTGCTCGGGTCGCCCGATCCTTCGTCTGTTTCCGACCTCAACGCTGGTGTGCAGATCGTGCACGAAATGCGAATCTTTCCGGTCGATCGATTTGCACTCATGCAGCTCGCCGCGGCGATTGGCGTGCCGCTGCTCGCCGTGGTGTTGGCACGCGTCCCCCTCATCGACATCGCGGCGCGTCTGGGGCTCGGTCTACTGTAACGACGCCAAGCGATCGGTGACTGCGACCGCGGTTGTCACTGCGGGTCGACCATCCGGGATGTGAGTGCCGTCGTCTGCTATGCTCCCCGCAGCGCATCTAGGCCATCTCGCAAGGCCCTTGCCCAGACACGGAGAACGCGCTCGGCGTCGCGCTTGTTCGTGGCGGCGTTGTGCCAAGTCATCGCACCCGAGTTGCGCCCCGTCTTGCGATCCGCAGCCCGGCCCAGAATCTCGCGAGTCGTCGAGTCGAACATCTCGATGACGAGCGTCATTTCTCCTGGCGAAGTGGCGAACGTGCGGCTGCGGCTGGCCTTTTCGACCGCACCAGGCGCTGCGATGTCGAGATCGATGATGGATGGCAAAACCACGAGGACGTCGGACGCTGCGGTATCAGTCAGCTCGTATCCGCCCTTCGTCAATTCGTCGCGAAAGACGTCGGCGAACAGTTCTGCGAGTTTGGTGCGAATTTCGTCCATGTCGCGCTTCGTAACTGCGAAGGGATTGACACTGTTCTGCTGACGTTGCCAGTTCCTCTTGAACGCAATTTCGCAGTCGAGTAACGCCACCCTTTTGTAACCCGAGAAATCCGTGCCCGGTTTGAGGTAAACAAGAGCTGCTCGAGTGTTGGGGACCAACTCGAGTCCGTCATGCGAGGTCTGCGGCAGGTCCTTCGCAGACGCGACCGTGGCGACCGACAACGTAAACGACGCCACAAGCGCGAGAATTTGGCGCGAGCGCGACATAGTCCCTCCCGACAGCAGCTACTTTGCCGGAACCAAGGGAATCTGGCGGCTGATGTCGAAGTCGGCCAGGGTATCGAGCTTGTGCTCGATTTGTAGGGCGCGTGCTAGCTTCGTGGGTGGTAACACTTTGCCAAAGCGTTTCACGAACCGTTGTCTGAGCTTGGTACGATCCGCTTCGATGGCGAGATAGTCTTTGACGAGCGCGTTGGCCTGGCCATCACTGACGTTGGGGTACTGTGCGGCAAACGTCTTGATGAGTGTTACCAGCCGGTCCATCAACGTCGCAACCTCGGCGCGATACTCGCGATAGATCGGCCAGAAGTTCTCGGCTTCCTCGCTGGTGAATGCGACATTGGCCGTCAAGGTCGCTTGCCGATCCGCCTCCCCTGCAACGCGCATGAGTTGCAATTGTTGATCGGCCGACATGGCGGTCTCGGAATGGACCGGTAATGTGAACAGTAGCGCAGAGGAGAGCACGAGACTTCGAATGGGACTCATGGCGCGATCCTCGGCATACCTTGGTACACGTGCGGCGAAGCAGACAGCATCCGTCGACATGCTGTCAACTCGTTGACTATCATGCGTCGCCGACATCGAAGGTGGGGGTGAGAGGCATGGTACCCGTGCGATACCTAACCGCACTCGCGCTCATCGGGAGCATCATATCCGGCTGCGACAGCGTTCAGATAAGGTCGGATTACGATCCCGAGGCGGACTTCGGCGCATACCAAACCTACGCATGGATCTCGGAACAGCCATTGCTATCGGCCCCAGCGGAAGCAAGTCCGCTTGCATCTGGTCGAATTCAACGGGCCGTCGCAAAAGCGCTGGCCGCAAAGGGGTTTGGGTCGGTGTCCGACGTCGGTAGTGCAGACTTTCTGGTTGGATTCACGCTGGGCGCGCGCGACAAGGTGCGGGTCGACACCAATCGCTACCCGGTCGGGTTCCGTGGTCCGTACCGATGGGGCCTTGCGTACTACCAGGACGTCGATGTACGCCAATACACGCAAGGTAGGCTGGCGATCGACGTCTTCGACGCAAAGCTACAACGTCCGGTGTGGCATGGGTATGCAACCAAGAACCTGTCGAGCGGCGATCGAAAGAATGCAGAGAAACTCATTGGCGAGGCGGTAGCGGCAATCCTTGCCGAATTTCCACCTCGCTAGTCATTCTGGTCCTTGGGGCCTGTCGGCGCCTCGAGTCCGACTTTGCCTGGAATGCGACGCCGCTCGAAAGTCCGTTCGATACGTCGTTCGTCATGTCTTACTCGGTCGCCTGGCATCACCAAAGGCCGCGATTATACCGGCGCGCGACATCGGGGAGCGCGAGTAGCTGAGTTTCTCGGGCCGCTGAAGCGGCTACGCTAGGGCAGCGAAGGTCTTGTCAATCGAGTAGCAGCGAGCGCCGTTAGATCGAAACGTCTTTTTGTAGCGCGCGTCCCAGCGCGAGGCGCGAGTTTTCGTGCCGTCGGTCAGATCACCGGGCCGTGTCTTACTCGGATTCGTCCGCAGCTGAACGAGATGGCTATCAGGAGGATCACCAGTGCGCCGACACCGAACACGCGCAGGGTGCCGCTAGCTTCCATCTGCAAGCTATGCAGCTCGGGTGTGCCGGTCTTCCAAAACACCCACTCGCTTGCAATTCGAGTTGCCAGCAGCGAACTGCCGGTTTCCATCACGATGATGGCGTCACCGTTCGATGGGTCGAGCCGCATTGCGGTGTTGATGGCAGGTGCGTTGTTGCCGTCGTGCCCGATTACGAAATCGCTGTCCGCGATTGGCGCATACAAGATGGTGCCAAGTCCCCAGATCGGGAAACTCAAGACGTAGGCTTGAGGCGTGCGCATTTGGACCAATGTGGACGGGTTCAGCACGCCACGTCCTGCGGCCTCGCCACCATGCAGATGCGCCGCTGCGAACCGCGTGAGGTCTTCGACGCTCGTATAGAGCGATGCCGCCGCCTGTGCCGTGAATCGGAAGTGAGTTGCGATGCTGCCATCGGTGTCGTAGAAGTCGGCGGCGTCGGGCAAGGCCTCGTCGGTCGAAAATGTGGATCGCGCCATGCCGAGCGGAATGAAGACGACGCGCTTCATGTACGAGGCGAAGTCGGTACCGGTCGTTTCTTCGATCACAAGCTGCAATAGCGTGTAACCGCCGCCCGAGTACTGCCACTGCGAACCCGGTGCGAGGCCGACGCGTACGCGACCATCGGCACCTGGCATTGCATCGCTCGCTTGCGTGAGTGATGCCTCGAGCGATTGCTCGGGCTCGCCGGGCGCGAAGCCGCCGTACCCCAAACCGTCGGTCAACCCTGCAGTGTGGCTCAGGAGCCGGCGAATCGTGACACCGCCAGTGTCGAACTCGCTCGGCGGAATCGTCCAGCGGGTGAGATAGCGTGTGACCGGTGCATCTAGGTCGAGCGTTCCTTCATCGACCAGGTGTAGTACGCCCCAAGCCGTGATCCACTTGCTGAGCGAGGCCACCTGAAACAGTGTGTTGGCATCCACTGGCTTACCGGAAGATTGGTAGATCTCGCCGCGAACTGCACCTCGCTCGATCAACCGCAGCGCGATGTTGCCCGGCAGCTCGGTGTCGATGAGTCGACGCGCGCCGGCGACGAAGCCGTCGACGTCGCCCGCGGGAGCGAGCGGCGTGCGACCCCAGCCTTGGATGGTGGCGAACAGCATCAGCGCCGCCCAGAGTCCTAGGGCAACTACCGTAGCCAAGCCGATCAGGATGATCCGTCGAATGGTGAACCCCCCTGTTTTGGTTGCAACTCGACAGACTGGCGGCGCGACCGATCACGCCTTGTGACATGATGCACCATGCAAGCGAGTGATCACCATGGACGACAAACTGCTCGAGCGTCGCAATCGGTACCTCGGCGCCGGATCCACCTTGTTCTACGAACGGCCGGTGACGATCGTCCGCGGCGAAGGCGTGCACCTCTACGACGAGCACGGCAAACGCTACGTCGACATGTACAACAACGTGCCGAGCGTTGGTCATTGTCATCCGCACGTCGTCGATGCGGTATCGAAACAGGTTGCAACGCTGAACGTGCACAGCCGCTACCTGCATCCGGGAATCGTCGATTACGCTGCACGGTTGACCGCAACGCTACACGACGGCATCGACAGCGTAGTGTTCACGTGCTCGGGCACGGAAGCCAACGAAGTGGCTCTGATGATGGCGCGTGCGACCACCGGCGGTGTCGGCATCGTGTGCACAGACGAGGCTTATCACGGCAACAGCGCCGAGGTGCGCAAGTTGAACCGCTGTCGCGCATCCACCGGCGCAGTTCGCTCGATCCCATATCCGGATTTGTACCGATACGATGGCAAGGGCGATGCGCTCGAGTACTACTTGGCGCGGTTGGATGCCGTGATCGAAGGCTTTGCGCGCGATGGCATCCCCTTTGCGGGCATGTTGGCCTGCCCGATCTTTGCGAACGAGGGACTACCGCGCGTACCAGAGGGATTCCTGGCGGCCGCCGCCGAGCGCGTCCATCGTGCCGGTGGCGTGTTCATTGCCGATGAAGTGCAGGCGGGTTTCTGCCGCACGGGTCGTTGGTGGGGCTACGAGTACGCCGATTGCGTGCCGGACATCGTCAGCATGGGCAAGCCGCTCGGTGCGGGCATTGCGCTCGCGGGTGCGGCATCGAGCGCTGCCATCGTGGAGACGTTTCGTCGTTCGACACGTTACTTCAATACGTTTGCATCGAGCCCGGTACAAGCGGCGGCGGGCAATGCAGTCCTCGACGTGGTCGAACGCGACGGTGTGCTCGACAACGTCACACGGGTTGGCGCCTTTCTTCGCGACCGTCTCGGGACCTTGGTAGGGCAGCACCCATCAGTTGGTGAGCTACGCGGCTGTGGGCTCTTCATCGGCGTCGAATGGGTACGCGACCGCGAATCGAAGACACCAGACCGCGATGGTGCGATTCGGGTGGTGAATGCGCTCAAGGACCGCGGCTATCTCACCAGCAATGCCGGTGCATACGGCAATGTGTTGAAGCTGCGGCCGCCACTCGTATTCTCGCAAGGAGACGCGGAAGCGTTCGTCGGCGTTTTCGAGTCGACGCTCGCAGATTTAATGTGACCGACGCATACCTTACGGCGGCGCGTCGCGCGCTCGCACATTGGGACGTGAGTGTGCGCGAGATCGTGCGGGTGTCCCGTTCGGAGAACGTCGTGTTTCGCGTCGATGGCACGGATGGCGAGCGTTACGTGCTGCGCCTGCATCGACCGGACTATCACACGCTCGCAGAGTTGGAGTCGGAGCAATCTTGGACGGCCGCGCTGATGGAAGCTGGCATCGATGTGCCCGTACCGGTGAGAACGCGCGACGGTCGCGGCTACGCACCGACCGAATTGCAAGGTGAGCACCGGTATGCGGGTATGCTCGAGTGGGTCGACGGTGCGGTGATGGCCGGTCTCATCGAGGACGATGCCGACGTTGCCCACGCTGGCAAATTGTTCGGGCGGCTCGGCGCGCTCATGGCAACGATGCACGATCAAGCATGTGCTTGGCAGCCGCCGCGTGGGTTCACGCGCCATCGGTTGGACACGGCTGGATTTGTCGGTGAACGGCCGTTCTGGGGGCGGTTCTGGGAATCGCCGGCGCTCGGGACCGAGCAAGCGGCATTGTGCCGTTCGCTGCGCGACCGCATCGGACGGCGACTCGACGGTTACGGCGCGCGGCCGGACAACTTCAGTCTGATTCATGCCGATCTCCATCCCGGCAACGTCGTGGTGAGTGGAGAGCGCGTGCACGTGATCGACTTCGACGATGCGGGATATGGCTGGCACGTCTACGACATGGCCGTGGCGCTGAAGCGCTATCAATCGAATGCCGAGTACACGCGTATGCGTGATGCGTTGATCGATGGATACAAGACGGTGCGGGCGATTGCCGATGAAGACGTCGCGATGCTGCCGGTCTTCCTGCTACTTAGAGCATTGGCGACCATCGGCTGGGTTGCCGCACGGCCGGACCTCGGTCTGCGCGACTATGCGACGTCGTTGATCGAGTTCGTGGAGGCGGAACACGAGCAAGCGCTAAGCGATTAGCTCGCAAACTCGACGTTTGCCGCCGCTTGGAGGTCAGCCCGAGGAGTTGGGTTTCAGGCCTTGGCGTTTTGCCACCGCAGCGCATACGGGGTGTGCGTCCATGGCAACGCCGATTCGATGCAGCTTCGGGCAGTTCGCTTCGAACCACGAACGCTTTGGCCGCCAATAGGTCATCGGCCAAAGGTAGAGATCGAGCGCCGAGAACGTCGCACCGAGGAACCAAGGCCCTTCGATCTCAGATCGGTGGATTCGCGCAGCAGTTTTCCCGCTACTTCATCGCCTGCAAGCCAGCGCTTGGGATCGTCGCCATAGGTGAAGGTCGGGTACACGGCGCTGGCGAGGAACACCAGCCAGCGCAAGAATGCCGTGCGTTGCGGATGGGTGGGTGCGGGCACCAGGCCGCAGTCCGGTGCAATATCGGCGAGGTGCAAGATCATGGCCGCACTCTCGGTCATCACGCCGTCGTTTGGCAGCACCAATGTGGGCACCTGGCCGAGCGGATTGAGGTCGGCCAGCGTCCGCGACTGCCAACCGACGTCGTCCCAGTCGAGATCGATTGTCTCTACGGCGATCCTGGCGATGCCGAAGGCGGCCTCGACGATCATCGAGCCGCTGCCCTTGGCGCCATAGAGTCGATAGTTACCGCCAGCGCTCACTGCTTCGTTACCCTTAAAGTCACCGCCGCGTGGCGGGTCAGCTCGAATTTCACCACGCCGATCCACGCCGCCTACTTCACTATCCGCCTTCGAGCAAAGCGGTTAAAGTCCTTGCATTCTGCCTCGATTCGCAACGCACGTGCATATCGCTCACGAACCGCATGATCCCGCGCGCCTGCTTGCCGACGCCGAGCGATTGTGCGCGGCGCGCGGATTGTCGTTCACGCCGCTGCGACGGGAGGTGTTCGAGTTGGTATGTCGTCACGCGAACCCCGTTGGTGCCTACGAATTACTCGACGACTTGAAGGCAGTGCGCGACACGGCAGCACCGGTTACGGTTTATCGGGCGCTCGATTTCCTCGTGTCGGCAGGACTGGTGCATCGGCTCGCCGCACTCAATGCCTACACGGCATGTCAGGGTCACGAGCCGGGACATAGCGGCCTGCTGCTCGTCTGCGGTAGCTGCTCGAACGTGATCGAGCTCGAGGACGTTGAACTGGTGCGCTCGATTGCGCGCAGTGCCGCGGAAGCACGGTTCGAGACAGCCCCCGAACCCGTGGAAGTGCGCGGCATCTGCCGCGCCTGCCGAACGCCAGGGCATGAGTGACTCACTAGACAACGTTCGCACTGCACTCGCGCGGGTGTTGCCGGGCGACAGTTTGATCACCGACGAGGTCGCCAAACGCCCGTACGAAACCGATGGGCTCACCGCCATTCGCGAGCAACCCGGTATCGTGGTGTTACCGCGGTCGATCGATGCGCTCGAAAAGGTGGTGCGCATCTGTCGCGAGCATGCGGTCGCCATCGTACCGCGTGGTGCCGGCACCGGATTGTCGGGAGGCGCCCGCCCGCAGCGCGACGGCGTGCTGCTATCGCTCGCGCGACTGAATCGAATCATCGAGATAGATCCCGACAATCGAATTGCTCGCGTTGAACCCGGTGTACGCAACCTCGCGATCTCGGAGGCTGCCGCGCGCTTTGATCTTTTCTACGCACCGGATCCTTCATCGCAAATTGCGTGTTCCATCGGCGGCAACGTCGCCGAGAATTCGGGCGGCGTGCACTGCCTCAAGTACGGGCTGACGGTGCACAACGTCATCGGCTTGAAGGTGCTCACCATCGACGGCGAAACGCTGACGGTCGGTGGCGCGACACTCGATGCACCGGGCTATGACCTGCTGGCGCTCATGAACGGCTCGGAAGGCATGCTCGGCATCGTCACCGAGGTCACGGTGCGGCTGCTACCCAAGCCGGCGGCGAGATCCGTGTTACTTGCAGCATTCGACGCCATCGAGTCGGCGGGGGATGCCGTGGGGCGCATCATCGGCGCCGGGATCGTGCCGGCCGGGCTCGAGATGATGGATCGGCTCGCGGTTCGCGCAGCGGAAGCATTCGTCAACGTTGGCTATCCGCTCGATGCCGAAGCGATCCTGCTCTGCGAGCTCGATGGCTCCGCAGACGAGGTTGAAGGGCAACGACAGGGCGTTGAATCCGTGCTGCGCGATGCCGGCGCGACCCACGTTCGCGCTGCCGCCGATGATGCCGAAGCCGAGCGCATGTGGCTGGGGCGCAAGGCGGCGTTCCCGGCCGTCGGCCGTCTCGCGCCCGACTACTACTGCATGGATGGCACGATTCCGCGCAAGGAGCTGCCGCGTGTGTTGCGCGCCATCGCGGATCTGTCGGCGGAAACGGGTCTATCCGTTGCCAACGTTTTTCATGCCGGTGACGGCAATCTGCATCCGCTCATCCTCTACGATGCGAATGAGCCAGGTCAGCTCGAAACGGCGGTCGCAATGGGCGAGCGCATCCTTGCGCTGTGCGTCGCGGTTGGCGGAACCGTAACCGGTGAGCACGGAGTCGGTGTCGAGAAGCTCGATGCCATGTGCGGCCAATTCGATGCGTCCGCGCTCGCACAGTTTCACCGTGTCAAGGCTGCGTTCGACCCTGGCGGTTTGTTGAACCCTGGCAAGGCGATCCCGACGTTGGCGCGCTGTGCGGAACTCGGCGGCATGCACGTACATGGCGGAGCGCTGCCGTTCCCGGAGTTGCCGCGGTTGTGACCGTACGGCCGGCTCGCAACTAATGGAATTCGAGCGAGCTGCGTCGGCACGGGTGCGCGAAGCTGAAGGGCTGACGATCTGCGGCGCGGGCAGCAAGCAGTTCATGTACGCGGGCGCGGCTGCACACCGACTCGACGTCACTGCCAATGCAGGTGTGCTCGTCTACGAACCTGCCGAATTGGTGGTAACCGTTGCGGCAGGTACGAGGCTCGCGGATCTTGCGCAAATGCTCGGTGAGCATGGCCAGACGCTGGCCGCCGATCCGCCGCGCTTCGGTGGCCATGGCACCGTCGGCGGTGCGCTCGCCGTGGGATTGTCCGGACCAGGTCGTCCTTGGCAGGGTGCCTTGCGCGATGCCGTGCTTGGTGTGCGATTGCTGACCGGACACGGTGAAATACACCAGTTCGGCGGTCGCGTCATGAAGAATGTCGCCGGCTACGACATTGCTCGCCTGCAGGTCGGTGCGCACGGCACGCTCGGCGTGATACTGGCGGCGAGCCTACGCGTGCAACCGATCGCGGAGACCGAGGTGACGCTTGCCTTCGTGGTCGGCCGAGATGCGGCACTCGAGCGCGTCATCGCGTGGGGCCGCCGGCCGTTGCCGATTACCGCGACCTGCCATGTTGGCGATGTGTTGCATGTCCGACTTGCCGGTACCGAGTCCGGTGTCTCGGCCGCGGCACGAGAACTCGGTGGTGAGCGTGCGGATGCAGATGTTTGGGCTGCGCTGCGTGATCATCGGTTGCCGTTCTTCGGTGATCGCTCGATCTGGCGCGTGTCGCTCCCGCCCGCGTCTCCTTACCCGGCATTTGCGGGCGATTGGTTGACGGAGTGGGGTGGTGCGCTGCGTTGGTGCGCCACCACCGCCGACGGAGAAGCGATCCGTGGTGCGGCGGCATCGCTCGGTGGATACGCTTTCCAGTTCCGTAGTCCCTTTGGTTATGCGCGCCTCGATCCGAAGTTGGCGCGCTATCACGCGAACCTGAAGGCCGCGTTCGATCCCCACGGCAAGTTGAATGCCGATCGAACGCCGGGAGCGGTCTGAATGCAGACGCGCCTGCCCGAGGCTGTGCTCGCGACGACTGCCGGCCAGCGCGCCGACGAGATACTGCGGGCCTGCGTGCATTGCGGATTTTGCAATGCGACATGTCCCACCTATCAGCTGACTGGCGATGAATTGGACGGACCGCGTGGCCGCATTTACCTTGTCAAGGACATGCTCGAGAGCGGCACCGCCACCCCGATCGCATTGTCGCATTTGGATCCGCGCGTGTGAGACAACGTGTCCGTCGGGCGTTGCCTATGGTGAGCTGGTGGAGATTGCACGCCCGCGGCTGGAACGAGCCGTTTCACGCACGTTCGCAGAGCGGTTGATGCGTTGGGCGATCTTGCGAATCGTACCGCGACGGCGAACGTTTGCGCTGCTTGCGCGCATTGGCCGATGGTTTCGCTGGGCAATGCCGAATCGATTGGCGGAAGCGGTACCGCGCATCCGTCCGAATGCATCATGGGTTCACAGCAGTTCTGCCCGAAAGGTCGTGCTGTTAGAAGGCTGCGTACAAGCGGGTGCGACACCGGAAGTGAATGCGGCGCTTTCATATTTGCTCGCGTTGAACGGTATCGAAGCCATACGCATACCCTCAGAATCATGCTGTGGATCGTTGGCACTGCATCTCGGCGCCGAGCAGCGCGCGCTCGCGACGATGGCCGAGAATGTAGCAGCGCTGTTCGACGCCGCGCAGGATTGCGAAGCCATCGTATCGACGGCAAGCGGATGCGGTGTCACAGTCAAGGAGTATGGGCACCTGCTCACGGGTGATGCTCAGATTGCCGAACGCGCTCGTTGGGTCGCGGCGCATACGCTCGACGCCGCCGAACTGGTCGCGTCACTCGATCTGCCGCGAGCCGCGGAGCCTAAGCGCGTGGCATGGCATGCGCCTTGTACGCTTCAGCATGGCCAGCGCATACGCGGCACGGTCGAACAGATCTTGCGGTCGGCCGGGCACGAGTTGGTTGCGGTCGAGGATGCGCACCTATGCTGCGGCTCGGCGGGTACCTATTCGATCTTGCAGCCGGAGTTCGCCCAGGAGCTACGACGCCGGAAATTGGTTGCGCTCGCTGCGCAGCGTCCGGATGTCATCGCCACCGCCAACGTCGGCTGTGAGTTGCATCTGGCGGCGGCATCGCGCATACCTGTTCTGCACTGGTTGGAATTATTGGTGACCGAGGACGTGGAGTAGCACCATGCAAGAGTTCCCACATACTTACCGCGTGTCGACACTGGTCGACAGTAGCTCGGAAGACGTCGTGTTGCGCTCGCCGGGCGTTCCGGATCTCGCAACTGCGGCGCCGAAGGAATTCGACGGCCCCGGCAATCGCTGGTCGCCGGAAACGCTACTCACGGGCGCAGTGTGCGATTGCTTTGTGCTCGGTTTCCGTGCTGTGGCCGCGGCGTCGAAGCTCGAGTGGAAGAAGCTCGAAGTGGACGTCGACGGCACGCTTTCGCGCGTCGAGCGGCGCATGCTGTTCACCGAGATGCGGATTCGAGCGCGGCTGACGGTGGCATCAGGTCAGGAGGCGCGGGCGCCGCGGATTCTGGACAAGGCGGAAGAGATTTGTTTGGTCACGAACTCGCTGTCGGCGTCAGTCGATTATAAGGGCGAGGTGGTGGTCGATTAGTGGATACGGTGAGCGGCGGAGGGGAAGATGAAGTTGGCGAATAGAGTAGCTGCGATTACGGGCGGCACCGCAGGCATCGGGCTCGCCATCGCGGAAGCATTCGTCGCCGAAGGTGCGAGCGTTGCGCTCATGGCGCGCAACGCGTCGAAAGGTGCGAAGGCGCTCGCCAAGCTTGGCGCTGCTGAGCGTGTGGCTTTCGTCGCCGGCGATGCGATGGTGCAGGCCGACGTCGAAGGATTCGTGGACGAAACGGTGCACCGCTTCGGCCGCGTCGACATCTTGGTAAACAATGCCGGTGGCGCCGGCGATCTGCGCCCGCTCGTCGAGTTGTCCGACGAGGCCTTCGATCAGTGCATCAAGTGGAACTTATACTCGACGTTCTGGGCCTGTCGGCGCGCGTTGCCGTCGATGCTCGGCAACAAGTGGGGTCGCATCATCAACATCTCGTCGGTCGAGGGCAAAGTCGGCAAGCCGGTATTGCTCGCCTACACCGCCGCAAAGCATGCGGTAAACGGTCTCACCAAGTCGCTCGCGCGCGAAGTGGGCACTGAAGGGATCACCGTAAATGCCATCTGTCCTGGGCTTGTCATCACCGACATCGTCAGGGACAACGGACCCAACACAGCGAAGGCAATGGGGCTGACCTTCGAGCAGATGGTCGATTTGTTCGCGCAAGAATCGGCGATCAAACGCCCCAATACCGTCGAGGAGGTTGCCGCGATGGCTGTGCTGCTCGCTTCCGAAGCCGGTGGCGGCATCACCGGCGCCACGCTGAGCGTCGACGGCGGTACGGCGCAGTACTGAATCGGTAAACTGTCGCGAATATCCGGGGAGAGGGCTTCATGACCGACGAGCGCATCGCGGCGCGTAACTATGCCTTTCTGTTGTTCCTCACGCTGCTCAACGTGATGAACTTCGTCGATCGGCAGCTGCTCGCGAGCTTCGCCAACTTCATCGTCCCCGACCTCGGCCTCACCAATGCACAGTTCGGTTGGTTGACGGGCTTTGCGTTCATCGTCTTCTACGCGGCGATGGGACTGTTCATGGGCGTGCTCGCCGACCGCGTCAATCGGCCGCGGCTGGTAGCGGCGGGGCTGTCGCTGTGGAGCTTGCTGACCGCGGTCTCGGGGGCGGCACGCGGCTTTTGGTCGTTGGCCACGCCGCGCATGTTCATTGGCGTTGGCGAATCCATTCTCACACCCACATCGATGTCGATGTTGGCCGACCGGTTTCCGGCGTCGCGGCTGGGCTTCGCGTCCGGCTTCTACTACATGGGTGTGCCGATCGGTGTCGGCGTGAGCTTGTTGATCGTTGGCTACTTGGGCCCTGCCATCGGCTGGCGCAATTGTTTCTTTCTACTGGGTGCCATCGGTCTTGCGCTTGCCGTGATCATGTTGTTCGTCAAAGAGACGCCACGCCGTCACGTCGCGGCGACCACCGCGGCGGAGCGGCCGTCGCTCGCGGATATCGGAAGGATCGCCACCCGGGCACTGCGCGCGTCACCGGCGCTTTCCCTCACCATAGCCGGTGGCGTGGCGACGCACTTCATCCTTGGCGCTGCGACCTTCGACCAACTCTGGTTCGTGCACGAGCGCGGCTTCGAACGGGCCGAGATTGCTCGCCTCACGGGCTGGATCGGTATGGCAGGCGGCGTGCTGGGCAACCTGTTCGGCGGCATCGGTGGCGATTGGTGGTTGCGACGCACCGGCATGGGCCGACCGATGTTCCTGTTCTGGGTGATGTTGCTGCTGGTGCCGATCAATCTTGCGTATCGGCTGGTGGATCCCGGCAGCGCTTGGTTCTGGATCGGTATATTCATGGGTTACTTCCAGCTCGGCTGCTTCTACGGGCCGACTTTCTCCACCGTGCAGGAACTGGTACCACCGCAGATTCGCGCGACCGTCGTGGCGTTCTACATTCTGACGCTGAACTTGATCGGGCTCGGCTTCGGCATTACGGCCGGGGGCTATCTCATCGATTATCTGATTGCCACCAACGTCGCGCAGCCGTATACGTGGACGCTGGTCGCGTTCACCGTGCTGTCCGCGGGGTCGATACCGCTCTTCTACTTGGCGGGCCGACGGTTCGGCGGTGACCGCGATCGCCTGTATGCAAGCGTGGAAACCTCCGGCGCGACATGACCGACCAGATCCTCATCGACCTGCCTGCGGAGATCAGCACCGATCGACTCATCGTTCGGGCGCCGCGTGTCGGCGACGGTGCGGTCGTCAATGCCGGCATCGTCGAGTCGTTCACCGAGCTCAATCGCTGGATGCCGTGGGCAGCACAGTTGCCGAGCGTTCAAGACTCCGAGCAATGGGTACGCAATGCGGCGGTGAACTTCGCGCGCAGGTCCGAGCTACCGATGCTGCTGTTCTCGCGACGCGACGGTACGTTCGTGGGCGCTAGTGGTCTGCACCACATCGACTGGTCCGTGCCGCGCTTCGAGATCGGCTACTGGATAAGAACGCCGCTCACCGGTAGAGGCTTCATCACGGAAGCGGTGGTCGCGCTCACGGAGTTTTGCTTTGCACAGCTAGGGGCGGCACGAGTCGATATCCGCATGGATCCCGAGAATACACGGTCGCGCGCAATTCCCGAGCGACTCGGGTTCACGTTCGAGGGAACGCTACGGCGCGACATGCGTAGTAACGACGGCAGCCTACGCGATACCTGTGTGTTCGCGATGATCGATCCAAGTGCCCTGCGCCGCGCCGCACCACGTTGAGTATCCGCATCGAGACCGAACGTTTGCGCTTGCGGGAATATGAGCGAGGTGATTTCAACGCCCTGGCGGCGTTGCTATCCGACCCGATCACGATGGCGCATTGGCCGGCGCCGCTCGATGAGACGGCAGCGCGCGCTTGGCATGAACGTGCGCTGGACCACTACGGGGTGCCGCCCTATGGCAGGCTGGCCATAGAGCTCAAGACTGGGGAATACATCGGCGATGCCGGCATCGTGCGCAGTGTTGTCGATGGCCGCGACGAGAACGATCTCGGCTACATCGTCCACCGCCGTTACTGGGGGCGCCGCTACGGGCTCGAGACGGCACGGGCGCTGCTCGACTACGGTCATCGCTTGGGACTCGTACGCGTAGTCGCGAACATGGCGAGCGACAACACACCATCCGTGAAAGTGGCGGAACACTTGGGACTGCGGCTCGAGCGCGTGTTTCGTAACCCGCGCAACCGGAACCTCGAAACACGACTGTACGTATCGGTCGGTCAACCGACCTGAATCGGAGTTGCCAGTGTTGCGGCCGTGAGAAGACGCAGCACGCGTGCCGACCAATCCGCGGTGCGATGACGACGGTCGCGCCAGTCGTTCGCCAACGGCAGCACGTGCGAGCCGCGCGGCCGCGTTCCGAAATCCCAGAGCCCAACGGGCGTGCGATTGGCTGCTAGAAATGCGATCAAAGGCTGCGCGCGCGTGTGCCAGTCCGGATAGCGCGCAACGAGTTCCCATGCGCTCAACCAAGCGTCGATGTTTACCGGCGGTGCATCGAGTGCCACGTCGAGATAGATGAGGTGTGTCCCGCCGCACAACCAGTCGAGATACGCGGCCAATGTCCTAGGCGCAATGGATTCGGAACAACTGCCAAGCAATTCGATGGCGTAGCGATTGTGCAAGCGCAGGTAGGTGTCGGCGACGCTCGCACCGGTGAGCGCGTTGTGTGCCGCAACTTCTCTGTCCGCGTCGTATCGACCATCTGCGAAGGTTTGCTCCAAGATGTCGCGCCAGAGCGACGCAATCCGCACTGCGTGACGATCGCGCGGTGCGATCAGCGCGAGCGTTGCCGCTGCGAACAACCGCCATCCGGTAGGCCACCGATCATTGCGTTCGGAAGGATCGGGGAATGGTTGCTGCCCTGCGAGCAGAGCGACGCAATGTGCACGCGCACGCACCAGGGCGTGGCTACGCGAGCCTAGACCCAACGCATGCAGGCGTCGTACCGCGAACTCGGTAGTGTCAACCGCTCGTCGTGTGCGCGTGTTCCGGGAATGGAATCGCCCCCATCCGCCGTTGCGTTGCTGAGCATCTGTGATCTCGCGCACGAGTCGCGTGCGCCGGAGTGCGTGCCGGGCGGCGACGATCTCGGCGGCGTCGGATGGCAGTCGCTGCACGTGGCGGTGAATGAAGAGTCGCGTCGCGGGAGCACTGGTCGATGCGAGAACCGAATCGGCGAGTGCGCGCAGCTCCTCGATAGCAATGGCGTCGCCGCGCAATGGCACGGCGTGTCAGCAGCCGTAGGCAAGTTCGGCGCCACGCGATGACGCACCGGCCCCGGCGTCAGCGGCGGCGCTGCGCATCCGAGATGACGACGTAGGCCTGCTGTTCGAGTTCAGGATGATTTCTGGTGTAGAGCAGCGCCTTGCGCGCAAATTGCTCGGCCGATGCATAGTCGCCTTCCTCGAGGTGTAGCTTGGCGAGATCGAGCCACAGCTCTGGTCGATCCGGCTCGATGCGAATGGCGCGCTCGATGAGCGCAATTGCCTGCGCGGTGTCGCCGCGCGATGCGGCTTGCAGGCTCTCTTCGCGCAGCGCAAGGCTCACCGAAGGATCGGGACGCGTTGGCGTCGCCGTGGACGGCGGCGCGGGAGGTTGATCGGGGTAGGTTGGCGCCGGTTGCCCTGGCATCGACGGCGCGGAAGGCGGCACCGTCTGTGGCGGTGGCGGTGGCGGAGGCGGACGGGAGGGATACGAAGGCGTCGTTGCACAACCGGCGAGCAACACCACCACGGCAATCCATGGTAGCGCTCGATCGATCAGTCGTTGAACCATCGTCGCAGTCGGTCTCCGAACCGCTCGAGGGGTGTGCGGCACCCGGCCATTTCCGGTAGCTCGACATTGTACGGCACCGGCACGGCGATGGGGTTGCCGCAGCCCTCTTCGGTACGCATGCCGCTCTCGTAGTCGATGACTTCGAGTTGTGTGCCGTAAGGCATTGGCAGTGTCAGCGGCGTGGGGTACAGGGTTGAGAGCAAGGCATCCCAGATGCGCATGGCGCCGGTGCTACCGCTCAGCCCGGTTGGCCGGTTGTCGTCGTAGCCGACCCATGTGACCGTGAGGTAGTTGGCATCGAAGCCAGCGAACCAGCTGTCACGGTACTCATCCGATGTACCGGTCTTGCCGGCCACACCATGGCCCGACCAGCGCGAACGCTCACCGGTGCCGCGCAGCATGACAGCCATGAGCGCATGGTCGAGCAGCGCAACGGTGTCGGGGTCGGCGATCTGCTCGACTTCGATCGGATAGTGGTCGAGCGTCGTGCCGGCTTCGTCCTCGACGCTGACCACGGCCTTGGGCACGGTTCGAAATCCGCTGCTGGCAAACACCGCGTACATGTGGGTCAGCTCCAACGGCGAGAGGCTGATGGCGCCGAGCAGAATGGACGGAAAGGGATTCGGTGCCGGCGAGCCCAGTAACTCGCCGATCCGCTGCGCGATCGGCTCGACACCGACAGCCAATCCGAGGCGCACGGTGGCGAGGTTGAGTGAGTCGCCGAGGGCGCGCACCAGCGGTACCGGGCCCTTCGGCTCGTCGTCGAAATTGCTCGGGGTCCAAGGTCCCGAGTGTTCGTCGGGAACGACGATCGGCGCGTCGTCCAAGATGGTCGCTAGATTGAAGCGCCCGGATTCGAGCGCAGTGAGATACACGGCGGGCTTGAGCACCGAGCCCACCGGCCGCTTGGCCGCAAGCGCGCGGTTGAATCCTTGGAAGCCCGCCTTGCGGCCGCCGACGATTGCGGAAACCTCACCGGTCTGTGCGCGCGTGACGATCAGGGCCGCTTCCAGCTCGTCCGGCGGTAGGCCGCGTTCCTTCTCGATTTGTGTCAGCACCGCATCGACCGATGCCTCGGCAGCATCCTGTACCCACGGCTCCAGTGTCGTGAAGATGCGATAGCCGACCGAAGCCAGCGCGTCGGCGTCGTAGTTGCGTGCAAGCTGTGCGCGTACCAGATCGAGGAATGCCGGATAGTAGCCGCCGCCGCGGCGCGATTCGGCGACGTTCATGGGCTTCGCCAGTGCCGTGCGATGCGTGGCCGCATCGATCACGCCGAACTCGAGCATCTGGTCGAGCACCCGATCGCGGCGGCTTTTCGCACGTTCGGCGTGACGAAAGGGATTGTAGTAGGAAGGACCGCGAATGACTGCGATCAGCAGCGCAATCTCGGCAGCGTCCAGCTCCGCGAGGGGTTTGTTGAAGTAGAACTGGCTGCCGAGACCGAACCCGTGTATCGCGCGCGAGCCATCCTGGCCGAGGAAGATTTCGTTCACGTAGGCGTTGAGTAGGTCGTCCTTCTCGAACCGAGACTCGAGGATGACTGCCATCGCGAGTTCCTTGAGCTTGCGCGTGACCGTGCGCTCGTTGCTCAAGAAGTAGCTCTTCACGAGTTGCTGCGTGAGTGTGCTGCCACCTTGTTGTATGTCGCCGCTGCGCAAATTCACCCATGCCGCGCGCGCGATTGCGCCGAGATCGTAGCCGCGGTGCTGATCGAAATTGCGATCCTCGACGACTTTGAGGCCGTCGGTGAGCAGCTTCGGTACGTCGGCAGGTGCGAGGATGAGTCGGTCTTCGCCATGAGAAGAAAAAAAGCTGCCGATCAACGGCGCATCGAGCCGGGCGATATGCGCGCGCCGTCCGTCCGCCTCGAGGGCGATCACCACCGACCCGGCGAATCGCACCAGCAGGTTTGTCTCGGCGCGTTCGCCGTCGTCGAACACGAATCGCCGCGCGCGAACATTGACCACGTTGCCGTCGCGCACGAATGTGCCGGGTTGCCGCGTACGTGTACTTCGATAGCCCAATCGACGCAGCTCGACGACCAGATCTTCCGGGCGCAACGTGCGACCGGGGTACAACTCGAGCGGCTGTGCATAGACGCGCGCGGGTACCGACCACCGTCGACCCTCGAAGGTGCTGGTGACTACGTGGTCGAGGTAGAGCAGATAGCCGCCAAGGAGGCCAGCGCAAGCGATACCAGCGATCACCGCGGTAGCTAGCACGCGTCGCCAGGTGCCTGGTGATTTGCGTCGCCGTCGAGTGCGCTTACGCGCCATGGGTGGCGTGCCTCAAGCGGTCGGTGCGTCTCCTTTCTTGGCACCGAAGAATCGGGCAATACGGCGGAAGACGGCGACGACGCCGCGCCAGACGTTCGGCAAGAGCCAGCATAGGAACAGCAGGAAGGCGATGAGCAGAGCGATGAATATAACGGGATGGTTCAATGCTGCCCAGAGCCCAGCGAACACGGCGACATCCTCGGTGATCGAGGCGAACCAATTGCTGAATGGTTCCGGCGAGGTGTTGATGAGCACGCGAGTGCCCGCCTTGGTGGCGTGCGTAGCGGCCGATATGCCTCCCCCAAGGATGCCTGCTGTAACCGCGAGCGCAGGATTGACGTCGCCAACGGCGCCCACCGCGAGCAAGGCGCCGGCCGGAATGCGTATGAATGTGTGCAGTCCGTCCCATGCGGTATCGACGCCGGGCGTCTTGTCGGCGAAGAACTCCACGCAATACATGAAGCCGGCGGCGATGATGATGAGCGGATCTTCGACGATCGACAGCGTATCTGGGAGCTCCACATAGCCACCCGCGCCGGCGATGCCGAGCATGGCGATCGCGGCATAGAGGTTGATGCCGCTCGCCCACGCGACACCCATGGTCAGCGAGATGGTCTGGATCAACGTCTGATAATCGTCCATGGTCCTATCCTATCTCCGGATCGGGGCCGAGCGTGCCAGTAAAGCATTCGCGGCTGAATGAAACCTGAATGAGCGAATCCGCGGTCGATCGATGGCTGGCTGACCTCGGCGCTGATACGCCGTCGGTCGAGCGCCTGCTTGTCGGGCGCTTCACCGGCATCGTCGAGCGGCTGATCGCGCGCGATGCAGCGGGTAGGGAGGTTGCGCGTGCGATTGTCAAACGGCCCGTGCCTGGCCGGCGGCCGCGGATTGGCGAGTCGTTCTTGCTCGAGGCGCGCATGTTGGGCGAGCTTGCACGACTCGGCGGTGTCCGCGCGCCGGCACTGTATGCCGCGTCCGACGACCCTCCAGTGCTGGTGATGGAGGACGTGGCTTCGCGCCCCGTTTCCTTCGGGCACGGCGCATCGTTGCACCACGGCTTGGTAGCGATCGGTGCACTGACTCGTCTGCATCGTGCAGCACCAGTCGCCGAACTGCCGGCGTTCAGTGACTACGCGTTTCGGCATTCGCTTGCCACTGCCTATCGCGATGGCTGGCATGCATTTCGTGCGGAGTTACTTGCGCTGGTACCCCGCTTCGAGCGCGTCGGTGATGCGCTCGTCGACCAGCACGAATCGGTGGCCGAAGCACTCGCCGAACCGGCGCGGACGCTGCACGGCGATGCGCACTTCGAGAACATTCCGTTGCGCGTGGAAGGCGACGACGTGGTGATGTTCGATTGGCAAGGCCCACGGCTGGGTCACCCGATACTCGACGTGGCGTACTTCATCGCCATGAGCTATCAGCCGTCGGCGCGGCGCCGCTACGAGCGGCGCTTGGTCGAGCACCATCACCGCAACCTGGGCGGCGCATTCGATCCGTTCGTCTATTACCGTCTCGGGCTTGCGCTGCGTGCCGCGCAGTGCGTCGAACTCATCGCCAACGCCGCGGATCCCTCGCTGCTGTCGCATCGCGCGTTTCGCATGGTCACGCGACGCTGTTTCACGGCCGCAGCAGAGCATCCGTTCATCCTTCCGAGCGTGTTCTAGGGGTAGGTGGGAATCCATTCTCATGATGGGTACCTAGGAGGTAGCGGTGCATCGTTGGAACTCGAAGCGGAACCCAGTCTGCCTGTCGCGCTTTCCAGAAAGATTCGCCGTGCTACGCTCCTGACAAATCAGGGCGTGCCAGTGGGAAGGGTCCCGATCGTCGGAAGCTTTCCGCCCAAGATCATCCGGGGCTCAGTGGGGAACGATATCGAGGTACAACAATGAACAATCTAGAGCGTCTCTGGGCGATTGAGGAAATCAAACAGCTGAAGGCGAGGTACTTTCGCTACCTCGATACGAAGAAGTTCCAGGACCTCCGCCAGGTTTTCTCCGCTGACGCGGTCTTTGATGTCAGCGATGCGATGCGGGACCCTGTAACGGGGACGCCACCGGGTGCGATTGAAATCCCTCGGATGAGTGGGTTGGAGAACATCGTAGCCGGGATCGCGGAGGTACTCGGAAGCGCCCAAAGCGTGCATCACGGTCATATGGCGGAGATCGATGTGACATCGCTTGGCACAGCAACAGGCATATGGTCGATGGAAGACATAGTGCTGACTGATGAATTCCAACTACGCGGATATGGCCACTACCACGAGACATACGAAAAGACTGCTGAGGGATGGCGCATCAAGACGCTGAAGCTAACTCGATTGCGTGCCACAGTGGAGCAGGCAAATCGGCAAGACTGACGGACCCTCAATTGAAGAAGCTCGGCAGTGACGCTCAATCATCCGCTACATCGGGCCTGTGGAGGTGTCACGTCCTTTGCTTGTGCAAAAGCCGAGTCAGCTCTCGGCGCCGCTGAGCTCAGACGTTAGCGACACGGAGATACTGCGATGAACTGGGAGGCCATTGGCGCGATCGGTGAGATCATTGGTGCCATCGCTGTCGTAGCCACTCTTGGATACCTGGCGCTTCAGATCAGGCACCAGAACGCTGCGAACCGCATCAACGCGGTCAACAGTATTCTTCAAGGATTCGATCAGCTGGATCTCCTGCTCGCGCAGGATGAGTCTTTGGCAGCGCTATTCAATAAGGGCCTGTGGTCTCCCGATGAGCTGACGGACAGCGAAGCCGCACAGTTCTCGTGGATGTTGAGGCTGGCTTCGAATTGCTACCTAAAGCTCTACAGGCTATATCAGGACGGATTGGCATCCCAGTATGAATGGGAAAATCACATGTCTCAGGCGGCCTATCTCTTTGGTACTCCTGGGGGGAAAGTTTTCCTAGCCGGGCATCGAGAGGCGTTTTGCGATTTCACGGAGTTGCTTCGGAAAACGCCGAGGAGCGCGTTGGCGATAGACATGACTCTCGGACGAGTAAAGAACCCCGACAACGTGGACAATCCGTGAACTCTAACCAACGTTGAATACCCATGCACTTCGACCGAATGTTCCAAATACTCTCATTGCTTTCCATTCTGGTGGGCTTTTCTCTCGTGGTGTGGGAGCTGAAACAGAACAGAGACATCACCATGGCGTTGTTGGCGAGTGATGGTGCCATCGGTCGAAGTGAAAGACTGCTACAAGCTATCGAGCACGCAGACGTCTTGGCACGCGCATGCACCGAGCACGAGAAGCTCACTCTGAAAGACAAATTGATATTACAAGCTATCTACGATTCGCAATACGACATGCTAGTTAATCGGCTGATGAACTATGAGAGGTCAATGCAGTCCGGCATCAACTGGAGAGCCGGTGCAGAAGGATACTTTCGTTGGCGATTTGAAACTAGATTTGGTCGTGAGTACTGGGCCGAGGTGAAGATGTCCTACCCTAAAGAGGTTAGAGCGATTGCCGACGAACTCCTAGGCACGATAGGACCAGTCCAATGCTCAGTTGTCGGCATGGCTAGCTAGGAGAAGGCATCTAACACGCGGTTGCTCAATGCGGCGCCCTGTAAGCTCAACCTTCCTCGCTCGCCTTGGCTACGAGAAAATCCACGACATCGAACGCTTGCGCGCGCGGGACTTCGTCCATGTTGACACGGTAGCGGTCGGCGACCACCAGGGACGGTACGCCGTTGATGCGCGCCATACGGGACAACTCGTCGGCTTGCCGCACCGCGCGCCGGATATCCGGTAGATCGTACGCGCGCAGGAATTCGTCCTTCGTCACCCCGTGCCCATCGACGAACTCGGCGACCATCTGCGGCGACAGGAACTGACGATTGTTCTCGTGGATCGCCCGAAACAAACGGGTGTGGTTCTCTGTCAGCGCTCCCAAGCTCGCGAGCGTGAAGTACGATCGTGCGAGGATCTCCCATGCTGGCGAGAAGATGACGGGCGTGCGCTCGAAGCGCACATCGTCGCCGATGTCTTCACGCCACGCTTCGACTTGCGGGTCGAAGTTTTTGCAGTGGATGCATGCGTAGGAGAAGTACTCTCGAACGACCACCGGTGTGCCGCTGTGGGGCCGGCTGCCTTCGATGATCGTATAGTGCTTACCCTCGACGAATTCGGAAGGCGCGCCGACGTCCGTGGTGTAGAAGATGCCATAGACCACGATGGCGATGATGGCGACCGCAAACACCGCGATGATGATGTTGCGGATACGGGTGATCTTGGGTGGCGGCTTTTGATGACTCACGCAGGGCTCCTTGTCGGACCTGCGCAGTTTAACCGGCCCGGTCATGGATGAGCACACCGGACCGTCGCATTCCGTGACGCTATAGACCGACGAGCCCCGGGTTCGGGCATAATGCCGCCGCCATGGAGACCTACACCCTCTATCAGTTCGATACTTGTCCGTTCTGCATGCGCGTGCGTCGATTCCTCGCGGCCAGCGGGCTCGAACTGCCGACGAAGGACGTGCAGCGCGATCCTAGCGCCTATCGCGAACTGATCGAAGGCGGTGGCAGCGGTATGGTGCCGTGCTTGCGCATCGAGCGCGATGGGGAAGTGCGCTGGCTGTACGAAAGCCTCGACATCATCGACTATCTGCAGCGGCGGCTGTCATCGCAAGAATCGCGAGTGAGTTCCCT
>QJXZ01000380.1 GCA_003248125.1 Gammaproteobacteria bacterium | reverse complement strand
TGGGCAACTTCCAAAAGGCAATTCAGCATCTGGAGTACGCGCGCGGGTTGACGAATCCCGACGATTTCCGCACCAACGCGATGCTCGATGCCCGCATCAACGATTTTCGCAAGGAATTGGCGGAACTCAGGGCGTCGTAGCTGAAATTGGTGACAGTTACCGATTGGCCCGCCCGCTGCTTGATTTCCAAGAAAGGTGAGCTAATCGGTAACTGTCACCAATTCCAGCTCAGGGCTTCGGGAATTCCAGCATGCGCGTGAGCGGAATCATGGCGCGGCGGCCGACTTCGGGATCCACCAGGATCTCGTTGCTGCCGTCACGCAGCGAATCGCGCAGGTTTTCGAGCTGATTCATCGCCATCCACGGGCAATGGGCGCAACTACGACAGGTGGCACCTTGGCCGGCGGTTGGCGCATCGATGAAGCGTTTACCAGGGGCGGCGCGCCGCATCTTGTGGAAGATGCCGCGATCGGTCGCGACGATGAATACCTGATGCGGTAGCGTCTGCGCCGCTTTGATCAGCTGGCTCGTCGATCCTACCGCGTCGGCAATACCGATCACGGCTGCCGGGCTCTCCGGATGCACGAGCACGCCGGCATCCGGGTACAGCGCTTTGAGGTCGAACAGTGCCTTGCTCTTGAATTCCTCGTGCACCACACACGCGCCGTTCCACAGCAACATGTCGGCGCCGGTCTCGGTGGCGATCCAGTGACCGAGATGTTTGTCCGGCGCCCACAGGATCTTTTCGCCCTTGGCGGCGAGGTGCTCGACGATCGGTCGCGCGATGCTCGACGTCACGACCCAATCTGCAAGCGCTTTCACGCGTGCCGAGGTGTTGGCATAGACCACCACCGTGCGATCGGGATGCTGCTTGGTGAATTGCTCGAATTCATCCGGCGGGCAGCCGATATCCAACGAGCACGTCGCCTCCAACGTGGGCATCAGCACGGTCTTCTCGGGCGCCAGGATCTTTGCAGTCTCGCCCATGAATTTGACGCCGGAGACCACCAACGTGGTCGCCGGATGCTCGTGGCCGAAGCGCGCCATCTCGAGTGAATCGGCGACACAGCCGCCGGTTTCTTCGGTCAGATCCTGGATGTCCGGATCGACGTAGTAGTGCGACACCAATACCGCATTCTTGTCGACCAGCAGTGTCTTGATCTCTGCCTTCAGTGATTCGACTTTGGCGGAAGGCAGGAGCGGCGCTTCGAACACCGGAATCTGTTCGCCTTGCAATGTGTGATCGGGGAGCCCCATCACATCCACACACGATGTTGCGGACTGCGGATCTTAGCATGTAGAAAAGCGGGCTCACTGGCGAAGCGCGCTCATGCCATCGATTTGCTTCCTCGTCGCGACCCGCGGTGCGGCGCGCAACGACAACCACCAGCGCCTGCCGGCCGCCTTCGCGGCCGCCGGCTGGCGCGTGTCTATCGCGGATCACCACGACCTGCGGCTGGCGGCGGGCACGTTGCGCCTGGCGGCCGACGGCACGCCGCTCGCAAACTTCGACCGCATTTGGCCAATCGGGCTCGGTGAGCGGGCATCGTTCCTCGATCGGATGGAGCTCTTGAGCACCCTGCCGCGTGCGCAATTCATCGTCGCACCGGAGGTGTTATTGCAGCTGCATGCCAAGTACTCACTACCGCTCGGGCCGCTCGCCGAGCACCATCCCGAAACCTACGCCGCGCGCGATCCGGAGTGGCTCGCGACCATCGTGATGCGTGGTGGTGAGTGGATCGCGAAACCCGCCGCCGCGAGTTTCGGTCGTCACGTCTATCGACTGAACCGTGACGACGCAAACTTGTACGTTGTGTTGGATGCACTGACCGGCAACGACGGCACCGAGTACTGCCTGCTGCAGCGCTATGTGCCCGAGATCACGGCCGGCGAGAAGCGCGTGCTGATCGCAGGCGCACAGATCGTCGCTACGTACCTGCGCGTGCCATCCCACGACCACCGCGCCAACCTCGCCGCCGATGCGAATGCACGACCAGCCACGTTGGATGCACGCGAGATGGCATTGGCCGAGCGCTGCGCCACTTACCTCGATGCGCACGGTGCCGGGTTTGCGGCGGTGGATATCGCCTATCCGTGGATCATCGAGTTCAACGTCGCCAATCCGGGCGGGCTGCAGACCCTCGAGCGATTGACCGGCACCGACTATGCGCCTGCCGTGGTCGAAGCGTTGACCGCGCCACGGCGAAGCGTCGCCTCGCCGAGCAACGCCGCGCGCTAAAGCGTGCCGCCGTCGACCCGAATCGTAGTGCCCGTGGTGAAGCTCGCCGCGGGCGAGGCCAGGTAGAGTGCCGCGCCGACGATTTCATCGGGCTGGCCACCACGCTTGAGCGCCATACTGGTGGCCGCCCGCTTCTCGAAGGCCGGCATGTCCCAAGCCTTGGAAATGTCGGTGAGGAACGGTCCTGCGACGATGCAATTCACGCGAACCTTTGGACCGTAGGCAAACGCGAACGAACGCGTAATGGCATTGAGACCGGCCTTGGCAGCACCGTAGGGTTCCGAGGTCGGGCTCGGATTCAACGACGCGGTGCTCGAGATGTTGATGATAGATCCGCCGTCACCGGCCGACATGCGATGGGCGACGAGCGCCGAAAGGCGAAACGGTCCCTTCAAATTGAGCGCGACCACCTTGTCGAACAACTCCTCGCTGACCTCGTGCAACGACGGATAGAGCGGCGAGAGTCCCGCGTTGTTGATGAGCACGTCGATGCGACCGAAGTGCTCGTAGGTGGCCGCCACCAAGCCTTCGAGCTCCTGCCAATGGCCGACGTGGCAGGCGTAGGGCAACGCCCGGCGTCCGAGTTCCTCGATTTCCCGCGCCACCGTCTCACAGGCAGGCAGCTTGCGGCTCGCGATCACGAGATCGGCGCCCCGCTCCGCGAATGCATGCGCCATTGCACGGCCCAATCCGCGGCTGCCGCCCGTAACCAGTACGACCTTGCCCGTGAAATCGAACAACTCATCCATAACGCGCTCCTCTCGAGATTGCCGGCATCTGGCCTAGTGCTCGCCAGCATTGTAAGCCGCATCCCACAAATACATTGGCGTGCGAATCGTTTACACCCACGAAGCGGGTGCGCTGATAGCCTCATCGAGCCCGGTAGTGAAATAGGGGGCGAAGCGATGAACCACAGCTACGACATCGAACTGCAAGCGTTGAAGTTGATTTACGACACGCTGAAGCCGTTCGGCTTCCACGAGCGCGACCGCATCGTCCGTGCGGTACTCGATCGCCTCGCCCGCGAACGCTCGGCCGGCGGCGCGCTGCCGCAATCGCCGGCACGGCCGGTCAACGTCGATCCCATCCCGCTCGGCGAAGCTCGCAAGCGCTAACACCCACCTCTGCCAACGCCCACCCAACGGCTGCCCGGAGCAAAGGCTAGCTCCGGGGCAGTGTCGTTGCTCCGGGGCAATCGCCCGTTGCCTTGCCTTCGATGCGCTTTTCCATAGACTGTCGCGGCGCACAATTTCGACAACATCAACCCTGGGGGAACACCAATGGGTATGCTCGACGGCAAGGTAGCGCTGGTCACCGGCGCGGGCGGCGGATTGGGCCGCGAACACGCGAAACTGCTGGCCAAGGAAGGCGCCGCAGTGGTCGTAAACGATCTGGGCGGCGCGCGCGACGGCACCGGCGCCGGCCACAACATGGCGGATAAAGTAGTCGAGGAGATCAAGGCTGCCGGCGGCAAGGCGGTCGCCGACTACGGCTCGGTGGCAGATCCGGCCCAAGCCAAAGCCATGGTCAAAACCGCAGTGGATAGCTTCGGCAAGCTCGACATCTGCATCAACAACGCCGGCATCCTGCGCGACAAGTCGTTCAAGAACATGACCGACGACATGTGGGACATCATCATTGCGGTGCACTTGAAGGGCACCTATCTCGTCACCAAAGCCGCCTATGACCAAATGATCGAGCAAGGGCATGGCGGGCGCATCGTCATGACGAGCTCAACGTCGGGGCTCCTCGGCAACTTTGGACAGACCAACTACGGTGCCGCCAAGGCCGGCACGGCCGGGTTCATGCGTTGCCTCTACCTCGAGGGCGTCAAATATGGCATCACGGTCAACGTGCTCGCACCCACTGCCATGTCGCGCTTGACCGAGGACATTCTGCCCGAGCAAGCGAAGGATGCCTTCCCGCCCGAGAAGGTCTCGCCGACGGTGGTGTGGCTCTGCACCGACGAAGCGAAAGACGTCACAGGCCGTCAATTCCTGGTCGCCGGCAACAACGTTTCTTTGCTGTCATGGCAGATCACACCGATCGCCGCGAAGGACGGCAAAGACGCGCCGTGGGGCGTTGCCGACATCGGCAAGCACATCCTCGCCAGCAAGGAAAAGTGGCCGCCGATCAACCCGATGCGCGGTTGATCCATGCCCGGTCCACTGGCCGGCTTCAACGTGCTGGACCTCTCGGCAGTGGTCTCCGGACCGCTGACCGGGAGTCTGCTCGCCGATCAAGGCGCTGCCGTCATCAAGGTCGAACGCACCACCGGCGACATCCAGCGCCACGTCGGCTCGAGCCGCAACGGATTGTCGGGATTCTTTCATGTCTTGAATCGCGGCAAGCGCTCGCTCGCACTCGATCTCGGTCGCACCGAGGAAACGGCACCGATCATCGAGCGTTTGACGCGATGGGCCGACGTCGTCATTCAGAATTTCCGTCCCGGTGTTGCCGCACGCATCGGCGTCGGCTACGACAAGCTCGCCGCGATCAATCCCGGGCTTGTCTATTTGTCGATCAGCGGCTTCGGCCAGACCGGACCGAAGGCCGGCGAACGTGCCTACGATCCCATCATTCAGTTCTATTCCGGCATCGCAGCGGTGCAGGGTCGCATTCATCCCGAGCACCCGGAGCAACCGGAACAAGTGAACATGCTGATCCTCGACAAGCTGACGGCCTATACCGGCTGCCAAGCAATCACGGCTGCTCTGCTGGCACGCACGCGCAGCGGCAACGGTCAGCACATCGAGCTCTCGATGCTCGATACCGCCATTGCATTCCTATGGGCAGACACCGCCGCCGATCTCATCCTGCAAGGTGACGGCGTCGATGCGCGTCCGCCAATCGGCGCGGCCGGCAACGTCGCACAGTACGCGGATGGCTGGGGCACGACCATGACACTCTCCGACGCCGAGTTCGCGGGCCTCTGCGCGGCATACGGACTTCAGCACATCGCCGCGGATCCGCGTTTCGCCAAACTCGCCGAGCGGCAACGCAATCGGCCGGCACTGGTCGAGATCATGCGCACGGAAGTCGCCGCAGCAGCGAGACAAATGACGATTGCCGAAGCAAGCGAGCGCATGCGTAGCCACGACGTGCCGTTTGCTCGTGCACGCAAGCTCAGTGAGCTCGCCGACGAAGCGCAAGTGCATCACAATGCGATGTTCCGCGAGCTCGAGCATCCGGTTGCCGGCCACATGCGCGATGCGCGACCGGCACCGCATTTCCGCGGCACACCGGCCGAACCCGGCGGCCCCGCGCCGATGGTGGGCCAACACACGCGCGCGATACTCACCGAGCTCGGCTTCGGCACTCGCATCGACGAGTGGCTCGAATCCCGGCTCATCGCCGAATCCGAGGAGTCACCATGAATTTCGGCTTTACCGAAGAACAGGAACTGCTGCGCGATCAGGTGCGCAAGTTCATGCAGGGCGCCTGCCCCTTGTCCACAGTGCGCAAGATCATGGCCACCGACGATGGTGGCTCGCGAGCACTCTGGCAGCAGATGGCAGAACTCGGCTGGCTCGGTCTCGTGGTACCGGAAGCGTACGGTGGCCTGGGTCTCAAGTGGGTGGATCTCACCGTGGTGCTGGAGGAAACCGGCCGCGGCCTCTCGCCACTGCCGCTCGTTTCGCACACGCTGGCGGCCGTGGCGCTCGCGCGCTGCGGAACCGAGGCGCAGAAGAAAGCCTGGCTACCCGCGTTGGCCTCAGGCAGCACCACCGCGACGCTTGCGCTGTACGACGAGCCGAACTGGATCCACCCCGATGCTGTCACGCTAACCGCAAAGAACCGTCGTCTCGTCGGCAGCAAACCATTCGTCGCGGACGCCGGCGTGGCAGATCTGTTCGTGATTGCATGCCGGACCGAAGCTGGATTATCGCTCGCGCTCGTGCCGCGGGATGCGACAGGCGTTGCGGTGGCACTGCAACCGATCATGGATCGCACCAAGCGCATGGGGACGGTCACACTCGATGTCGTGCTCGCGCCAGACCAGTTCATGGCGCTCGCCGACGACGATCTCGCCTATCTCACGGATTGCGGTGCCGTGGCGGTGACCGCCGAGCTGGTGGGCGCTGCGGAAGCGACCCTCGCCATGACTACCGCGTACGCCAAGCAGCGCGTGCAATTCGGCAATCTGATCGGCAAGTATCAGGGCGTGAAACACCGGCTCGCCGAGATGTTCGTCGACATCGAGTCGTTCAAGTCGCTGCTCTACTATGCCGCGTGGACCGTCGACGATGCGCCGCACGAGCTGCCGCGCGCCGCTTCGCTCGCGAAGGCGTATGCGTCGGACGCCGCCGCTCGGATCGGCATCGACGGCGTGCAATTGCACGGCGCCATCGGCTTCACCGCGGAGTACGACGTGCAGCTCTACCTCAAGCGCACCAAATGGGCCCGGCCGGCATACGGTGACTCCGACCATCACTATGAGCGCGTTGCGGCGCTGGGAGGTCTGTAATGGATTTCGAGCTTTCAGCCAGCGAAGAAGCCTTTCGACAGGAAGTCCGAGATTTCCTGAAGGAGAACCTGCCGCCGCCGCGCGAACGTGGCCCCAACTTCTTGAGCGAGTGGTTGACCAAGGTCCGTGCCAAACGCTGGGTCGGCTTCAGCTGGCCAAAGGAAGTAGGCGGTGGTGGCGGCAGCATCATCGAACAGGCCATCCTCAAAGAAGAGATGGCGCTCGCCAAAGCACCGCCGCTCGGCATGTCGATGATGGGCCTCGCCTGGGTCGGGCCAGGCATCATTCAATACGGCACCGACGAGCAGAAGCAGCGCTTCATTCCCGACATCCTCGATTCGAAAGTGACTTGGTGCACTGGCTATTCCGAACCCAACCACGGTTCCGATCTTGCCGCCATTCAAACCAAAGCCGAGCTCACCGCCGACGGCAAGCACTACGTGGTCAATGGCCAGAAAATCTGGACATCGCTCGCGCCATGGGCGGACTGGATCATCTTGCTGACACGCACGCAGTTCGATGTCGACGTCAAGCACAAGGGCATCACATGTCTGTTGGTCGACATGAAGACACCCGGTGTCGAAGTGCGGCCGATCGAAAACATGGCGGGCGATCGGCACTTCGCGGAAGTGTTCTTCACCAACGCGAAGGTGCCGGTCGAGAACCGACTCGGCAAGGAGGGCGAAGGTTGGATGGTCACGGTCTCGGCACTCGCCAACGAGCGCTCGAGCATCGGCGAAGTCACACAGCTCTACGACAAACTCGACACGCTGCGCGATTTGGTGAAGCGCTCGAAGAAGAACGGCCAGCCCGCATCGAACGATCAGTCGACCCGGCGCCGTATCGCCGAGTTCGAGGCAAAGATTGCCGCCATGAAATACAACGGCATGCGCTATCTCACCAAGCAGCTGAAGGGCGAGCCGCTCAGCAGTGAAACGTCGGTCAACAAGCTGCATCGCGCATCGCTCGAGATCGACATGGACGATTTCGCGGTGGCCTTGAGCGGCGCGGCGGGACTCGAACTCGCCGGCGGCGCCGAAGCGGTCGACAAGGGGAAATGGGCGAAGGCAAGCCTCGGCTGGCCGAACGTCGTGATTGGCGGCGGCACACCGAACATCCAACGCAACATCATCGCGGAGCGGATTCTCGGCCTGCCGAAGGACGGAAGCGACTGAAGCGTCCAGCAGCGGTGGATTTCCTGCGCGTACCAACGACCGATCCAACTGCGATTTATCGGCATCGCGACGGTATCTACGCCGGCGATCTGCTGATCGCCGCCGTCGCCGGTCTCGATCTGTTCACCCACCTCGCGGCCGAACCCAGCGACAAAACCGCCATCTGCCGTCACTTTGGCATCAAGGATCGCCCGACTGACGTGATGCTGACGCTGCTGCGAGCCATGGAGTTGCTCGAGCTCGACGGCGATGCATTCCGACCCACGGCAATCGCGCGCGAGCACCTGGTCGAGGGATCACCGTGGTTTGTCGGACCCTACTATGCGGCACTGCTCGACCGTGCCGTCTGCCGCGAGTTTCTCGACATCCTGCGCACGGATGCAGTGGCCAGCTGGTCGGGCACCACCGGCGGACCCGATTGGCATACCGCCATGCTCGATGCCGAGTTCGCGGATCGCTTTACGGCAGCGATGGACAGTCGCGGCGCGTTTCTCGCACCTGCGCTCGCACGTAGCCTGGAATTGGCGGCGTACGGTCACGTGCTCGATGTGGCCGGCGGGTCCGGCATCTATGCGTGTGCCTTGCTGGCGAAACATCCGCATTTGCACGCCACGGTGCTAGAGAAGCCGCCGGTCGATGCGGTCGCTGCGCGATCCATCGCCGCCAAGGGCGGTACGGACCGCATCGCCACGCTCGGCATCGACATTTTCACGACTCGGTGGCCTACCCATGCCGACGTGCACCTGCTCTCGAACGTCGTGCATGATTGGGGCGAGACCGCCATCGCCGAGCTGCTGGCTCGCTCTTTCGAAGCGCTTCCGACCAGGGGCATGGTCGTGATTCACGATGCGTTTCTGAATGCCGAGAAGTCTGGCCCGTTGTCGGTCGCTGCTTATTCGGCACTCCTCATGCACTCGACCCAAGGTCGGTGTTACTCGGCGCTCGAAATCCAATGCGCGCTCGAGCAGGCCGGCTTCGTTGCCTGTGAGTATCGCGCTACTGCGGCCGATCGCGGCCGCATCGTGGCCCGAAAGTCAGCTTGAACACTGACGAGCTACTCCGGAGTTCTGCGCCGATCGCGCGTCGGATCGCGCCTCTCGTGTGCGCGGGCTGTGCGGATCTGCACGGCGTCTGGCCCGACCTGCGCTTACTCGGTCTAGCCGCCGACCCGCAGCGTCATGGCACGTTCTTCGCGTCGTCGCTGGGCGCACGTGCGCGGCATTCGCCGAACGTGTTGGTCGCGGGTTGTGCCGATTGGGGCATGCTAGATACGGTCGCTCGGGCATATCAGGCACACGACGCGCGGTTGGCAGCAACCGTTGTAGATCGCTGCGCCGCGCCGGTGATGTTGTGCGCGTGGTATGGCGCAAGACAAGGCTTGCCGATACGAACAACCGTCGCCGAATTGCGCGAATACCAGAACGAGGCAACGTTCGATTTGATCTGCACGCATTCCATACTCACGTATCTACCGGCCGAAGGGCAGCAAGCGCTCGTTGCCAATTGGTACCGACTCCTGCGAAGCGGGGGCACGGTGGTCACAGTGACGCGCCTCGACAAGGAACCCGCGCCAATCAAGCCGCGCCCCACGACGGCGGTTGAGGAGTTCGGCGCGCTAGCCGTCGAGCGCCATCGCGAACGCGGGCTCGATGGCGATGCAGTCGAGTTGCGTGCGCGCGTCGAACGCTTCGCCGTTGCGCAGAGCAACCACCGTGTGGGTACGGAAACCGACGTGCGTTCACTATTCGAAATTTGCGGTTTCGAAATCGCCGAATTGGTGACGAGTTCGCTGCCCGGTGCCATGGCCGCGCGTGATGCTGCTGGGGCTGCACGACCCAACCAGTACGCCGAAATCGTCGCAGTGAAACCGTGAGCAAGCAGCACGTGGCACCGGCGTTGGTCGCTCTGATCGACGCGAACGCACGACTCTGGGCGGCAGAAGCAGAGGTCTGCGCGACGTATTTCCGGTCACCTTCGCGTACCGCCAGCACCGACGAAGCGTGGCTCGCGCGGCAGTGCTACAAAGAGATCGTCGACGGTGTAGTCGGACAGATGGCGCGCCTCATCGACGACGGTAACGACACCGCTGCCGTGCTCGCCGACGAGGTCATCGTCGCAGAAACGAATCACTACGCCGCATTCGCGCGGGCACACCGAATTGCCGGCGCCGAAGCAGGACTCGAGCCACACGTACTCAGGCAACGGCGATTGGCGGCGAATTGGCCCGAGAACGTCGCGCTGCAATCGCTGCGTGCGGATCATCGACGCGAGTTCGGCTGGTTGGGGGAGCGTGCGTCTGCATTCACCGAAGGCGGCTACTGCACCTTGTACACCGAAGGCACCCGGCTTACGGGTTCCCGCCGCGACGATGCGATCTCAGCCGCCTGCGCAGTGGTCATCGACGACGAATGGGATCACATGCTGTCCGGCATCGCGGGACTCGCGAACCTCGACGTGTCGACGACAGATTGGCAACGTCTGCACGAACTCACCGTCGCGCAGAGCCGATTGCGTATTCGTATGCGCAACGTGCAGCTCGGCAACCCTCTGCCTGAAGCGCGCATACGTGCCCTCGAGGCGGGCGAGCTGCCACCGCTGCCTTTCGACTACCGACGAGCCGGGCTAGGCGTCTAGCGCGCGATCTCGGACAGGAATTCCTCGTACTTACCACCTGCGCTACGCGCGATCGACTCGACGTAGACGATCCGAATCTCCATCGCGGCGGGCAGCATCGAACTCACGCGCTCGCAAAAGCGTGATTCCTGCGCGGCGGTCAACTGCGTGGTGGCCACGACGCGCGCCTCGATGAGTGTGTGACTCTTCTGCACGAATTGATACTGCGCGAGCGGCGCCGATTCCATGATTGCGCGCGTACCGAAGATCGGCCAAAAACGCTTGCCATCCGCGGTAACGAGCGTGTTGCGAACTCGGCCGTGGATACGTTCGAGCACCGGCAGGCCGCGGCCACACGAACACGGCGCACCCAATTCCGCAAAGTCGCCAATGTCGTAACGGATGAGCGGCATCGCGAAATTGTGCAGCGAGGTCACGACCACACGACCAACCTCGCCCACGGCGCAAGGCTGTCCATCGTCGCGCAGCACTTCCAACAGCACGCCCTCCGATTGCACGTGA
This sequence comes from Gammaproteobacteria bacterium, assembly GCA_003248125.1. Lineage (GTDB taxonomy): Bacteria > Pseudomonadota > Gammaproteobacteria > Pseudomonadales > Azotimanducaceae > SZUA-521. Next base: position 31,486 of record QJXZ01000380.1, on the reverse strand, counting down.
TAGTGGTCGTGCTGCGGACATTGCAGCGCGAGATAGCCGGTCTCCGTTGCTGAGTAGACGTCGGTCAACGGCACGCCCCACGCTTCGCGAACCAGTTGACGCAGTTCCGGATGCAAGGACTCGGCGAACGTCCGAACTTCCCGCAAACCGTCGAGACGGACACCGCGGTCGATCGACAGGCGCGCGAGTTCGGCGACTAGCGACGGATATGTGAGGAGATAGCCGGGGCGCTCGACCACGAGCCAATCGATCAAAGCTGCGGCATCGACACGAATCGAATTCGACACCGTTGGCCCAGTGTCTACCACCCCAAACGTCGCTGGACCCCAATTGGCGGCGTGTCCCGGTTCTGTCTCGCGGCGCACGACCGCCAGCTTTGTGGACAGATCGTGACGGTGCCACAGATGGTCGCGCAGGTTGAAGGCATTCCAGTACAGACCGGCGAGCGCGGTGGTGAGCAGCCGCACCGGTGCGCCCGTCGAACCCGACGTACGGCGCTCCTGAACTTTGCCGTGCTGGCGCGGCGGCGCTTTGCTCACGAACTCGTCGAATCGATTCTGCAGATCGCGGCGCGTGAGCATCGGCCAGCGTCGGAACTGCTCGTAGTCGAGCACGGCGCGGGCGTCTCGTGGCATCTGCCGATACGCCGGTACCGTGGCCCTCGCATGTTCGAGCAGTGCATCGAGCTGCGAGAATTGCAACGCGAGCAGGCGTTCCGGCGCGAGCCATTGGCTCTGCTCGATCTGCTGCAGCACTGCCAACACACCTTGGCCACGCTGGATCGGCAAGGTCGGAAAGCGGATGCCAGGCAGCGCACTCGTGATCGGCCAATGGGGTGGTGGCTTGCTCATCACGACGCCATGGTGCCACAAAGAAAGAGGGCCACCCTGGGGTGGCCCTCGTTACAACGATCGCGTCGAATCGTCAGAAATTGATTTGCGCGCTGACCGAAATCAACGATACCTCGTCGACGTCGTCGAGCTCGAAGCCTTCGTACTCGGCCCGAATCGAGAACGACTCGCCAATGTTGACTGCCGCACCCACACCCCAAGCCAAATCTTCGCCGTCCACGCCCGCGGAAACACTGCCGAGCGGCACCGGGTTGAGCGTCACGTCCGCATCGTAGGAGAGCATGCCGATTTTCGCGAACAAGTCGACCGGACCAAGCGGAATGTTGCCCAGCAGCTCGAGCGTGAATCCATCGGCCTCGACCTCGAGAGACTCCGCGCCATTGAAGCCGAAGTTGTCGTCCATCGAGCCGAAGTCTATGTAGGCGAACTCGACGCCGATGTTGTCATTGAACATCCAGCCGCCGTAAATCTTGTAGCCCGTGTCGTTCTCGTCGAAGTCGGGAACGGTGACCAAGAATCCCTCGCCACCGTCGACGTCCCCGCCATCGACCTCGATGGTCGCTTGACCAAGACCCACACCCACATAGCCGCCCGCGTCGGCCAACGCCGGTGCACCAGCAAGTGCCATCGCGGCACCAGCGCCACCGACCAGCCAGGGCGACTTCAGCTCCTTGTCTTTCTGCATGGATTACCCCTTCCACAAACCCTGAATAAAGCAGAGGGGCGAATAACGCCCCTACTGCCGTTGATACTGCGAGGGGCATTGTGGCGGCGCAGGTACGGGACGTCAACGGCGTACGCCGACGTAATGCGTGCGCATGATCGCGGTATTCCCGTATCAACCGATCGCGTTGGCAGCGCAATACTGCGTCGACCGAGCGCAGCCGGAGCAGGGTCATGCCGCTAGCCGAACTCGACGTCGGCCTCACCGATACCGAACGTGCCATTCGCGAAACCGCACACCGCTTCGCAGCAGACGTCATGCGGCCGGCCGGGGTCGCCCTCGACAAGCTCAGCCCCGAAGGTGTCATCGCCAAGGATTCGCCATTGTGGGAGGTGATACGCCAGCATCGTGCGCTGGGCTTGAGCGCAGCGGAAACCGGTGACGGTGATTTGAGTCCGATCGAGCAAGCGCGGATGCGTTACATCGTCAGCGAGGAATTGGGTTGGGGAGATGCCGGCCTCGCCATCGTGTTCGGTGTGGCCGGCTTTCCACGCATGATGGCCGAGCTGTCCGACAACGCCGAGCTCAAGGACATCGTCAAAGATCATCTGACAGGCTGTTGGGCAATTACCGAACCCGACCATGGCAGCGACGGCGTCGACATACTCGGCCACGCCAAAGCACCGGGTAAGGACTATGGCAAACCCAACGTGATCGCACGCCGCCAAGGCGACGACTTCGTGATCTCGGGACAGAAGTCTTCGTGGGTGTCGTGCGGCACCATCGCGGAGGCAGCCGCGTTGTTCTGCGCTGTGGACACCGGCAACGACAAGCCCGGCCGCGCAGTATTCGTGCTGCCTTTGAATCTCCCCGGCGTGTCGCGCGGCAAACCGCTCGACAAGATTGGCCAGCGGCCACTGAACCAGGGCGAAATTTTCTTCGACGACGTGCGAATACCGCGCTCCTGGATGGTGGTACCGCCCGAGGGCTACGACGTTGCCGCGAGTATGGTGCTCACCACCGCCAATACCGGCATGGGCACACTGTTCGCCGCGCTCGCCCGGGCGGCACTCGAGCTCGCCATCGACTACGCCAAGGAACGCAAGCAAGGCGGCGTGCCAATCATCGAACATCAGACCGTGCGTTGGCGCTTATCCGAGATGTTCCGCAAAACCGAAGCTGCGCGCTCGCTCAACCGCGACGTAGTACGCTCGAACGCGCTGAATCAACCGCGCCTCGAGTACGCAATTGCTTCGAAGGTGACTTCGACACAGACCGCGTTCGAAGTGGCGAGCGAAGCGCTGCAGATTTTCGGCGGCAACGGCACCAGTCGTGAATATCCAATCGAGAAGATCTTCCGCGATGCCCGTTCGTCGATGATCGAGGACGGCTGTAACTACGTACTCGGTATCATGGGCGGTTCGCGCCTGTAGCTTTCTTTAGGAGACCACCATGGAACTGCGAGAAGTCATCGGCCGGCGTCGCTCCATCCGCTTCGTCAAGCCCTACAAGCCGGTCGAGCCTTGGAAGGTTCAGATGATGTTCGAGGCCGCACGCATCGCCTCGCACTGGGGCAACGTGCAGTCACTCAAAGCAGTGGCCGTGTTCCGCAACACGGCACCGAAGGAAGTGCTCGATGCAGTGCGCGGTATGGTCGTCGGCTGGCAGGTCAAGATCGCACCGGTCGTGATCGTCTGGTATCTCGACCCCAACATGGTGGACGAGCAATCCGACCGCTTGCGCGAGCTGCTCGAAATCGGCGCGCTCGGCTTCGGCGACGAGGAGACCAAGCGCAAGGGATTGGAAGAGCAGTTGATTCCCTTGTTCACCAACCTGCTAGAAGGCATGAAGCAGCCGGGCATGAGCGAAGTCGACTGTGGCCAAGGCATCGCGCAAGCGACGCTGATGGCCTATGACCTGGGGCTCGGTACCTGCTGTCTCGGCACGCCGAACGGCCCCGGCATCTTGAAGGCCCTCGGGGTCGCCGAGCACTGTCGCGTATTGTTACTGCAAACCGTCGGCTACCCCCTCGAGCACTGGGAAGCGGGCGGCCAACGGCCGCGACGTCCGTTCGGCGATTTATTCGCGATGAATCACCGCTCGACGCCGTTCCCGCGCGACGAAAAGGTGGTCGCCGAGCTCACCGGCGATGGTATGTTCACGCGGCCAGCACCGCTGCCGGAGCGGGAGGCCGAGCTCGATTTCCTGCAGAAGGCATTGAATCTCAAACCGCCGGGACTGTTGTGATAGAGGAAGCACCATGAAGACCAACGCGTACATCACAGGCGTCGGCATGACGCACTTCGGCAAGCACATGGACTTGGGCCTGAAGGCGATCGGCGGGCAGGCGATCGTCGATGCAATCACTGACGCCGGCATCGACAAGGGCGACATCCAGGCCGCGTTCGTCGGTAACGCGGCGGCGGGACTACTCACCGGTCAGGAGTGCATTCGCGGCCAGGTCGTGCTGCGTGGCGTCGGCATCGGCAAGATCCCGGTAGTGAACGTCGAGAACGCCTGCGCCAGCGCATCGACCGCCCTCAATCAAGCGGCCGCGATGGTCTCGGCGGGTCTCTACGACGTGGTGCTCGCCGTCGGTGTCGAAAAGATGTACCACGAGGACAAGCGCAAGGTATTTGGTGCGTTCACGGGTGCGGTCGATGTCGAGGAACTCGCCGCGATCATGGACCGCCTCAAGAAAAGCGCGGAAGCGGGCGGCGCGAGTTCCGCCGCCTCCGGTGCCGGCGAGCGCCGCTCCATGTTCATGGACATCTACGCACAGGCAGCTCGCGCCCACATGAAGGCGTACGGCACCACGGTCGAGCAATTCGCCGGCGTATCGGCCAAGAACTCGTATCACGGCAGCCTGAATCCCCGCGCCCAGTTTCGGGAGGCATTGACGGTCAAGCAGGTACTCCAGGAGCCGATGATCGCCGAACCTCTGACGCGCCCGATGTGCTCACCGATCGGCGACGGCGGCGCCGCCGTCATCGTCATGAGCGAGCGCAAGGTGAGGGAACTCGGCCTCACGAAGCAGGCCGTACGAATCGCGTCGACCGTGCTGCACTCCGGCTGGGATCGCAGTGCCAACGAGAGCGGCGTCTCGGAGCTCTGCGCACAGCAGGCATACGAAGAGGCCGGTGTCGGACCCGACGATTTGTCGGTCGTCGAACTGCACGATGCGTCGGCCCCGGCCGAAATCATCGCCTACGAGTCGCTCGGCATTTGCGGCAAGGGCGAGGGTGGACGGCTCATCGACGAAGGGACGACCAAGCTTGGCGGGCGGCTGCCGGTGAACACCTCGGGCGGGTTGCTGCGCAAAGGTCACCCGATCGGCGCCACCGGTATCGCGCAAATCGTCGAGCTCACGGAGCAACTGCTTGGCCGTAGCGGCCCGCGCCAAGTCGATGGTGCTACGGTAGGCCTCGCCCACAATGGCGGCGGCTCGATCGGTACCGACGCGGCGGCCCAATGCGTCACGATTCTAACGAGGTGACGACGTCGCGAGGCCGGCCATGAGACAACGCAACAACCTGATTCTCGCCGATCTGTTCGCGAACAGGGCCGAGAACAAGGGTGATGCGCTCGTGGTCACGTTCGAGGGCGGCGGTGTGCGCGCCGACGAAACCCGCACCAATGCCCAGTTGTTCGAGAACGCAAATCGCATCGCCGGTTGGCTCATCGAGCGCGGTATGGATCGAGGCGACCGATTCGCCACCCTCATACGCAACCATCCCGAATTCATCGAGTGCCTAATCGGCGCATCGATCAGTGCCACCGTGGTAGTGCCGATCGACCCACGCACCAAGGGCGACAAGCTCGCTTTTACGCTCAACAACAGCGAGTGTCGCGGCATCTTGTGCGCGCGCTACAACCTACCGAGCGTGGTCGAATTGCTCGGCAAGGTGCCGAGTCTCGAATGGGTGCTCGTACTCGAGTCGGACGAGGATGCGCTACATCTAGAGGTTGGTGACGTGAGTGGTGGTGAGTCCTACGGCGCCGTCTACGACCGACCCGCCGGTGTCGTCGACGTGCGGCTCGAGAAACCAGAGGATCCCCTACAGATCATCTACACCTCGGGTACGACCGGCGACCCCAAGGGTGTGGTGTTCCCGAATGTTCGTTTCGGCGCCGGGACGATGGGCGGACCTGGGTTCGGCTGGAATTCTTCGGACCGACCATACACGGGATTGTCGCTTACGCACGGCAATGCCCAGTTGCTGACCTTCGCACCTGCAATCGGACTCGATTGCCCCGTGGTGTTCTCCCGCAAGTTCACCAAATCACGGCTGTGGGACATCTGCCGCAAGTACGGATGCACCGTCTTCAATCTGCTGGGCGGCATGGCGACCGCTGTCTACTCGGAGCCCGAGAAGGCGAACGACGGCGACAATCCGGTGCGCATGGTGCTGTCGGCCGGGATGCCCGCCGCAATCTGGGCCAACTTCGAGAAGCGATTCAACGTGAAGATCTTCGAAATGTACGGCGCAATCGAAGGCGGCATGGCGATGAACCCGCCCGGCGTCGGTCCGATCGGCAGCTTCGGCAAACCGCCCCCGGGGCTCGAAATGAAGGTCGTCGACGAAGACGGCAACGAGTGTCCACCGGGCGTGATGGGTGAGATCGTCAGCCGGTCGAAACAAGGTCCGGCACCGACGGTGGAGTACTTTCGAAATCCCGAGGCATCGAAGCGCAAGACAGAAGGCGGCTGGCTGCGTTCCGGTGACATTGGCCACACGGACGAGAACGGTTGGTTCTACTTCGACTTCCGCAAGGGGGGTGGCATCCGCCACAACGGCGACTTCATCAACCCCGGATTCGTCGAGAAAGTGGTCGGCGAACATCCGATGGTAACCGACGTCTTCGTGTACGGCGTACCGGCCGCATCGGGGGCACCCGGCGAGAAGGACGTAGTCGCCGCGGTGGTGCCGACCAATGCCAAGACGTTCGATGCGCAAGCGGTCTTCGAGGCCTGCCGCAAGGGCCTCGAACCCAACTTCGTACCGAGTTATCTACAAGTCGTCGACGAGATTCCGAAGACCGCATCGGAGAAACCACAGGAACGTTTTCTCCTTGACCGTTTCGCGCCAGACGCACGGGGTGTGTTCACCGCGTAGCTCGCGGCAAAGCGCGGAAAGACCCATGGCGCTTGTTTAGCGTGTCGCCGTGACGACCCAGCAACTCGCGCCGTACGAGACTGCACCACCCTTCGCATGAGCCGCGAACGCTTCTCGCACAGCCGCAATCGCGCGCGCGCGCACATCCTTCGATGCCTCCGCCAACGGTCGACTCAAAGGCCCAACACGCGCACAGAAGGTGAGCGCTTCCTCGATGTCGCTGCCCAGCACGAGATCGGCGCTAACGGCTTCGATCCCGATACGTGTGAACCCGGCATCGCGCAAGATCGATCTCACGTAGTCGGCATCCGCAAACGCGAACGGTCCCGGTGCACGCGGATCCTGTGCCGGCGGCTCCGGAAGATATGCCCGCGCAGCGGCGAATGGCATTGCCATCCACGGATTCGCGGCAACACTCTGCCAACAGAGAAACGCCATGCGCCCACCGTCGGCGAGCGCGCCGCGCAAATTGCGGAAGGCGGCCACCGGATCGGCAAAGAACATGACGCCGAATCGCGAGAACAGCAGGTCATAGACAGGTTCGAACTGCGCCTCGGCCGCATCAACGAGGTGAAATTCGATCTTGCGTTTCAGTTCTTTCGCGCGATGCTTGGCACGGTCCAGCATCTGCGCCGAGATGTCGATGCCCGTGACGTGCGCGCCGCCTTCAGCGAGCGCAAGCGACGTATCTCCACAGCCACAGCCGACATCCAGTACGCGCTCGTCCTTGCGCACGGCCGCGCGCGCGAGCAACTGCCGTGACAACGGCGCGAGCAATCGGTCGAGGTGAGCCTGATGCTCGGTCCACGACTTGGCTGCCTCACTGTTCCAAAACTCTATCTGCGCCGCGTTGGCGCCGCTGGCGGCCAGCATTGTCATTGCGAATGCTCCGTAGGTCGCATCTCGAACGCCAACTCGTCGAGCCAGATGGTTCCGGCCGCAGTGCGATCGAATCGCAAGGCTAGCGACGCAAGCCGCGCCATGTCCACCGACTCGAACTTGCCGGCCGGCAGCCGGTAATACTGGAACACCGGTTCACTGGCATCGATGTCGTCGAACCACTCCCACTTGCGGGTCGTCACCGCGACCGGTTTGTTCAGCGTATGCACACTCGAAAGCGGCACGCTCGCGGATTGGCCGTCGACATCGGTGAACACGATGCTGAAGTCGATGACATCCGGTACCTGCCAATTCCCTTCCGCGCCGGCATCGCTCGAGGGGTTTGCATCGCTCATTGCAAGCGCGAATTCGACATGTTCGATCGGAGCCGGTGACGAATCGAACTCGATCCGATACTCGCTTTCCGGGCCATTCCAGCCAATCTGAGCGGCCGCGGAGTCGAGATCGTCCCACTTCAGCGGTACCAGTCGTTCGCGCCACCGACTCAAGCCCTTGGTCACGATTCGGGCTCCGCCGAGCGTTGCAGTCGAAACGTCGGCATCCTCTTCATAGTCGGCAATGACCAAGCGACGCGCGTCGACAAATTGATGCACGACTTCGGTCCCACCGATCCAATCGCGTCCGGCATCTGGCTCTGCCAAGAACGACCGATACTCGTTGCGACCATCGAGCACTACCTGCAAGAAGGCACCGAAACTCGCTCGGGCAATCCGCCGCTGCGCCTCGCCGTCCATGATTGGCGTGAGGTTCAGCACCCAATCCCACGGCGGCGGGAAGTCGTGTCTGCCCCAACTGGTGTTGAATTGGCCGTGATTGGCACCAACCACATACCAGCCGGCCTTGAAGCAGCTGTCGCATTGAACGAACGTCGTGCGCATGTACTGCGGCGCGCCCATGAACGATTGCACGTCGCCGTCGTGGCTGCCATGAATGACGAAGTAGCTGATGTCGACCAACTCGGTGGGGAGATCGCGCGGATCATATTGGCCATCGGCCGGCGCAATCGCGATCAGGCCGCGAATACCGAATCCGTAGTCGAAGGCGAGCGTGGCATCGTCGGGATAGAACGACAGCCGGTTGAACAGCGCCGCCTCGGCGACCGCTTCGCCGCCGCGCGAGTGACCGACCAACACCACGCGATCCAGATCGACCTTGGCGGTGAATGGATTATCGGCAGTCGCATTCCATTCCCGAAACTGGCGCAGATGCTCGAGCAGCAACCAACCGCGGGCGTCGTTCTCTTTCTCGAGACCACCGTCGAACCCGCCCAACAAGTCGGCAAGGCTACTGTTCAAGAAATTCTCGTCGACGGAGACAGTGATCACACCGTGACTCGCGAAGAGCTCACCGAGATAGCCATAACCGGTATCCGAGAAGTCCTCCATGTCGTGATTGCCGTGCACGATCAGCGCGAGCGGGTACGGTCCATCGCCGGTCGGCATCCAAACGCGGCCCTGGATCGGCAACGCCTTGGCATCAAAACCCCAGTACCGCGTGCGCGCCCAGCCGGCGAGCCCGGACCAGCCATCGATCAGCTTGGCACCGTCCACCGAAGCCGTGCGCAACCGAGCGCCAGTGCCGAATTCCGGCCGGTTGCGATCGGTGCCACTGCCATACGTGAACGTGCTGAAGTGCAAGGTGCCGCGCGCGCCGGGATCGGCGAGCTGGAGCTGCGGCACGTCGGCCGGCACCAGCTCGCGTTCGAGCGGATCGTCGAATCCAGGGATCAGAAACAGTACCGCAACGGCGAGCAGCAGCACCGCGCCAGCTATCGCCGCTAGCTGATGCCCCACCGACCCTCGCCAACGCGCCAGACCACCGCCGAGCAAGACGCCGCCCAACCAGACCGCGGCGAGCGTCCCCAACAACCCTGGCGGCGCCATCAAACCACCGTAGACGAACGCGATTGCGCTCGCCGACAGCAGGAGGCCCCACCAGAGCTGCAACCGGCCGTGACGAAGCACAGAGATCGCAAGGAGAGCCAGCAATGCTGCGATGACCGTGACCAAAAAGCCGGCCAACGCGCCGAGCGCGCGCTCGATCGCGAAATGAGACAGCCCCAGCAGGAGCAGGAATGCGATCGCCAGTATCCAACCGATCGCCACCAACGCTCGCGCAATGCCGCGCTGCGTCGACGCCGATATCGCCCAACGTTTCAACAACCCTGGTAAGCGCAAGTGTTCCCCCTTCGCAACCGTCAGCGCCAGCTACGTCCCCATTCGAACGGCGCCGTGCCGTGTTCCGTGAGCTGCAGGATCTCGGCATTCGCAACACCGCCGTCGAGCTCGAGGATGCCTACTGTGCCGAGCTGCGTGTCGTAGTTGTGTGGATAGGTCGGCGATCCGGGATTGACGCACAGAGTGCCGTGTAGCCACGCGATGCGTTCCACGTGGGTGTCGCCGGAGACGATGACGTCGGGCTTTTCGCCGGGAAAGAAGCGCTCGAGCCAGCGTGCCAGCGTGAAGTTCGGCGGCCGCTCCGGCACCGGCACATAGTGGGTTAGCCCGACCTTCAAGCCTTCCAGATGCAACAGCCACGCGTAGCGGACCCGCGGGTCCTCGGGCTGCGTCGGCCGGCCGCCGGAGCCGTCCTCGCCATTGCCACGCGCCGCGTATACCGGCGCGATCCTTTCGAGGGCATCGAGCACGTGAAACTCGTGAATGTCGCCGGCGTGAAAGACGAGATCGACGCCCGCGAACGCATCGAAGATCTGCGGCCACAGCGACGGGCGACTCTCCGGAATGTGCGTGTCTGAAATGAGGCCAATGCGCAAAGCTATTCGCTCGGCTCATGGCCACCGCAGCGGCGCACTAGCGGAACTTGCCGAGCGGTGCCGAGACGCGCTCGGCTTGCGCCGGCGGCGTAGGCGGCCGCACGTCCGCACCCGGACGCCGATGCAGGTGGTGCCAGTTCGGATCACGCGCAAACCAGGGCGCATAACGGAAACCGGTTTCGCCCAATTCGGTTTTCGCTGGTCGGGCGCGCGCACGTTCGAACTCGAGCTCGAGCTGCGACAGACGCCGGTCCAGGTCTGCCGCCTCGCGTGCACGCCGATCCGCTTGCAGCAGTTCGATGAGCAGGAGCTGGGTATCGAAGCGTTCGACGCTACGCGCGACCTCATCGGCGCGGGGTTCGCGCACGTCGACCGTGAGCACGTCCGCACCGTCGCGGGGTTGGTCGCCGAAGGAAACGACGCCATCGGCACCGATGTGACGGTAGACCGTGACCGGCGCAGCCCACGCGCTGGCCGCGAACGCGACCAAAATGCTGACGTGAATCGTCTTCACGGCGTGAAAGGTAACCATCTGCCGGGACTTTATCTATCCCCGGCGAGGCGGGCAGGTTTTAGAACACCAGGCTGCGGGCAGTGGTCTCGGCAATACGCGGCAGATGCGGCTCGATGGTCGGCGCCTCGCGCTCGATGGGAACCAGTTCGAGTGTCACCGGCTCCCTGTGCTTCGCAACCGGCCTGACGAGGGGGCGTTCGGTTCGTGACTTCTGGAAGCCTTCGAGCTCCACTTTATCGTGGATGTAACGGGCAAGTGCGCGTTCCGCCGCGTCCCGTGTCCGGAACGGACCTTCCTCACCCTCGCGGGTGGCAAAGAACCACTGGCCATTGGAGACGGCAATCCGCTCCGAGCGGAAGTAGGTGCGTTCTTTGCGATCGTCTTTGCGCACTGCGCGGTCCTCGTGTCTACGGGCACATTTCACCAAATTCCGCGCCATTCGTTGGGGTGTACATGTAGCCCATGTCTGACCGTTGTAATGCTTGTAAGGGCGGCTTTCCCCCGCCATTCGGGTATAGTTCGCCGCCTCGAATTGTCATGGGTCCCGACAGTGCCGGCACGTTCGATGGACGAGTTGGTCTCGCTGTGCAAGCGGCGCGGCTTCATCTTCCAAAGCAGCGAGATCTATGGCGGCTTGCAGGGTTTGTACGACTATGGCCCGCTCGGTGTCGAGCTGAAGAACAATCTGAAGGCTGCATGGTGGCGCGCGATGGTCTACGAGCGCGACGACGTCGAAGGGCTCGACGCGGCGATCTTGACCCACAACAAAGTGCTGCGCTACTCCGGCCATGAAGCGACGTTCACCGATCCACTGGTCGACTGCCGCACGTGCAAGTCACGCTGGCGTGCCGATCACCTCACCGAGCAGAAATGTCCGAAATGCGGCGGTACCGACCTGACCGAGCCGCGCCCGTTCAATTTGATGTTCAAGACGACGGTCGGTCCCGTCGACGACGCCAACTCATATGCGTATCTGCGGCCGGAAACAGCGCAAGCGATCTTCACCAACTTTCGTCACGTACTCGATTCGACGTCGCGCAAGCTGCCATTCGGCATCGCGCAGATCGGCAAGGCGTTTCGCAACGAAATAACGCCGCGCAATTTCATCTTTCGCGTGCGCGAGTTCGAGCAGATGGAGCTCGAATTTTTCGTTGCTCCGGGCACCGACGAGGAGTGGCACCAACGGTGGGTGGAAGAGCGCCTCGATTGGTGGGCACGTCAAGGGGTCGATCCCAACAACCTTCAGCTCTATCGCGTGCCGGCCGATGAACTCGCGCACTACTCGAAGGCGACTTTCGACGTGATGTATCGGTTTCCGCACGGGGTCGAGGAGTTGGAAGGAATCGCCAATCGCACCGACTTCGACTTGGGTTCTCACACCAAGAATCAGGCCGAATACAACCTGACGGCCAAGGTACTTGCCAACACAGATTCGAACGCGAAACTCGCCATGCAGGACCCCGACACCAAGGCCTGGCAGGTGCCCTACGTCATTGAACCTTCAGCAGGTGTCGATCGCGGAGTGCTTGCGGTGCTGAACGAAAGCTATCGGGTCGAGCAACTCGACAACGGAACCGAGCGCACCGTGCTCGGCTTCGAGCCGCATCTCGCGCCAATCAAGGTCGCCGTGTTGCCGCTCAAGCGCAATCACGACGGCATCATGGCAAAGGCCAAGGAAATCAAGCAGACGCTGCAAGCGCTCGGGATTGGGCGCATGTTGTTCGAAGACACCGGCAATATCGGTAAGGGTTATCGCCGCCACGACGAGGTTGGCACACCGCTGTGTGTAACCGTCGACTTCGACACCATCGAAAAGGACGACACGGTTACGGTTCGCGATCGCGACACCATGAAGCAGCAGCGCGTCGCGGTGGCCGAGCTCACCGACTACGTCAAGGACTACTTCAAGTAGGGGGCAAGCGCATGGCGCGCGCCGTCATCTCGGCCATTGGCAAAGATCGTCCCGGTATCGTCAATGCGCTCGCCGCACTGGCGCGAAACCTCGATCTCAACATCGACGACTCACGCATGACCGTGCTCGGCGGCGAGTTTGCGGTGCTGATGTCACTCACCGGCGCCGCCGCATCGATCGACGCCCTCGAACGCGATCTCGCCGCGCTGTGCACCAAGCTCGAGCTCGGCCACATCTTTCGCCGCACGACGGACAGAGACCGTAGCCTGCGCACGCTTCCCTATCGCGTGCGCGTACGCGCCATGGATCATCCCGGAATCGTGCATGAGATCGCCGGCTTCTTCTCGGCGCGACAAATCAACATCGAGGATCTGTCCACGGATACGCAGCCCGCGCCGCACACCGGCACGCCGATCTTCAGTTTGACGATGCGCGTGGAGATTCCCGCCGGCGCCCAGCCGCGCGCGCTGCGCGCGGCATTCGAGGATTTTTGCGCCGAGCGGGACTTGGACGGATCGCTAGAGACGCTCTAGCCGCAGCCGCAATCCATCAGACCGTCAGCGGCCGCAACACCAGTTCTACGCGGCGGTTGAGCTGCCGGCCGTCGGCCGTGTCGTTCGATGCGATCGGATACTGCGGTCCGAAACCCTGCGTGAAGATGCGCTGCGCCATGACGCCTTGCGCCTGCAAGTACTGGCCGACGGAAGCCGCGCGTCGTTGTGACAGTTGCATGTTGTAGTCGTAAGGACCCGTGCTGTCGGTATGCCCGACCACGTCGACGAGCGTCTTTTCGTACTCCTTCAGCACCAGGCCTACCGAGTTCAACACCGGATAGAACCCGCTCTTCACGTCCGATTGGTTGACGTCGAAGGTAATGTTGCCCGGCATGTTGAGAATCAGGTTGTCGCCCTGCCGGGTGACGCTGACGCCGGTGCCGGCCAGCTGCTCACGCAGCTTGCTCTCTTGCTTGTCCATGTAGGCACCTACGCCGGCACCTGCCAAAGCGCCGATACCAGCACCGATGAGCGCCTTCTTGCGCCGCTCCTCGGAACTGCCGCCACCCGCAATGGCACCGATCACGGCACCGGCCGCAGCGCCGATACCAGCGCCCTTACCCGTGTTGCTGGCCTCACGCTCGCCCGTGTATGGGTTCGTGGTACACCCGACGACGAGCGCAACGAGCGACACGGCAACCACCGATCGATGAAACGCAAACATGGGAATCCTCCGGATATCCGCTACCAGTTCGGCGCTCATTCTGCGCAGATCGACGCTGAACGCAAACTGAATGCCATCGGCAACGCGGCGCAGTTCGCGCGGTCACGTTGACTTCGATCACGATAATCCAGAACATGCCGCAGTCTCGAATCACATGCCATGCGGTGCCTACACGCAAAGCAACCAACATCACGCGGGTCGAGCACCGAATCTCAACCGAGCAACGTGAAGCGCGCAACCGTCACCGGGGTGGTGTGCTTTGGTTCACTGGATTGTCGGGTGCCGGTAAGTCGACCTTGGCTTTCGGCCTCGAGGAAGTGCTGTTCAACCGTGGCTATCAGGTGTATGTGCTGGACGGTGACAACGTCCGCCATGGGCTGTGCGCGGATCTCGACTTTAGTCATGGCGGCCGTACCGAGAACATCCGGCGCGCTGGTGAGGTGGCCGCACTGTTCGCACGCGCCGGCATCATCTGCATTTCGGCGTTCGTCTCGCCATATCGCGCAGACCGGCAGATCGCGCGCGGCGCCGCGCCCGAGCGCTTTCACGAAGTGTACGTAAAGGCCGATGTGGCGACCTGCGAGGCGCGCGATCCGAAGGGCTTGTATCAGAAGGCGCGGGCCGGCGAGATCCGAGACTTCACCGGCGTGTCCTCACCCTATGAACCGCCGGACGCCGCCGAGGTGGTGGTAGACACGGAGAAGCAGACGCCGAAAGAAAGCGTCGCGGTGCTCCTCGCATACGTCGAAGACAAGTTCAGCTGATCGGCCACTCGCTCTAGCCCCGACTAGCCACGGCCATAGACGTCATCGAAGCGCACGATGTCGTCCTCACCCAAGTACGAGCCCACCTGCACCTCGATGAGATGCAGCGGAATCTTGCCGGGGTTGGTCAGGCGATGGCGACTACCCATCGGTATGTAGGTCGATTCGTTCTCGTGCAACACCAGTTCCTTCTCACCGCAAACCACGGTGGCCGTACCGCGCACGACGATCCAGTGCTCCGAACGATGGTGATGCATCTGTAGCGACAACGCTGCACCTGGGTTCACCGTAATGCGTTTGACCTGATAGCGATCGGACTCGGCAATCGTTTCGTACGTACCCCATGGTCTGTAAACGCGTCGATGTAGCTGATGCTCGGTGCGGCCACGCCTCTTGATCGTGTCGACGAGCCGCTTTACGTCCTGTGCCCGATCCCTCGCCGCGACCAGCACGGCATCCGCCGTCTCGACCACGATCGTATCGGTCACGCCGAGTGCAGCGATGAGGCGCGACTCCGCGATCAGCAATGAATCCCGCGTATCGACGCTCAGCACGTCGCCGCGCACGCCATTGCCTGCCGCATCGCGCTCCACCACTGCCAGTAGCGCCCCGAACGAGCCAACGTCGCTCCAGCCGACATCGATCGGTAGCACAACCGCGCGATCCGTCTTTTCCATCACCGCAAAGTCGATGCTTTCCGCCGGCACGCACGCAAACGATTCACCTGGCCGCAAAAAATCGAGATCGGCCTTGAAGTGTGCGGCTGCTTCCGCCACGGCGTCGGCGATGTCGGGGCGGTGCTTTTCGAGCTCGGCGAGAAAGGCCTTGGCGCGGAACATGAACATGCCGCTATTCCAAGCGTACTCACCACTTTCGACGTAGCGCTCGGCAGTTTCCGCATCCGGCTTCTCGACGAACTCCGCAACGCACGAGGCGCCTTTGCCCATCGCAGCGCCCGCCCGGATATACCCGAAGCCGGTCTCGGGTCGATCGGGCACGACACCGAATGTCAGCAGCTTGCCGTCGCGAACGATCTCCGCACCCGTGCGGACGGCGGAGCGGAAAGCTTGCGCGTCGGCGATGAAGTGGTCTGCGGGCAACACGAGCAGAACCGGATCACCGCCGTTCGCCGCGGCGCGGTGCGCAGCTAAGGCAATGGCGGGCGCCGTGTTGCGGCCCTTCGGCTCGAGTATCAGTGCGCCCCAATCGGTGCCGAGGCTGCGCATCTGCTCGGCCGCCAAAAACCGATGCTCGTCGTTACAGACGACATACGGCGACAACACGTCCAGACCATCCAGGCGATCGAGCGTGGCTTGCAGCATGGTGTGCTCGCCGGCCAAGGGCAGGTACTGCTTCGGATACAACTCGCGGGACAGGGGCCACAGCCGGGTGCCCGCGCCGCCCGCAAGAATGACGGGGAGAATTTCGACGGTCATCGGCGCAATCCGCTCGAAGTCGAATTTGCGCGCCAGTATAGAAGGCCACGGGCGGCAGATCCGTGCCTGGTCTGTAAATTGAGACGAGGGGCCGCAAGCGCCGCTGCCGAGTCGCAAGCCGTGTGTCGTGCCGCGAAACACAGCTTTCGACAGGGTGGGCCCAGAAGGACTCGAACCTTCGACCAATCGATTATGAGTCGACTGCTCTAACCAACTGAGCTATGGGCCCGTCGCTTGCGTTGCTTGCTAAGTGCCACCTCGTGGCACTTTGCAAGCTTACGGCAGTTCACACGCCGCCTCGCGGCGAAGGAGCTGCACCTGAAACCTTGCTAGTTGTCGCGGCCAAGGCCGCTCCCACACGAAGCGGACTACACCTCGTCCAAGAAACTACGCAGGTGCTCGGACCGGCTCGGATGGCGCAGCTTGCGCAGCGCCTTTGCCTCGATCTGGCGTATGCGCTCGCGCGTCACGTCGAACTGCTTACCAACCTCCTCGAGCGTGTGGTCGGTGTTCATGTCGATGCCGAAGCGCATGCGCAGCACCTTGGCTTCCCGCGCCGTGAGCCCCGCCAGCACCTCTCGAGTCGCCTCGCGCAGGCCCTCACCAGTCGCAAGGTCGACCGGCGAACCGATGGTGATGTCTTCGATGAAATCGCCAAGATGCGAGTCCTCATCGTCGCCGATCGGCGTCTCCATCGAGATCGGCTCCTTGGCGATCTTCAGCACGCGACGAACCTTGTCCTCCGGCATGTCCATGCGCTTGCCGAGCTCTTCCGGCGTCGGCTCGCGGCCCATCTCCTGCAACATTTGTCGCGATACACGATTGAGCTTGTTGATGGTCTCGATCATGTGCACCGGGATGCGAATCGTACGCGCTTGGTCGGCGATCGAACGTGTGATCGCCTGCCGAATCCACCAAGTCGCGTAGGTCGAAAACTTGTAGCCGCGGCGATATTCGAACTTGTCCACCGCTTTCATGAGACCAATGTTGCCTTCCTGAATGAGATCCAGGAATTGCAGACCGCGGTTGGTGTACTTCTTGGCGATGGAGATCACCAACCGGAGGTTGGCCTCCACCATGTCCTTCTTCGCCCGACGCGCCTTCGCCTCGCCGAGCGACATGCGGCGATTGATGTCCTTGATCTCGGCAACCGAAAGTCCGGTCTCGTCGATGATGGATTTCAGCTTCTTCTGTGCGCGAACGATGTCGTCCTTCTGCTCGGCCAGCGCTGAGCTGTAGTCTTTCTTGGCACGAATATGCTTGTTTACCCAAGCGATGGACACTTCGTTACCCGGGAAATCCTTCAGAAAGGCCTTACGCGGCATCTTTGCCCGGCGCACCGCGGAGATCATGATCGCGCGCTCTTGACGACGAACGCGCGCCAATGCATCGCGCGGCATTTCGACGATGTCGTCGTGATAGCGCGGCACGAGCTTGAACGAGCAGAACACTTCCGCGAGCTTGTCGAGGTCTTTCTTCGCGGCAGCGGAATTGCGATTGCCCTTCGCTTTGGCGAGCGTCTTCTGGGTCTTGTTGTACTGTCGCTTGACGGCGGTGAAGCGGCGCTTGGCCTCTTCGGGATCGGGGCCTTTGTCCTCCTCCTTCTCCTCCTCGTCGCCTTCGGTCTTCGCAGTGTGATCGACCTGCGCCGCTTGCGGTACGTCGTCGGTCGGATCGAGGTACCCCACCAACAGATCCGAAAGCCGTCCCTCGGAAGACGCCAGTGCATAGGCCTCCAAGAGATGCTCGACCGTGCCGGGGAAATACGCGACCGCCGCTTGCACTTCGCGAATGCCTTCCTCGATGCGCTTCGCGATCGCGATCTCACCTTCGCGCGTCAACAGCTCGACCGTGCCCATTTCACGCATGTACATGCGTACCGGATCGGTGGTGCGGCCGGCTTCGGTCTCCACCGCAGCCAACGCCGCGGCGGCTTCCTCGGCGGCGACCTCGTCGGCGGTGTTTTCACCGGCGTTCAATAACTCGTCGGCATCCGGCGCGGTCTCGTAGACGGAGATGCCCATGTCGTTGATCATGCCGATGATGTCTTCGATCTGATCCGGATCGGAGATGTCGTCGGGCAAGTGATCGTTCACCTCGGCATAGGTCAGGAAACCCTGCTCCTTGCCCTTGGCGATCAGGTCTTTCAAACGCGATTGCTGCTGAGCGGTATCGGTGGCCATGCGTCCTCGGGGTTAGGGAGCGCGCGCAAAGTGCGCGCACTCGGAAGCGATGGAAAAAAGCGCGAGATTATAGCCTGGTCGTCCAGGTACCTCTACCCATTGGAACTTTCCGTTTCCTGTCGTTTGAGTCGCCAATAGGATTTCAGTTTCTCGACCGAGCCGTCGGACCGTAAATCCTCGAGCGCAGCGGCCCGATTGGCCTTGGCGCGCGCCGCCAGCTCCTGGTCGACGGCATCGGCAAACTCGCGCGCGAGGGCCTCGCCAGCCAACATCAGGCGGCGTTCAGCCAAACCGAGCAGGGTGCCGTGCTCGGTCTCGCCCGTCCAATAGCCGAGCAGGGCGGCCGTATCCGCATCCGGATTGTCCACCAGGTGCCGCACCAAGCGCGCGAGCAAGCAATCGTCCAGAGCCAGCAAATCGTCGCGTCGCTCCGCACTCAGTTCCTTCACCAGCTCGGGGTGCTGTATCAGCGAAGTCAGTAAGTATTCACTTAGCCTAGAAATCTTGGATTCAATGGGCCCGCGCCGCCGAGCCGCGAGCGGCGCCGGTGCCGCGGGCCCGGCCGTCGCCAGCTGTCGAACCAGCATCTCGGCGGTGAGTTCGGTGAGCTCGCTCAAGCGGCGCAGCATGAGGTCCTTGAGCACACCGGTCGGCAATTTCTGAAGATAGGGCATGGCGAGCTCGGCGAGCCGGGCACGACCATCCAAGGTCCGTCGGTCGAGACCTTCGCTCAACCGCGTGAACAAATACTCGACCGCCGACACCGCGCCATCGAGCCGCGCCTCGAAGGCCGCCTTGCCCTCCTTGCGGATCAGGGTGTCCGGGTCCTCGCCGTCGGGCAGGAACACGAACGACAGCTGGCGCCCCGACCCCAGTGCGGGCAAGGCCGCCGACAGCGCCTTCCAGGCCGCCTCGCGACCTGCCGGATCGCCGTCGAAGCAGCAGATCACGGCCGGCGCATAGCGGAACAGTTTCTCGAAATGAGGCGTCCCGGATGCGGTACCGAGGGTCGCCACGGCATAGCCGATGCCTGCCTGCGCGAGCGCCACCACGTCCATGTAGCCCTCGACGAGCAACAGACGCGCGAGGCTACGCACCGTCCTGCGCGCCTCGAACAGGCCATAGAGTTCGTGACCCTTGTGGAACACGGCAGTCTCCGGCGAATTCAGGTATTTCGGCTTGTCGTCGCCCAGTACCCGCCCGCCGAACGCAATCACGCGTCCGCGCAGGTCGCGGATCGGAAACATGATGCGATCACGGAATCGGTCGTACACCCCACCCGAGTCGCGGCTGGTGACGAGCCCTGCGTCGGTGAGATCCGCGGTCTGTGCCTGCGCGAGCGCGCGCACCAGATTGTCCCAGCCGGGCGGCGCAAAGCCGATGCCGAAGTCGCGCGCGGTGAGGCCGTTGACGCCACGTCCTTTCAAATAATCGATAGCTCGGGCCGCATCCGCGTGCTGCTTCAACATCTTCCGGTAGTAGGCATCGGCAGCGGCGAGCACACTGTAGAGTCGGTCGCTGGCTTCGGCGCGCAGCCGATCGGATTTCTCGCGTGGTACCTCGACACCGGCGATCGCGGCCAGCGCCTCGACCGCCGGCACGAAGTCCAGCTGGTCGTACTGCATGAGAAACTTGAGTGCCGTGCCGGTCGCCCCGCAACCGAAGCAGTAGTAAAACTGGCGGTCGGTATTGACGTTGAAGGACGGCGTCTTTTCGTCGTGAAACGGGCACAGCGCGAGATACCGATGAGCGCCCGATTTGCGCAACGTCAAGCGCGATTCGATGACGTCGAGAATGTCGACGCGCGCGAGCAAGTCGTTGATGAAGGGCTGGGGTATGCGGCCGGCCATGCCGGTCAGTTTACGGCTTTAGGCGCCGAGACGCGCCTTCACGCGTGCGCTGACCGCCGCCATGTCTGCCCGTCCGGCGACCGCACCCTTGAGGGCCGCCATCACCTTGCCCATGTCGCGCATTGAGGTCGCGGCGTTGTCTCGAACGGCGGCCTCGATCAGCGCCTCGAGTTCCGCTTCGTTGAGCGGCTGCGGCATGAACTCGCGGATGACACCGGCCTCGAAGGCTTCCTGCTCGGCGAGGTCGACGCGCCCGGCACCGCGGTATTGCGATTCCGCCTCGGCGCGTTGCTTGAGCATCCGGTTGAGGACCGCGATGACGTCGTCGTCGGTGGCCGTACGCCGCTCGTCCACCTCGAGGCGCTTGATGTCGGCGTTGACGAGGCGCAGCGCCGCCACCCGGGCTTTGTCCCGGGCTTTCATGGCCAACGTGGTGGCTTCGGCGACGCGCGTGCGGAGATCCGCCATGGCGTCGCGTCAGAAGTTACGTTCGAAGCGGCGCGATTCGCGCTGTAGTTTCTTCTGGTGGCGCTTCACGGCGGCGGCGGCCTTGCGCTTGCGCACCGATGTGGGCTTCTCGTAGAACTCGCGACGGCGCACCTCGGAGAGCACACCGGCCTTCTCACAAGACCGCTTGAAACGTCGCAACGCGACATCGAAAGGTTCGTTCTCTCTGACCTTGACGAATGGCACCCGGACTCAACCTCCAGCCGCAATGGGCGAAAAAGGACGCGGATTCTACTGGGTGAGCACCCGTATTGCCAAGGAAGCCCTTCCGCTGACAGGTGCCGATTGCCGACCAGCCTGCGCCAGCCCTGCCGTCGGTGGAAGTCGGTAACTGTTACCGTGCCGCAAACTCGCTGCGCCGGGGCAAATTCGTTGCCCCGGGGCATAATGCCGCGCCATGATCGTACTCGGCATCGAGACGTCCTGCGACGAGACGGGTATTGCGCTCTACGACACGGCGCGCGGCCTGCTCGCAGACACGCTCTACTCGCAAGTGGCCATGCACGCCGAATACGGCGGCGTCGTTCCGGAACTCGCGTCCCGCGACCACATCCGCAAGACCACACCACTGATCCAAGAGACCTTCGCCCGCGCCGGTATCGGCTTTCGGGACATCGGCGGCGTTGCCTACACCGCCGGACCAGGGCTCATCGGCGCATTGATGGTCGGCGCCGCCATTGGTCGCGCGCTCGCCTGGTCGCTCGGTGTGCCGGCGGTCGGCATTCACCACATGGAGGCACATCTGCTCGCACCGTTGCTCGCAGAGCCGCGCCCGAAATTCCCTTTCATCGCCCTGTTGGTGTCCGGCGGGCACACGCAACTGGTCGCGGTCGACGGCGTCGGTCGCTACCGAACCCTGGGGGAGTCGATCGACGACGCCGCCGGTGAAGCATTCGACAAGACCGCGAAGCTGCTCGGGCTGCCCTATCCAGGTGGCCCCGCGCTCGCCGCGCTCGCCCAAGCGGGGACGCCCGGTCGTTTCCAATTCCCTCGTCCGATGACCGACCGCCCGGGACTCGACTTCAGCTTCAGCGGTTTGAAAACCGCTGCGCTCACCGCCATTCGCGCGCTCGGTAGCGAAGCTTCGCCGGCTGACAAGGCAGACATTGCCTGCGCATTCGAGGCTGCCGTCGTGGACACGCTGATCATCAAGTGTCGTCGCGCGCTCGAAGCAACAGCGTCGACGCAACTCGTGATGGCGGGCGGCGTTGCCGCCAATCAACGGCTTCGCGCAGCGCTCGCGGCGCTCGACGCGTCGGTGTTCTACCCACCGCCGCAACTCTGCACCGACAATGGCGCCATGATCGCATTCGCCGGCGCACAGCGCCTCACAGCCGGCCAGCGCGAACCGCTCGCCATCAGCACCCGCGCGCGTTGGCCGATGGACGAGCTCGGCATACCCCATGGATGAGCTCACCATTCACGGCCTCGAAGTCTCCGCGTTGATCGGCGTGCGGGACTGGGAGCGCTACGTGCGCCAGCGGTTGATGATCGACCTGACGCTCGAGATCGACACCGCCCGCGCTGCGGCGAGCGATTCGCTCGGCGACGCTGTCGACTACGGTGCCGTTGCGCGACGCGTGCGCGAGATTGCGGAACGAAACGAGGCGCAGCTGATCGAGACACTGGCCGAGCGCCTTGCGACCACCGTCTGCAACGAGTTCCAGGTTCGGCGCGTTCGCCTCACGCTACACAAGCCCGGCGCGGTGCCCAACGCACGAGACGTAGCGATCACGATCGAACGGACGTCTTGAATCGTTCGATTGCGTCGATTCGGCTGGCATCCAACGCCGCGCCCAGTGCTTTGCCACGAAGGTGTTGGCGCAACTCACGCGAATCGACCGCACACACGACCTCCGCTAGTGCCCCGAGGTCGGTGCCTACGATGCGCATCACGCGCTCGAACCAAGCTCGATCCTTCAATACGGCACAACCACGCATCGCTGCGTACACAGCTCGCGCCGACTGATGGGACCAATCGGCGAGCACCGCGCCATGATGCGCGACCTGATCGATCAGGCGTGCGTGATGCCGCGAAACCTTCAGGCGCGCGCCTAGCGCGACGGCTTCCTCGACTGTGAGCAGTCGGCCCAGGGCGCCGAACCGATCCAACGCCTCGTCGAACGACGAGAACAGACGCTCCAACGAAGCAACGTGCGGTTCCACTTCTGGAAACCAGTGGGCCAGCCCGCCGCATCCCGCGAGCACCACGAAGAACCGCGCCGGTGCTTGCGTCCCCAGCGCGACGTCGAGTTCGTTCCACACGCGCTCTGCCGGCAGCTCGTCCACGACGCCGAGCTCGCACATGCTCCGCATCAGGGCATGCGTCTGCGGGGCGACGCTGAAGTCCGGAAGTCGCGCCGCAAATCGCGCAACTCGAAACACGCGCAGCGGATCTTCCGCGAACGCTTCCGACACGTGCCTGAGCGTGCGAGAGGCCAGGTCTTGCTGCCCGCCCCACGGATCGATGATCGTACCGTCCGCGGCCCGCGCCATCGCATTGATGGTGAGATCGCGACGCCGCAGATCGGCTTCCAACGTCACGTCGCCACCGGCATAGGTTTCGAAGCCGGTGTGCCCTGGGCCCGTCTTCCGCTCCGTGCGCGCGAGCGCATACTCCTCATGGGTCTCCGGATCGAGAAACACCGGGAAGTCGCGGCCGACTTGTCGATAACCGCGGCGCAACAATTCCTCGGCCGTACCGCCGACCACGACCCAATCGCGCTCCTCGATCGGTCGACCCAGCAGTTCGTCGCGAACGGCACCGCCCACCAGATAGATTTCCATGCGCGGACTTTACGGGCAGGTACGCGTCTGCGTCACCTCGTCGTTCGACACCGATTCGAGCCGTACCGGAAAGCCCCACAGCCGATGCAAGTGCCGCATCACTTCGTCGGCGGAGTCTCCAAGCGGCCGACGATTGTGCTGGTTGTGCCTCAGCGTCAACGACCTGTCACCGCGAATGTCGGCGCGCACAACCTGAATGTTGGGCTCGCGGTCACCCAAGTTGTACTGACTGGCGAGCTGCTCCCGCAGCCGTCGGTAACCCATCGAGTCGTGAATGGCGGTGACCTCGTATTCGCTATCTTCGTCATCGTCGATCACGGCGAACAGGCGCAAGTCGCGCATCACCTTCGGTGACAAGAACTGCAGGATGAAACTCTCGTCCTTGAAGTCGCGCATCGCGTGCTGCACGACCTCGCGCCAGTCGCGGCCCGCAACATCCGGGAACCATTCGCGGTCCTCGTCGGTGGGCGCTTCGCACATGCGGCGAATGTCGCTGAACATCGCAAACCCGAGCGCGTATGGGTTGATGCCGCTGTAGTACGGCGCATCGAACGACGGCTGCGACAGCACTGCCGTGTGCGACGCGAGGAATTCCATCATGAATCCGTCGGTGACCAGACCCTCGTCGTACAGGCGATTCAGCAGCGTGTAGTGCCAGAACGTTGCCCAGCCCTCGTTCATGACCTGTGTTTGCCGCTGCGGGTAGAAGTACTGGGCGACCTTCCTCACGATCCGCACCATTTCGCGCTGCCACGATTCGAGCAGCGGTGCGTTCTTCTCGACGAAGTACAGCAAGTTCTCCTGCGGCTCCTTCGGAAAGACTTCCTCGTCCACTTCGGTCTCCGCACGCGTCTGCGGAATGGTCCGCCACAGATCGTTCAAGTTGCGCTGAATGTACTCGGCGCGCTCGCGCTGGCGTCGCCGCTCCTCCTCGGCAGAAATCGGATACGGGCGCTTGTAGCGGTCTACTCCGTAGTTCATGAGCGCGTGGCAGGAGTCGAGCACCTGCTCGACGGCGTCTGCACCGTAACGCTCTTCGCACTGGGCGATGTACTGCTTGGCAAAGGCGAGGTAGTCGATGATCGAGCCAGCGTCGGTCCACGTTCGGAACAAGTAGTTGCCTTTGAAGAACGAGTTGTGGCCGTAGCACGCATGCGCAATCACGAGCGCCTGCATCGTCATGGTGTTCTCTTCCATGAGATAGGCGATGCAAGGATTCGAGTTGATGACGATTTCGTAGGCGAGCGCCATGTAACCCTTGCTGTAGCCGCGTTCCGCCTCGACGAAATGCTTGCCGAACGACCAGTGGTTGTAGTTGAGCGGCATGCCGACCGATGCATATGCATCGAGCATTTGGTCGGAACGGATGACCTCTATCTGATTGGGGTACGTATCGAGGCCGAAGTCTGCGGCAATGCGCCCGATCTCGCGGTCATAGGCTTCGATCAACTCGAAAGTCCAATCCGAGCAATCGGAGATCGGCTGACGTTTCTCGACGGCGGTCATGTCGCTGCAACCTTGCGAGCGAACAGTTGACGGAACACCGGGTAGATGTCGGAAACCTCGGCAATTCGCCGCTGCGCAAACCGATCCGGGTCTGCGCCGGCGAGCTTCTCGTACTCGAGCCACAGTGCCTGCGGGTCTCGTTTGGTGATCTCCACATAGGAGAAGTACTGCACCGCCGGCAGGATGCTCTTCTTCAACACCTCGCTGCACACCGGCGAATCGTCGTTCCAGTTGTCGCCATCCGACGCTTGGGCACCGTAGATGTTCCACTCGTTTGGCGAGTATCGGGCAGCCATGATTTCTGCCATGAGCTTCAGCGCGCTCGAAACCACGGTGCCGCCGGTTTCGCGGGAGTAGAAGAATTCCTGCTCGTCCACTTCCTTGGCGACCGTGTGATGGCGGATGAATACCAGTTCGGTACGGTCGTAGTTTCGCTTGAGAAACAGATAAAGCAGAAGAAAGAAGCGCTTCGCCATGTCCTTGATCTGCTGATCCATGGAGCCACTGACGTCCATGATGCAGAACATCACAGCTTTCGAAGTCGGCTGCGGTTGCTTGACATGGAGGTTGTAGCGCAAATCGTATTTGTCGAGAAAGGGCACGCGTGCAACGCGTTCCTTCAAACCGCGCAGCTCCTTTTTGATGCGCATGGACGTCACTTCGTCGCTGCCGCCCTCGGCAAGCACCAAGTCGTCCTCGAGCTCTTCGATTCGTTTCCGCGCTCCCCCGGTCAAGGCAATGCGGCGCGCCTTGGCAACCCGAAGCGAGCGCAGCACAGACAACTTGGCCGGCACGCCATCACTGGTGTAGCCGGCGTGGACACGCTTGTAGCTGTCGCTGCCGATCAAATGGCGCTTGACGAGATTCGGCAGCTCGAGGTCCTCGAATAGCACATCGAGGAACTCTTCTTGAGTGAGCTGAAAGACGAAGTCGTCTTCCCCCTCACCGGAATTCGACGCCTGTCCGCCGGCACCGCCGGCGCCTCCTGGCGGCCGCGCAATTCGATCTCCGGCGACGAATTCGCGATTGCCCGGATGCACGATGCCGCGCCGACCGCCGCCACCGTGGGCGAACACCGGCTCGGATACGTCGGCGGCCGGTATGGTCACCGCTTCGCCGCGCTCCATGTCGGTGATCGAGCGCTCTTTGATGGCATCCTGCACGGCGCGCTGGATGTGCCCCCGATAGCGCTTCAAGAACCGCTGTCGGTTGACCGCACTCTTGTTGCGGCTGTTGGCACGCCGGTCGACGATGTACGACACGGTGTTGCCCTCCGCGCTATTGCGACTTGCGCACCCGCAAATACCATTCGGCGAGCAAGCGCACCTGTTTCTCGGTGTAGCCACGCTCGACCATGCGCGCGACGAAGTCGTCGTGCTTCTTCGACTCTTCCTTCGACGACTTGGCGTTGAAGGAGATCACCGGCAGCAGATCTTCCGTGTTGGAGAACATCTTCTTCTCGATCACGGTACGCAGCTTCTCGTAGCCGAGCCACGACGGATTGCGGCCGTTGTTGTTGGCACGCGCGCGCAGCACGAAATTGACGATCTCGTTGCGGAAGTCTTTCGGATTCGAAATCCCCGCAGGCTTCTCGATTTTCTCGAGCTCCTCGTTCAACGCAGCGCGGTTGAGAATGTCGCCCGTCTCCGGGTCGCGGTACTCCTGATCCTGGATCCAGAAGTCGGCGTACGTGACATAGCGGTCGAAGATGTTCTGCCCATACTCCGAATAGGACTCGAGATACGCGGTCTGAATTTCCTTGCCGATGAACTCGACATACTTCGGCGCGAGATGCTCCTTGATGAAGCTCACGTAGCGATTACGCGTGTCCTCTTGGAACTGCTCCTGCTCGATCTGCTGCTCGAGCACATACATCAGGTGAACGGGATTCGCCGCCACTTCCGTGGAGTCGAAGTTGAAGACTTTCGACAGGATCTTGAACGCGAACCGCGTCGACAGGCCTGTCATACCTTCGTCGACGCCCGCCGAATCGCGGTACTCCTGCAAGGTCTTGGCCTTCGGGTCGGTGTCCTTCAGGTTCTCGCCATCATAGACGCGCATCTTGGAGAACAGATTCGAGTTCTCCGGTTCCTTCAGTCGCGACAACACCGAGAACTGGGCAAGCATGCGCAGCGTATCGGGCGCGCAGGGCGCGTTCGTGAGCGACGAGTTCTGGATTAGCTTATCGTAGATGCGAACTTCCTCCGACGCGCGCAGGCAGTACGGCACCTTGACGATGCAGACTCGGTCGATGAACGCCTCGTTGTTCTTGTTCGACTTGAAGTTCTGCCACTCCGCCTCGTTGGAATGCGCGAGCACCACGCCGTCGAACGGAATTGCGCCGATTGCTTCGGTGCCGTTGTAGTTACCTTCTTGGGTTGCGGTGAGAAGCGGATGCAAGACCTTGATGGGTGCCTTGAACATCTCGACGAATTCCATGAGGCCCTGGTTTGCCTTACACAACGAACCGGAGAAGCTGTACGCGTCGGGATCGTTCTGCGCATATTCCTCGAGTTTGCGAATGTCGACCTTGCCGACAAGCGCCGAGATGTCCTGATTGTTCTCGTCGCCGGGTTCGGTTTTGGCGATGGCGATCTGATCGAGCAGCGAGGGATAACGTTTCACCACTCGGAACTGCGAGATGTCGCCGCCGAACTCGCGTAAGCGCTTCGCCGCCCACGGTGACATCACCGGCCGCAAGTAGCGGCGAGGAATGCCGTAGTCTTCCTCGAGAATCGCTCCATCTTCGTTGAGGTCAAAGAGACCCAAGGGCGACTCGTTGATCGGCGAACCCTTGATCGCATAGAAGGGCAGTCGCTGCATCAACTCCTTCAAGTTTTCCGCGAGGGACGACTTGCCGCCGCCAACCGGACCCAGCAGATAGAGGATCTGCTTGCGTTCCTCCAGCCCTTGGGCGGCGTGGCGGAAGAACGACACGATCTGCTCGATCGCCTCTTCCATGCCGTAGAAGTCACCGAACGCGGGATACCGCTTGATGACCTTGTTGGAGAAGATCCTCGACAGGCGCGAGTCCTTCGAGGTGTCGATGAATTCGGGTTTGCCGATTGCCAACAACAGACGCTCGGCGGCCGTTGCAAAGGCACTCGTGTCGGTTTTGCAGAGCTCGAGGTACTCCGAGAGGCTGTACTCCTCCTGCTGAGTCGAATCGAACCGTGCGCGATAGTGTTCGAAAACTCCCATGTCTGACTCCTCCATGTCCTTTGAGACCGATCAGGGCATCGGGAACATGACGGAGGTCTCACACTGCGGCGCCCTGCCGTGAGGCCTCGCCTGGTACGCCTGAACTAACGCTAATCAACCGTTCCGACTACACGCGTGAATAGTTTCACAATCCGTCTCAAGTTATTGGACTGAGGCGACGGAAAAGCGTTCCTGGCCGACGAGCCGTAGTGCGGACAGCCTCCCACCCCAAACGCAACCTGTATCGAGGGCATGAATGCCAGGCACGTCACAGTTGCCGTTCAGTGCCGCCCAGTGCCCGAACACGAGTCGGTGCGTGAACGTCTTGCCGCGGTAATCCATGAACCACGGCCGTAAACCGACCGGCACGCTCGCCGCACTGTCCTTGAAGTCGAGGTCGAGTGCATCGTGGTCGTCGAGAACACGCATCCTGGTAAACGCATTGGTGATGAAGCGCAATCGATCGACACCGCGCAGATCGTCCCGCCAGATCGCGGGCCGGTTGCCGTACATGACATCGAGAAATTCTCGGCGATCGTCGCCGCGCAGCACTTCTTCCAGCTCGCGCGCACGTGAGCAGGCTGCTTCGAGTGGCCAGAATGCAGGAATGCCCGCGTGCACCATCACGAATCGCAGCGCGGCGTCGACGTGCAGGAGTGGACGCGTCGCAAGCCACGCCATCAGCTCGTCACGATCCGGCGCACTCAGCACTTCGTCCAACGTGTCCTTGGGACGCGCACGCTGGCCGTGGTGCACGGCCAGCAGATGGAGATCGTGATTACCGAGCACGGCAACCGCGCGCGCGCCGAGTGCGCGCACGAACCGCAACACGGCGAGCGAGTTCGGTCCACGATTGACCAGGTCGCCGACGAACCACAGCTGGTCGTTCTCATCGTCGAATCCAATATGGTCGAGCAACCTCATCAGGGTTTCGTAGCAGCCTTGCACGTCACCGATGGCGTAGGTGGTCATTCGCTGATGATGCGGAACGGATCGAAATCGGTGACAGTTACCGATTTCCTGTGCGCCCGTCGGCGCAAGCAGAACAGTGCCCACCAACGCGATGTGACGATCACCGCCTTTGCCGGCATGGGAAATCGGTAACTGTCACCTAATGCACCACATTCGGCACGCTGAGCGAGAACGGTGCGATCGGCACGAGGAAACGCTTACCGTCGTCGGTCTCGAACTCGTAGTCGCCGTGCATGGTGCCGACCGGCGTCTCGATCACGGCGGCGCTCGTGTAGCGATGCGATGCACCGGGTTCGATGCGCGGCTCCTCGCCGACAACACCACGCCCTCTCACTTCTTGGCGTTGGCCGTTAGCGTTCGTAATCACCCAATGTCGATTGCGTAGTGTCGCCGGCACGCCGCCGACATTCAGAATCGTGATGGTATAGGCGAACACGAATCGCTTCACCGCCGGGTCGGATTCTCTGGGGATGAATCGCGGCTCGGCTACAACGGTCAGGAGCGCATCGGTCATGATTCTCTGTCCGCAAGGTAATTGGCTAGATCGACGAATTCTTCCAGCGTAACCGCATCCGGCCGCAGTGCCGCATCAACCGGTGCATGCCGCCATTCGATGGCGAAGGATTGTAGTGCATTGCTGAGTCGCTTACGTCGCTGCTGGAAGGCGCGCGCAACCAATCGGTCGAACACCTCTCGATTACGAATGCGTGGCGAATTTCTTCTCGGCACCAAGCGCACGAAACTCGACATCACCTTCGGCGAAGGGCGGAAGTGATGGGGTTCTACGTCGAACAGTGGCTGCACATCGAGCACCAACTGGGCCATCACCGATAGACGACCCCAGTCCTTGGTACTCGGTCGTGCTGCCAACCGTTCGACGAGCTCGCGCTGCAACAAGAAGTGCATATCGACAATGTGCTCGAGTTCGTCGAGCAGCCGCGCGAGCAACGGTGTCGAGATGTTGTAGGGCAGATTGCCGACCACTCGCCACGCAGCTGCACCATGCCACATCGAAGTTGGATCGATGCGCAATACATCGCCCGTCACCACCTCGATGCTCGGAAACCGACGCGCGAGTTCGGGGACGAGGTCGCGATCGATTTCCACCACGCGCAGGCGCTGTACCTCGTGCGCCAAGAGTGCCGTGAGCGCGCCACGACCGGGGCCGATTTCAAGCACGGCATCGCCGCGCGCGAGATTCATGACCGATACCATTCGGTCGAGAATGTCGTCGGCTTCGAGGAAGTGTTGACCAAAGCGCTTGCGGGGCTGGTGCATCACGCCGAGAGGTCGATTGCAAGCGCTACCGCGGCGACGAGACTTCCGGCATCCGCATTTCCGGTGCCGGCAATGTCGAGCGCGGTGCCATGGTCGACCGAGGTGCGCACGATCGGTAATCCGAGGGTCACGTTTACCGCATGACCGAAGCCAACGTGCTTGAGCACGGGCAGGCCCTGGTCGTGATACATGGCGAGCACTGCGTCGGCGCCGGCGAGCACCTTCGGGGTGAATAGTGTATCGGCCGGAATCGGGCCAACCACCCCGCGGCCCGCAAAACTGCGACATACAGGCGCAATGATGTCGATGTCTTCGCGGCCCAGGTAGCCGCCCTCCCCGGCATGCGGATTGAGTCCCGCAACCAGCACCCGAGGCCGGCCGATGCGAAATCGGCTCTCGAGCCCTTCGATCAACACTTCGAGCACGTCCTCGAGTCGTTCGCGCGTGATCGCATCGGCGACGGCACGAAGCGGCACGTGCGTCGTGGCTAGCGCAACCCGGAGCGCGCCCGCCACCAGCAGCATCACGACTCGGTCGACACCACACCGTGACGCGAGAAACTCGGTGTGCCCGGAGAAATCGATGCCGGCATCGTTGATCACGGATTTCTGCACCGGGCCGGTAACGAGCCCGGAAAAATCCTGTGCGAGACAGCCGTCGACCGCCGTGTTCAGCGTTTCGAGCACGTAGTCCGCATTGGCCGCGTTCAGCGCGCCGGCGGTTTCTCGCGCGCGCAACGATATCGGCAAGACACTCAACGCACCGGCAGCGCGCGTCACATTGTCGAGATCGGTCGAAATCGACAGCGGTAGATCGAGTCGTTGCGCCCGGCGCGCGAGGAGATCGGGATCCGCTATCACGACCACGTCGTGATGTCGTTCGGCTTGTGCCCAAGCAATGACGATATCGGGCCCGATTCCAGCCGGCTCACCCGGTGTGAGGGCGAGCGGGCGGCCCATCAGCTCGTTCCGCCCTGCTGCTGCATGCGGATCTCGACGAACGCCTCGTCGCGGATCTCACGCAGCCACTCCTGCAACTCTTCCTCGAAGCGCC
>QJXZ01000350.1 GCA_003248125.1 Gammaproteobacteria bacterium | reverse complement strand
AAAGGTCTGAACTACCTGGCAGGTAATTGCGCACAGCCACGCGTGCTTCTAGGTTTGCGCCTCGAACTCATCGAGGAGCGTAGCCATGTATCTCTGGTCGGGCACGTTGAGCCCTTTCAGTACCAAAGTGCGGATTGCATTGGCCGAGAAAGGTATCGATGCCGAGGTGCGGGAGATCCCCTGGCATCGGCAGAGCCTGTGGGGACCAAAGCCGCAAGCCTTTCTCGACGTCAGCACACGCGGCGAAGTACCGGCACTGGTCGATGGTGAGGTAGCGTTGTTCGATTCGACCGTCATCAACGAGTACTTGGAGGAACGCTATCCACAACCGCCGCTCATGCCGCGTGCAGCCGTTGAGCGTGCGTGTTGTCGGCAGCTCGAAGACCAGGCCGACCATCACTTGGCGAAGGACGTGACGACGCTGATCCGCGAGGTGTTCATGAAGCCGGATGGTGTGGATCGTGATCAGCAAGGGGTGACTGCAGCGCTTGCCGCGTTTGCAACGTACTACGCGAGCCTCGATCGTCGGCTGGAGCGAGCCGACTACCTGTGCGGCGAATTTTCTCTCGCTGACATCGCCACATACGTGTGCGTCACGTTCGCGCAGACCTTGGGTGCGCCGATTGCGCCCGAGCACGCGCGACTCGCAAAGTGGTATGCACGCATCTCTGCGCGGCCGACGGTGATGCGCGAGTTGGCGAGCATCACGGAAGCCGCGGCCGCAGCTTGAGCTTGGGCGTCCGGCTGCTGCAGCTGCAAGTGACCGGCAGGCGATCTCGACATTCCGTAGAATCTCGGTCGTGCAGACCATCGACATCGAATTCGAGACGGCCAATCCGCGCAACTTCTGCGATGCGATGCGCGACGGGCCGATACTGCCTCGCACGCCGATTCACGGTGAACTGAGCCGTCCGGATCGATCGGGGCTGCTGCCGTGCGTGATCGTGGTGCCCGGAAGCCTCGGTATCGCACCGTCGCATCGTGCGCATGCGGCGACGCTCGTCGATGCCGGGATCGCGGCGTTCGTCATCGATCCGTTCGGCGCGCGCAGTGTCACGTCCACCGTGGCTGATCAAACGCAGTACTCCTTCGCCGCCAGCGCGCTCGACGTGCTGGCAGCTGCAAACGCATTGGCATCGCGCGCCGACATCGATGCCGAGCGAATCGGTGCACAGGGGCACAGCCGTGGCGGATCGGCGGTGCTGACTGCCGCAGCCCGCCGGTTTGCCGACGCTGCGTGGCCGAGCGCGCCGCACTTGCGCGCCGTTTACGCGGCCTATCCCTGGAGTGGGCAGCAATTTCTGGATCCCAGCGTCGGCGATACGGTAGTGCGCGCCGTGATCGGCGATCGGGACGAATGGTGCTCGCCTCAGCAGGTGCAAGGACACATACACGCGATGCGGCTCACGGGGGGCAATGCAAGCGTACGAATTTTCGGTGGTGCGCAGCACAGCTTCGATCGCGATACGCCGATCGAGATGATCGCCGATGCGTCCGTGTCACCGGGAGCACCGACGGCCTACATTGCCGACGATGGCGCTTTCCTCCACCCGCTCACGGGTGATGCCGATCCTGCGCTGGTCGATCGCGATCTGATGGTCTATGCGTTGAAGGCGGGTTACGGCCGCAAGGGCGCGCGAATTGGCAGTCGAGCTGGCGACGCCCAGGCCTTTCGTGAGGACATGCTCGCGTTCTGGCGCAGTCAGCTCTTCTGATTCGGCTCGCGATGCTTGCGTGCCGAACCACGCACGACAGATGCAGGGTAGCGTTGTGCGTTGACCGCGATCTTGGCGCGCGCCGCATCGATCAGATCGACGTCGAGCACGTCGGCGAGCCGCAGCAGATAGATGAACACGTCGGCCATTTCTGCACTTGCAGCGTGGCGCTGGTCGGCGTCGAGGTCGAACGACTGATCCGGCGTCAGCCACTGAAAGATTTCGATCAGTTCCGCTGCCTCGACGCCTAGCGCCATCGCCAGGTTCTTCGGCGTGTGAAACTGGTGCCAGTCGCGTTCGTCGGCGAAGGCACGTAAGGTACGTTGCAAGTCGGCGATGTCGGGGTTCGTCGTCACGGGCGCACCACAGTCATTGGCTCGAGGAGTAGCGTAACGCGATGGCCGAGGGGACGTCTGGTTGGACTCTACCGGTGGCGCTGTTGCTGCTCGTGGGGCTGTTCGCGTGGCAAGTTGATCAAAGTCGACCGCCCGTGCCGCTCGGTCGAGAGGCCGACGCCAGCCAGTACTCTGCAGAACGGGCACGGGAGGAGCTGCGAAATCTGCTCGGCGACGAACAGCCGCATCCCGTTGGTTCGGCGGCGAACGCTGCGGTCAGAGCGCGACTCGTCGGGCGCCTGAGCGAACTCGGCGTGGCCGCAGAACTGCAACGCACGATCGGCTGCGCGGCCGAGTATGCGAGCTGTGCGAGTGTCGTCAACGTGATTGCCGAAGTGCCGGGCAAGACATCGGCAGCCATCGTCTTGATGTCGCACTATGACTCGGTGCCTCACGCGCCCGGTGCCGGTGATGACGGTGCGGGTGTTGCTGCGCTGTTGGAGATCGCCCGTGCGATCGTGCCCGGCGCGCCGTACCGGAACGCCGTGCTGTTCTTGTTCACCGATGCCGAAGAGGTGGGGCTACAGGGGGCTGAGGCCTTCTTCGCCGAGCATCCGGCTGCGAATCGCGCGCGCGTGGTCATCAATCTCGAAGGTTCGGGATCGCGGGGGCCCGTCTACTTGCTCCGCAGCGGTCCGACGAGCGGCCATCTCATCGATGTCTACAGAGGTGTTGCCAGTCACCCGGTTGCACAGTCGTTCGCCGAGGAGGTGTTCGCACGCATGCCGAATGACACCGACTTCTCGGTGTCGATGCGGGCCGGCGTACCGGGTATCGACTTTGGCTTTGCCGGAGAGCGCAACCACTATCACACGCCGCTCGATACCGTGGCCAATCTCGACCTCGGCACATTGCAGCATCATGGCGAGAATGTGTTGCCGCTGTTGCGCGCGCTGTTGTCGACCGATCTCGACAAAACGGCGCCGAACGTGGTGTACGCCAACATCGGCAAGCGTGTCTGGATCATGTGGTCGCCGGCAGTGGGGATCGGTCTAGCCACAACGGCTTTGTTGTTGCTCGGTATCGCGACGTGGCGCTCGCGCGTCCGAATTGGCCGTTTACTGCTAGCGGTTGCGGCCATGTTGGTCCTGATCATCGTGACCGTGGGTCTCGAATTCGGCTTGCTGGCGCTGGTGGATCGGCTCGCCGGCGCGCGACCGAGCTGGCCGGCCGATCCGTGGCCTTGGCGATTGGTGATCTACGCGCTGCCGCTCCTCTTGGCCGCGCTCGTAGGTCCGCCTTTGGCGCGACGTCTCGGCACGTGGCCGCTGCTGCTCGGCGCTTGGTGGCCGTGGACATTGATGGCGCTGGCCATGGCGGTGGCCTTTCCGCGCGCCGCGTACTTCTTCATTCCGGCGGCGCTCGTCACCGCCACGGCCGCCACTGTGCTAGCAAAGATGCAAGCGCGAGTCGCCGTGCCGTTCATCGGTCTGCTCGGCCTGACCTGTGCCGCCTACTTCTTGCTCGGCATCGCGTATTCGATGGAGGAGACGCAAGGACTCAAGCTCGCAGCCGGAGCGTTCGTGCCGCTTGCCCTGATGGTGACGCTATTGATCCCGCTAGCGCCACGAGATCTAGGACGCGTGATCCTGACGGGGGCGACGGCTATTGTTGCGATCGGCATTGGTCTGGCGCCACGAGCATCGTTGTATTCCACCGAGCGGCCCCAGCATCTCAACTTTGGCTACTTCGCGGACGTCGACACCGCAACGGCTGTGTTCACCGCATCGAGCCCGGAGCCGCTGCCTGATGGAATCCGCGCGCTGGCTGGCTTCGAGCGTCGCGAGCGCGTCGTGCCTTGGGCGGCCGAACTGCGCGAAGCTGCAGACGCGCCTTACGATGATCACCAGTTCGCCACCCGGTTCGGGCCCAATCTCGCATCGGAACCGATGCGGCAACGCCACCGAGTGACGGCGCCAGCGGATGTCGACGGCATCGTCATCTGGCTACCGAAAGATCGAGTGGCAGCAGCGGCGAGGATCGCGGGCCGTGCTGTGGTGATGACACCCCGCGGCGATGCGGACTACGTATCACTCACGATGATGGCGCCGCCGCCGGACGGATTCGACATCGAGCTCGAACTCACCGGGCAGGGTGCCGTGGATGCTTATGTCGGTGAGTTGCGCTGGTCGCTGCCGCCGGCGGCCGAGCGGCTCGAGGCTGCGCGCGGCGCGCTCGCGGTACCCGTACACAGCGGTGAGCTGTCGTTTCTCTATCGTCGCGTGTCGCTGCAAGCGACACCACCGGCAGGTACGACGTGAACGCTCCTGCGATCGCCAACGACACGGTCGCGCGCGTGTTGGAACGAGTTGCCGATCTGCTCGAAGCGCAGGATGCCAATCCGTTTCGCGTACGCAGCTATCGCCTCGCCGCGGCCCACCTCCGCGATTGGCACGAGGTGGCGGCGGCGGTCTATCGACGCGAGGGTGTCGATGGACTGCGCCGCATCGATGGTGTTGGCGAGAGCTTGTCGGGAGCGATTGCGGAAATCGTCGAGACAGGTGGTCTGGGCCTGTTGGATCGGTTGGAGGCGGAACAGGCGCCGGAATCGCAGCTGCAACGGCTGCCTGGCATCGGCCCGAAGCTCGCCCACCGCTTGCACGACGAGTTGGGCGCTACGTCACTGGAGGACCTCGAGCAGGCGGCCCACGATGGGCGATTGGCCCGCGTCGAAGGGCTAGGCGAAAAAAAGGTCGAAACGATCAAGGCGGCCATCGCGGGCATGTTGGGCGCACGTCGCTATCACCGCGCGGCACCCGTACGCGTCGCGGACCGGCCCGACGTCGAAACTTTGCTCGCCGTTGACGCCGAGTACCGCGAGCGCGCGGCACGCGGTGAGCTCACCCGCATTGCGCCGCGGGCGTTTCAATCCCAAGCACGAACGCTGGCTGCCGATTCTTCACTGCGCGCGCGACGGCTGGGACTTCACGGCGCTCTACTCAAACACGAAGCGTGCCCACGATCTCGGTAAGACCGACGATTGGGTGGTGATCTACTACCATCGTGATCGGCGTGAAGATCAGTGCACGGTGGTCACTGCCACGTTGGGTCCGCTGGCCGGCCGCCGCATCGTGCGAGGTCGCGAACGGGAGTGTCGCGCGCTGGCCGTGGCTTGAAGCAGATGGCTTGAAGCAAGTGGCTTGAAGCAGATGATGAACGCGATCCTCACCCGATATCCGGCGCTCGGCTTCCCGTTGTACCGCCGTTACTGGTTTGCATCCTTTGCGTCCGTTGGGGCAACGCAACTCGTTACCCTGGCGCAGGGCTGGCTCGTCTTCGAGCTGACCGGGTCGGCGCTCGATCTCGGTGTGCTCGGAGCGGCCGCCTCGGTACCCAACATCTTGGTCTCGCTGTTTGGTGGTGCTCTGGCGGATCGCTTCGACAAGCGCAAGATCATCCTCGTGACGTCGATACTGACCGGTGCGTTGCTGCTGTTGCTCGCGCTGCTCGACGCGACCGGTGTCGTCGAGGTGTGGCACGTTTGGGCGATCGCCGCCGCAGGTGCCTTCGTCAGCGGCATCGAGTGGCCGACCCGGCAATCGATATTTCCGCACCTGATCGAGCGCTCCGGGTTGCTGTCCGCGGTCGCGCTCAACTCGTTCTTGTGGCAGGCGACACGCATGGTGATTCCCGCCCTGGGTGGAATACTGATTGCATTGACCGACACGTGGGTCTTGTTCGCACTCGCGGCCGGCGGCTACGGCGTGATGTACGCGGTGATGGCGCGCATGCCGATCCAATTGCCGGGCAACCGCGATCATTCGCCATTGCGGCAGGTGGCGGCCGGATTCGAGTTCATTGCACGCCACGATCTGTTCCGGTGGCTGATACTCGCCTCCTACGCCGGCATGTTTTTCGTCAGCAGTTACATGCAGCTGTTGCCGGCATTCGTTGCGATGCTCGGCAGCGACGAGACCGGCTACGGTGTGCTGCTGTCGGTGTCTGGCGTGGGCTCGGTGCTCGGCACGCTAGTGGTCGGCGGTACGCAACACGTAAGGCGGCTCGGCCTGTTGCTGCTCGGCGCGGCGTTCGGATCGGGCGTTTTGCTGTGCATGTTCGCGCTGGCGGCACAAAGCGGCGTCTTCGTCCTTGCGCTGGGCGCTGCATTCACGATTTCGGTCTGCACGTCGGTGTTCATGATCAGCGCCATGACCGTGATGCAGCTCGAAGTGCCCGATGCGTTGCGCGGCCGCGTCATGGGCGTCCACTCCATTACCTACAGCCTCATGCCGCTCGGCGGTCTACTGCTCGGTGCCATCGCGACACAAACGTCGATCGTGACCGCCGTGATGGTGGGTGCAGGCGCATTTTTGCTGGTGGTGGTCGGGATCGGCACCACACAGCCGTCAATCAGGGGCATCGATGGCGCCGCCCTCGAAGCGCGCTAATCGCCCCGGGGCATGCTACAGCCGGCGGAGATGGGGCGGCTCGCCGGTGCTGCCCTTGGTGATGCCGGACACTTTGGAGTTGCGCGCCGACACACGTGGAAACTTTTTCGACAGCTCGGGCCCGGCGGCGGTCAAGCCCCCGTCGACCACCAACGCCTCGCCGGTGACGAATTCGGCGTCGTCGCTCGCCAGAAACAGCGCAGCGCCGGCGATATGCTCACCGCGACCGTAGTCCGGCCACGGTTGCGAAGTGGCGAACGATTGCCGTGTTCGCTCGAGGTCGGTGCCACCGGATGCGAGCGGTGTGGCAATGAACCCTGGACAGATCGCGTTGACGCGAATGCGGTCGGGAGCGAGTTCCACCGCCGCCGATCGCGTCATGTTGATCACCGCCGCTTTGGCCGCCGAGTAGGCGAGCGGTCCGCCATCGCCTGACAGCCCCGCGACCGAGGCCGTATTGATGATCGCGCCACCTTCTCCCTGCGCGCGCAGGATTCTCGCTGCATGCTTCATGCCGAGGAACACGCCTTTCGCCAACACGTCGAAGGTGTAGTCCCAATCCTCGACCGAAGTCTCCGTGAGCGGTCCGATCGCGCCACCGACGCCCGCATTGTTGAAGAGAATGTCGAGGCGCCCGAACTGCTCGACGGCGTGTGCCAGCATGCTTGCGATATCCGCTTCGCTCGCGACGTCGGTCTTCACGAATGACACGGTGTCCGCAAACCCCGCACGGCGTGCTTGCGCGGCTGTCGCTTCACCGGTCGTCACGTTGTAGTCGGCGATCACCACGTTCGCACCTTCGGCCAGGAATCGCATGACGGTCGCTTGGCCCATGCCGCTGGCGCCGCCAGTGATGACTGCTACGCGATTTGCAAGTCGCATCAGGCGCTCGGTCGCTCGCCGACGATGCTCACCCGTTCGCCATAACGCGTGTCGGGAAAGTAGTCCCACACGGCATGATGCTGAGTGCATCGGTTGTCCCAGAACGTCAGCGTGTTCGGTTGCCACTGCACGCGACACGTGAGCGACGGGGTGCTCGCGATGTGTGCAAACAGCATGTCGAGCAGCGCCCGGCTCTCGAAGGATTTGAGCCCTTTGATGTGCGTGGTGAATCCGGAGTTTACGAACAATACCTTCTTGCCGGTCTCCGGATGCTTGATGACCACCGGGTGCTCGTTCTTGGGGTAGGTTGCAGTACCGGGCAACGCATAGCCGTAATTCCCGACATAGGGTCGCGCGCCATCATGGACGGCGGTCAGCGATTCGAGATAGCGCTGCATGGACGCCGACAACGTATCGAAGGCGCGATACATGTCGGCGAACAACGTGTCGCCACCGCCATTCGGCGGCACTTGCGTGACATATAGCATCGAGCCCATCGGCGGCTCGGCATCGCAAGTGACATCCGTATGCCAACCATCGCCCGCCGTGAACTTCGACTTGGCGGTGGTCTTCACTACGAGTATCTCGGGATCGCCGTGTTGCTCGTAGCCGGGCGATGCCTTCAGTGGGTGCACGTGCAGTTTGCCGAAGCGGCGGCCAAAGGCCTTGTGTTGCTCGCGGTCGAGTTTCTGGTCGCGAAACACCAGCACCGACCAATCGAGGAAAGCGCGCTGGATGTCGGCGAATTGAGTGTCGGTCAATGGCTGAGACAGATCGACGCCCTCGACTTCTGCGCCGAGGTGCGGTGTGAGTGGACGAATACCGATGTTGGCGCCGCGCATGGACTGTC
Source organism: Gammaproteobacteria bacterium (assembly GCA_003248125.1). GTDB lineage: Bacteria > Pseudomonadota > Gammaproteobacteria > Pseudomonadales > Azotimanducaceae > SZUA-521. Next base: position 9,927 of record QJXZ01000350.1, on the reverse strand, counting down.
CTCCCGAGCTTGCACCGAGGATTTCAGAACGGCGCGTACGGTGCAAGCTGGTGGCTGACGGTGGCCGGCCGCGTCTAGTCGCGTCTAGCCGCGACGCCACCATCGCCGATCAACTGGGCGATCTCGGTGCCGGGCACCAGACTCGCCAGCCAACCGAAGCCGCCGCTCTCACGGAGCTCCTTGCCGGCGCGAATCGCTGCCGCCAATGCGGCGTTGGCGAGCGCGCCGCCGAGACTGAGACGCTTGGCACCAGCCTTCGCAAGCGTCGCGACAGTGGCGCCGCGAACCATCGGGGCGAGCACGTTGACGGGCTTGTCGACCGCGCGGGTGACTTGCTCGACCTGCTCGAGCGTTCTCAATCCCGGGGCATACACCACATCTGCACCAGCTGCGGCAAAGGCTTGCAGTCGGTGAACCGTATCGTCCATGTCGCGAACACCGTGCAGCAGATTTTCGGCGCGGGCCGTGAGTGTGAACGGAAAACCGAGCTTACGGGCCGCCTCTGCTGCCGCCTGTACGCGTTCCACAGCGAGCGCAAAATCGTAGATCGGGCGCGCCTCATCGCGTGTGAAATCCTCGATCGACGCGCCGACCACACCAGCTTCTGCAACTCGCATCAGGTTGACCGCAATCGCCTCTGGCTCGTGCGCGAAGCCATTCTCGAAGTCGGCGCTGATTGGTATGTCGGTGGCCGCTGCCAACGCGTGGCAATGGGCGAGCTTCTCTTCCAGACGAGTTTGGCCGTCGAGCCTGCCGAGCGTATTGGCGAAGCCGGCGCTTGTGGTCGCCAGCGCTTCGAAGCCGAGCCCCTGCAAAAGTCGCGCAGACCCGACGTCCCATGGGTTGGGAATCACGAATACACCCGAACGTTCGTGCAAGGCGCGAAACGCGATGCCCTTGTCAGCTTGTCGAGTCATTGCTTCTCCGTGTCGAGCGGTATTGTGTGAGCTGTTCTCTGGCAGCTGCATTGGCGGCCTCTATGGCGGCAACGAAGGCGCGAAAGCGAGGGTTGTGGCCAAGCGCCGCAAACTGCGGCGTGCGATCGAGACGTTGGAAATTGTCGAAGTCCCACAACGTGCGAAAGCCCTGTAGACGTGCCGCTTCGAGCTCGACCATCGCCTCGTCGTCGCGTTCGAGCGCCGCCAACGCCTTGGCGCGCAGGATTTTGGCAGTGGCGGGATCGTAGCTCCGCTCGATCGGTGCCAATCGCTCGAGCAAGCGTTCGAGCAGCCACCTGGACTGTTCGGTCGCGCCCTCGCGGCGCAGGAGATCGGCGGCCGCGAGTATCGTCTCGGAATGCGAGTTCGTGATCGTCGGTGAGGGAGAGAGAAGTTGCGCGTCGAGGATGGCGATTTCGCTGCGTGCCGTGGCGAGATCGCCGTTGATCAGCGCGCAGGACACCAACAGCGGCCGCCAGATGCGATCACCGGTCAAGTCGAGCTGATCGCGGGCCAAGCGTTGCGTCGCCGCATCGTCTCCATGGACGTTGAAGAGAATCGCTTGGCCGAGCGCGCGCATGATGGGCGAGTAGTCGCCGTCGTGAATCACGCGTTCGAGCTCAGCCGTCATACCGAGATTCGCGAAGATGTGCGCCAACACGAAACTGGCGCGCGGATTGGTGTGACTGGCGTGGGCACGTTCGACGTGCGGTAGGGCTTCGACCAACAAACCTTGTGCAACCAACAGCTCGCCGAGCTCGAGATGCGTCGCGTCGTGGTTCGGAAAACGCTCGAGCATGCGCTCCAGATGAGCGCGCGCGTCGGCGAGCCGGCCGAGCCCTTGCAGCGCCATGGCCAGCTGCAGCATAGCCGGCGCTGCGAAGGGATCGCGGTCGACCGCGTCCCTTAGCATGGTAAGCGCCTCTGCATGCCGGCCGAGTTCGTTCAGCAACCCGCCGTAGTCGGTGAGTACATCTGCATCGCTCGGTGCGCGTGCCGCAGCACGCGCAAGCACTTGTTCGGCTTGCGTCAAATAGCGCCGCTCGTCGGTACGGTGGGCGATTGCTGTGTAAACGAAGCCGGCGGTTGCGTTGGCATTCACGGATCGGACATCGATCGCCAGCGCGCGCTCGATGGCGGCTATCGCCTCGGCGGCGGCGCTTTCGAAATCCAGCGTGAGATAAGCGCCCGCTAGGTAGATGGTGGCGCGCGCAAAGCCCGCGAGCGCATCGACGTCGTCGGGACGCGCAGCGCTCAGTGCCTGGAAGATCGCGCGTGCACGCGTCAACGCCTCGAGCCCGCCGTCTTCGAGCAGAGCGAGAGCGATCAGATACTGCTCGTAGGGCGCACCGGCCGTGGTGGTGGGTGCATCGCGTGCGCCATCGCCGAGACGCACGGCCAGAACAGTGGCGACGCTGCTCGCGACGTCGTCTTGGATCGCAAACATGTTGTCGAGACCACGGTCGTAGGTTTGCGACCAGAGGTGGAATCCGTCGCTTGCCGCCACCAGCTGCACCGTGATTCGCACACGCCCGTCAGCACGGCGAACGCTGCCTTCGAGCACATTGGCGACGCCCAATGCCTTGCCGATTTCGCGCAAATCCTCATTGCGGTTTTTGAAGTGGAACGACGATGTGCGTCCGCTCACCTTGAGACCAGACAGTTGGGCGAGGTCGTGGATGATTTCCTCGGTGAGTCCGTCGGCGAAGTAGTTGCTCTCGGCGTCGTCACTGAAGCTCGTGAACGGCAGCACCGCGATCGAATTGATCAGAGAATCGTCGAGAACATCCTCGCTGGCCGCACCATCGTCGAACCGATCCGCGACCGATATACCGATGACGACGACGATACCGACCAATAGGCTCGCCTCGATCCAAATGCCTCGTGGCGTGGTGAATTCCTGTGCCGTGCCTTCAGTACGCTTGACGCCATCGGGCGTGATTTCGAACGCCCATGTGATGATGAGCGCGATCGGAAAGGCAGCCAACAGCAACGCGGCAACCAGCGTCACCGACCACGGTGGCAGATTGAGCAACGGAAACAGCTCGTCTGCGCCGCGCAAAATGCCCCACCCCACGACCGCGTAGACGCCGCCAACACGCAGCACCTTGCGGCGTTTGAGCTCGGCGACGAAGGTTCGGAACATGCGGGGTAACCGCGCGATGAGGTGCTGCACTATGCCTCATCTGCGGCGGCCGCGGGAACATCATCCACGGTGCCACGCGGCGGCGATTGCCGCGACGTGGCGGTGATCGGTACCACAACAGCCGCCCACGAGGTGCAGGTTCGGGAGCAAGGCGCGCAGCGTGCCGTGGTCGCGCGCAAGTTCGGCCGGATCACCTTCGTCGAGCTCGGCCGCCTCGTCGAGCTCGGCGTGGCTCTTGCGCGAGGCGTTGGCACGTACGCCGCCGATGCGATCACGCCAGGGCGCGTCATCGCGTAGCACGGCCTCGAAGTGGCTTGGATGTGCGCAATTGATCATATAGAAGGCAGGTCGGCGGCCGGTGGCATCGTCGACCGCAGCGATAGCGTCCCGAAGTGTGGTACCCGACGGCAAACGGCCGTTGGTCTCGACCGTGAAGGAAACCACCACCGGCAAACCCTCGGCGGCACTGGCTTGCGCGATGCCGATCGCCTCCGGGACATTGGTCATCGTGATCGCCGTGACACGATCGACCCCCTGCTGGGCGAAGGCGGTGACCTGGTCGCCGTGGTAGCGGGCGGCGGCGTCGATGGACATGACGTTACCTGTCACGTAGCCGTCACCACGCGGGCCGATACAGCCGCTGACGGTGGTATTCACGTCGTCGTAGCGGCCGCGCAACGCAAACATCAGGTCGATGGCCTTGCGGTTGAAGTCGGCGAGCGTTGCACGGCTGTAGCCGAGCCGTGTGCCCCAATCGCCGCTGGCCCGCCAGGTCGGGCTCTCCAGCACGAATGGCACCTTCTGCCGTCGCGCCATGTCGAGATAGGGCGTGTAGTACGCGGCGAGTGCCTCCGTGCCGGCCTCGTTGCTCAGCAGCTCGAACGCCGCGAACTCGCGCAACGCGATGCCCTGATGGAAGATCAGCGTCGTTTCGATGCCGCCGTCGGTCAGCGTGAGAAGTCGTGGTGTCGTCATGGCGCAACTCCAGTGCGTTCGAGACAGCGGCAGACTAGTTGACCTCCCTGTCGGTCGATAGTGCGAATCCCGTACCATTCCGGTACGAAATTCGTACCGGGTGATGCGTGTACGACTATCGCGACTACTGTCCCATCGCCAAGAGCGCTGCCTTGCTCTGTGAGCGTTGGACCTTGCTCATCGTACGGGAGATGCTGACCGGTGTGGCGCACTTCAACGCCTTGCGGCGCGCGTTGCCGCGCATCTCGCCTTCGGTACTGCGCGATCGACTGCGTACGCTCGAAGCGCATGGTGTGGTCATGCGCCGCACGGCACCCGACGGTCGTTCGGTGGAGTATCGACTCACTCAAGCAGGACGCGACCTAGAGCCCGTGATCATGGCGTTGGGACGGTGGGGTTTGCGCTGGGGCGATGCAACGCTCGCCCCGGAAGACCTGAATGCCGATGTGCTCATGCGCGACATCGAGCGGACGTTGATCGTCGATGCGCTGCCGTCGGGCCGATCCATTCTGTGCTTCAAGTTCGACGATGCACCGAACCGAAGCTGGTTTTTGGTGGTGGACGAGGGGCGAGTCGAGTTGTGCGACGAAGATCGTGCATTCGACGTCGATGTCTACGTCGTGACCTCTCTCATGGCGCTCACGGAACTCTGGCTCGGCCGTGTATCACATGCGCAGCTGCTCGAGTCGAATCACTTGAAGCTCGTTGGCGCTGCGGCATACGCGCGCACCTTTGCGGAGTGGTTGGGACGATCTCCTCTCGTTTCGTGATACGTGCGTCATGGAACCACCTGCGTGCCGGGAGGCGGGTCATCGAGCGCGCTAGCCAGCACGTCGGTGTGCACGATGGCTGCTGAACGATGGCTTGCCGAGACGAAATCGACGGCGCTCTCCACTTTTGGTGCCATCGACCCCAACGCGAATTCTCCTTGCGCGAGCAGTGCGCGCGCGGCCGCAACGTCGACGCGCGGCAGCAGCTGGGCGTTGTTCGTGCCGTGAGCGCGTTCCGCGCCCGCGACATTGGTGGCGAACACGAGAGACGCGGCGTCTAGGTCGATGGCCAGCCGAGCGGCCACCCAGTCCTTGTCGATTACGCCCGCCATTGGGCGACTCGTTTCGTTCACGCGCGCGATCGGCACGCCGCCGCCGCCGCCCGCAATCACGTGATGGGTCTCGAGCAGCGCTGCAATCGCTGCGTATTCGACAATGGCTCGTGGACGAGGCGAAGCCACTACACGGCGCCAGCCGCCGTCGATTCGAGCGGATGCGCCTATCTCCGGTCGATCGGCGAGCAGGGGACCGATGGGTTTGCTCGGCCTGTGGAAGGCGTCGTCGTCGGCATCAACCAATACGCGTGTGACGAGCGCCGCTAGGGGATCGGCGCACTCTCTCGCCATGGCCTCAGCGAGCAGGTAGCCGAGCTCGCCCTGAGTTTGGGCGACATGCACGTCGAGATCGGTTGGATCGGGCTCGTGGCTCATCAGCCTCCCCACCTGCGGACCGTTGCCGTGCACGATCAATAGCCGATAGCCGCGCGCGGCGAGCGCTGCCAACGATCGCGCGGCGCCGACCACCGATGCGCGCTCCGCGCTGTAGCTCTGGTCGCCCGCGGGCGGGCTCAGTGCATTACCGCCGAGTGCCACCACGAGCCGCTTCACCGCTGACGTGCCTCTCGCAGCAATTGCGAAACGATGTGCCGCAGCGTTGGCTCGCTGGCATCGACGTAACCGTACCGGGCGCGCACGATGGGTCGCTCGAATCCCCCGAGGCGGGCGAGGTCGATCGGCGTTGCCGACAGCACCACTTCGGCGCGACTGGCGTTGACGGTACCGCGCAGCTCGGTGAGCTGCGCTTCGTTGTAGCCCATGGCGGGCAGCACGCGATCGATATGCGGGTACTTGGCGTACACGCTGGCGATGCCGGGTGTCGCGCTCACACGTGGGTCGACGACCTCGATGTCGGACAGTTCCCGCGCTGCAATGAAGCCCGCCCCGTATGGCATTCCACCGTGGGTGATCGTGGGCCCATCCTCGATGACGAGCATGCGTTTGCCGACCAGCCGTGTCGCGTCGTCGACGACCACGGGCGATTGAGCCCGCACGATCGGTACACCGGCGCGAATCCGGCCGATGTCGTGCTCGAGCTCGTTGACCGTCGCCGGTCGTGCGGCGTCGATCTTGTTGATGACCACGACGTCGGCCATGCGCAGCACAGCCTCACCGGGATGATGCGTGGTGAGCTGATCGGGCCGCAGCGCGTCGCACACCACGACGTGCACGGTGGGTCGAAAGAATGGGAAGTCGTTGTTGCCGCCGTCCCAGACGATGACGTCACACTCGGCTTCGGCGGCGCGCAGGATGGCGGCGTAGTCGACGCCGGCGAACACGACGTTGCCGGCGGCGATGTGTGGCTCGTACTCCTCCCGCTCCTCGATCGTGCACGCTGCTCGATCGAGGTCGGCGAGCGATTCGAAGCGCTGCATGCGCTGGCGATCGAGATCGCCGTACGGCATTGGGTGCCGCGTCACGGCGACGCGATGGCCTTCCTCTTTCAACGCACGGGCGAGGTAGCGCGCGGTCTGCGATTTCCCACAGCCAGTGCGCACTGCCGACACGGCCACCACCGGGCGATTGGACACCAGCATGGTGGCGCCGGGTCCCAACAGCGAAAATCCGCTGCCCGTCGACAGCACGCGCGAGGCGACGTGCATGACGTCAGCGTGGCTGACGTCGCTGTAGCTGAACAACACGTCGTGGATGCGTTCGCGCCGACACAACGCTTCGAGCTCCGTTTCGGCAACGATGGCAATCCCGCTCGGGTAGCGCGCACCGGCCAGCGCGGCGGGAAAGCGCCGTGTCTCGATGCCCGGAATCTGCGTCGCCGTGAACGCCACGACTTCCACGGTCGGGTCGTCGCGTAGTGCAACGTTGAAGTTGTGAAAGTCGCGACCCGCGGCGCCGCAGACGACCACGCGCCGAATCACGAATCGGTGCTCGCAGGCGGTGGATTGCGGGTAAATGGTGCAATGCGGGCCGTGAGATCGTGCCACTCGGGCTCGCGTTTCAGCTGCCCGTGCCAGGCGTCTATCCAGAACCGCTCTTCGTCGGTAGTAGGCCCACCGCGCGCGGCGATCACTTCGAGCGAGCTGCGCACGAACTCCTCCCAATGCGGCGTCTGACCATCGATGTCGGTGAATCCATATTCGCGAGCTAGCCGCCAGCTTGCGTATACGCCGCCGGACTTGCTGGCGACGTACGGATCCGCGGCGAGTGCGGCAATGGCACGACCAACGTAGCAGGGTGTCTCCGATGCCTCGAAACCCATCGCTTTCGGAATTGCCACTCGCCAGTTGGCCTCAGTGACGCCGAAGCCGTCGAGTACCGCCTCGGAGCGCAGGAAGCCTGGCGTGACAGTCAGCGCGGTTACCCCATGCGGGGCGAGTTCCTCCGTTAGCGCAAAGCCGAGGCGAATGGTCGCCATCTTGGCGAGATCGTAGAACAGCGTGCCGCGATAGCCATTGTGTGCGCCATCGGTGACTTCGACCACCAGGCCGCGGCCGCGCGCGATCATGTGCGGGAGCGCGTAGCGGCTGGTGATGATGTGAGTACGCACCGCGCGGTCGAGGAGTTGGAATCCCCTTGCCAGATCTTGTTCCCAGAACGGTCGCCAATCGGTCAGTTGGTCGCCGCCCCAGATATCGTTGACGACCACGTCGAGGCGGTCGGTCTCGGCGATCACGCGTTCGAACAGCGCTTCGACCGCGGCTGGATCGCTATGATCGGTACGAATGGCAATCGCCCGACCACCCGCTGCCGTGATCAGCTCGGCGGTTTCGTCGATCGTCTCGGGCCGGGGCCCGGCGAGCTGGCCGCGCGTGCTGCGGCCGGTGCAATACACGAGGGCGCCTGCCTCGGCCAGCATGCGTGCGATACCACGACCTGCGCCGCGAGTTGCGCCGGCCACGACCGCCACGCTGCCGTCGAGATTTGCCATGCGGGTATACTGCCGCGAAAGCAGTAGGAGAATCGACATGAGCGAGGCGATTTCGCAAGCCGACGCGGCGATACCGGATCCATATTCACTGCCGCTCGACGCCATCGACGTCGTGCAGGCACAGCTGTTCCAACAAGACGCGCATTGGCGCTACTTCGAGCGGCTACGCGCGGAAGACCCCGTGCACTACTGCGCGGACAGCCCATTCGGACCGTACTGGTCGATCACCAAGTTCGAAGACATCCTGTACGTCGACAAGAATCACGACATATTTTCATCCGCCGGCGGCATTACCATCGGCCCACCCGTGAACGTGCCGGAGCAGCAAATCATGCGTACGGCCATGTTCATTGCGATGGATCCGCCGAAGCACGACGAACAACGCAACACGGTGAGCCCGGTGGTCGCGCCACGCAACCTAGCCAAGCTCGAGAGCACCATCCGCGAGCGTGCCGCGCGCATCTTGGATTCATTGCCCGTTGGCGAAACGTTCAACTGGGTGGAGCGCGTATCGATCGAACTCACGACCCAGATGCTGGCGACGCTGTTCGACTTCCCCTTCGAGGATCGCTACAAGCTGACGCGATGGTCGGATGTCGCGACCGCGGCGCCGGGCTCAGGCATCGTCGACTCGCCGGATCAGCGACGTGCCGAGCTCCTGGAATGTCTGGAGTACTTCACGCGTCTCTGGCACGAACGCGCCAATCAGCCGAAAGGCGACGATCTCGATTTGATCTCCATGCTGGCCCATGGCGAGACCACTAAAGACATGATCACGCGGCCGATGGAGTATCTCGGCAACTTGATCCTGCTCATCGTCGGTGGCAACGACACCACCCGTAACTCGATTTCCGGCGGCGTGTTGTTCTTGAACCAAAACCCCGGCGAGTACGCGAAACTGAGGAACGATCCGCGCGTCATTCCGAACATGGTTTCCGAGATCATCCGGTATCAGACACCGCTCGCCTACATGCGTCGTACGGCAGCGGTAGACACCGATCTACGCGGCAAGCAGATCAAGGCCGGCGACAAGGTGCTCATGTGGTATGTCTCCGGCAACCGCGACGAGGATGCCATCGACCGCGCGAACGAATTCATCATCGACCGGCCGAATGCACGCCATCACCTGGCGTTCGGATTCGGCATCCACCGCTGCATGGGCAATCGCCTTGCCGAGATGCAGCTGCGGATCGTCTGGGAGGAGATCATGAAGCGCTTCCACTTCGTCGAGGTGGTGGGCGAGCCGGAGCGGACGTTGTCGTCGTTCGTGAAGGGCTACACCAAGCTTCCCGTGCGCGTGCACCCGCACTGAGAAATCGGTGACAGTTACCGATTTCCGAGTGCGCGCAGCGCTGGCTACAAGCGCCAGGAGACACCGGTAGCGGTCGCCGATTTTCTGCTATGACATGGCGCGGGCGGAAACGTATGCTGGCGCCATGTCGCGGTCGATCTTTGTCACGAGCTTGTACGAGATGCCCCGGTGGGTGCGCGAACTGACGCCGTCGCATCTCGTCAGCGTGGTGCAAACCGAGTATCAGCCCACGCGGCCGCCGGAAATCGCGGCCGAGCGCCATTTGCGTCTCGGCGTGCACGACATCTCCGAGCCGATGGCGGATGCCGTCTTGGCCGGTGAAGCGGAAGTGGCCGCGTTGATCGATTTCCTCGGCGCCTGGCGGCCTCTCGAGGGCAGCTTGCTGGTCCATTGCTACGCCGGTATTTCCCGCTCCACCGCGTGCGCGTTGGTCGCGCACGTCATGCACAGCAACGATCCGCTGCACTCGACCGCGGCGCTCGCCGCCGCTGCGCCCCACGCCCGGCCCAATCGCCGCATCGTCGCGCTGGCGGATGCCATGCTTGGCTTCGACGGTGCATTGAT
>QJXZ01000347.1 GCA_003248125.1 Gammaproteobacteria bacterium | reverse complement strand
CGCGAACTGTTCACCGCGCAAGGCTGTGGTACGCAGGTGAGCGACGAAGGCGCGGAACACGTGCGACGCGCGAACGGCGACGACGTCGCCGGCATCATCGAGCTGATTCGACCACTCGAGGCCACGGGTGCGCTGGTGAAGCGTTCACGCGTCAAGCTCGAACAGGAAATCGACCGGTTCTTCGTCGCCGAGCTGGACGGTATCGTCGTCGGTTGCTGCGCGTTGTACCCTTTCGAGGGCACCACGGCGGGCGAGCTCGCGTGTCTCGCCACCCATCCGAGCTATCGGGACGATCCCATCGCGCACGGTACGGCGTTAGCGCGTAAGGTGGAGTCGGAGGCGCGCCGGCTCGGCATCAAAGAGCTGTTCTTGCTCACTACGCAAGCGCGCGACTGGTTCAAGGAACTCGGCTTTGGCGAAGCTGCGGTCGAAGACCTACCGGCACCGAAGAAGGCGCTGTACAACTACCAGCGCAACTCGATCGTCATGAAGAAGAAGCTGTAGGAGGCGCCCATGACCAACGATCACCGTCGCCGACACTCATCGATCGTCGTCGACGGCATCACGCACACGCCGGCGCGGGCAATGTTGCGCGCGGTCGGCTTTACCGATGACGACTTCAGCAAACCCCAGATCGGCATCGCTTCGACCTGGAGCAACTTGACGCCGTGCAACATGCACATCGACACGCTCGCCGAGGCGGCTGCAACGGGCGCCGACGAAGCCGGCGGTAAGGCGGTGACGTTCAACACCATCACGGTGTCCGATGGCATTTCCATGGGCTCGCCGGGCATGCGCTATTCGCTCGTCTCGCGCGAGGTGATCGCGGATTCGATCGAGACCGTGGTGGGTGCGGAAGGATTCGACGGCTTCGTCGCAATCGGCGGTTGCGACAAGAACATGCCCGCCTGTGCGATGGCCATGGCACGGATCGATCGGCCAAGCGTGTTCGTCTACGGCGGCACGATCCGGCCCGGCAAGGAACGCCGCGACATCGTCTCGGTGTTCGAGGCGGTCGGCGGGCACGCCGCCGGACGAGTCTCCGACATCGAGCTCAAGGACGTGGAGGCGACCGCGATTCCGGGCCCCGGCTCCTGCGCGGGCATGTATACGGCCAACACCATGGCCTCGGCCATCGAAGCACTCGGTCTTTCCTTGCCCGGCAGCTCGGCGCAAGACGCCGTGTCGAGCAACAAGCGCGACGATGCCTACCGTGCGGGTGCGGCGGTCTTTCATCTGCTCGATCGCGGCATCAAACCATCCGACATCCTCTGCCGTGAAGCGTTCGAGAATGCCATCACCACGGTCATCGCACTGGAGGGCTCCACCAACGCCGTGCTGCACCTGCTCGCGGTCGCACACGAAGCGAAGGTGCCACTCACCATCGACGACTTCGCCCGCATCGGCGAACGCGTACCGGTGCTCGCCGACATGCGACCCGCGGGGCAGTACTCGATGTCGGAGCTGATCGCCATCGGCGGTATCCAGCCGCTCATGAAACGCTTGCTCGCGGAAGGCCTGCTGAACGGCGACTGCATGACCGTGACCGGCAAGACGGTTGCCGAGAACCTCGCCACCGTCACCGACTATCCGGCCGAGCAAAAGATCATTCGACCGTTTGGTGATCCGATCAAAAAGGACAGCCACCTGGTCATCCTGCGCGGCAACCTCGCGCCCGACGGTGCGGTAGCAAAGATCACGGGCCACGAAGGGCTCCGCTTCACCGGCCACGCGCGCGTGTTCCACGGTGAAGAAGCCGCCATGGCCGCCATCATGGATGGCCGGGTCGTCGAAGGGGACGTGGTCGTGGTGCGCTACGAAGGGCCGAAGGGCGGGCCGGGCATGCGCGAGATGCTCTCTCCCACCAGTGCCATCAGTGGCCGCGGCTTGTCCAAGTCGGTCGCGCTGCTCACTGACGGACGTTTCTCCGGCGGTTCGCATGGCTTCGTGGTAGGACACGTCACACCGGAAGCGTTCGTCGGCGGCCTGATCGCACTGATCGAGGATGGCGACCGCATCACCATCGATGCCGAGACCCGTGAAGTGACGCTGCACGTCGACGACGCAACCGTTGCCGCCAGACGGCAGCGCTGGCGGCCACCAACGCCCTATACCGAGCGTGGCGTGTTGGCGAAATACGCGCGGCTGGTGAAATCGGCCAGCGAAGGCGCGGTTACGACCTGAAGGGCCGCGCAGCCTCAGTGACTCATCGTGGAAGCGAGCTTGTGGTGGGAGCGAGCTTGCTCGCGATGCGGTCTTCGCTGCATGGCTAATTGTTCTGACCGTCGTAGCTCAAGAACGTATCGTTGCTGCTCGCGCCACCGCAGCTACCGCGGTTGCCTTGCTCTTCCAAACGTGCGCGCACGGCTGACTTCACGTCCGATTGGCGTCGCCCCTCGACTTCCACCGCTACTCCACATCATCCGAGTTCAAGTCTGCTAGCGAACCATCTTTCGAAACCTTGAATCCGCCAAGCTGAGAGATCCCTAGGCCGAGCACATAGTTTCTTTACGCTTGCACCGTGATCTCTAACGTCCCACTCTTCCCGCTCCTCAATCCACACCTGGATGCCCCCTCGGCTTACACCTTGAATAGCTTGGTCACTGCTCTTCGGCAACATCTTCAACGTTGCGTATGGGAGCATCCGCAATTCGGACAGTTTGGTATTGAAGCCCACTCGTCCAGATAGTCTGCTAGTGATGCTTCATTCAATCGGTTCTCAAGCGATGCGCACGCCCCAATGTAGCTCTTCAATGCCGATATCGAGCGATCGCATACATATCAAATCACGATTCCATCGATCACCCTCGATAGATAACCGAGCAAAAAGGAAACCCCGAGAGTCGACAGGATGTACGCAATTGCTGCGTAGAGATGCATCTTTCGTTCTAAGTACTGTTCCACCGCTTCTCGCATCTGGTCTTCTTTTCCCCTCACCATCCGAACGTAGTGCAAGATCGCAAGCGCTAGAAAAAGAACTATTGATGCAATCTCTCCAAGCCAAGGGACAGTCGCTAGTCCTGTGTGAACTAGCGATTCGACGACGGAGAACACTGAGATCGTCACGATCGTAAGTACGAATCCTGCGACCAAACAGACATTGACGCCGGGGGCATCGCGCACTCCCCACGTTCGGAGGTTCCACGCGTACAAGGCATAGAAACCAAGAGCGTATCGATCCGAAAGCCGCACGGTCTCCTACTGCCCGCCAGTAAGGTCGTAGTGTAAACGTGCACCGAAGTGTAGTGCGGCCATCCCCCAGCCGACTGGTCCACCCAATGCCCCACCGAGCGCGAACACTACATCATTCGCGGCAGGAGCTAAGTTGATTCTTCCGGTCGTCCATTCAAAGTAAGTCAGCACTGCGCCGCCTAGAAACGTTGCGCGACTAATGGTTTTCGCGATAGCACCAACTTGGAACACGCTTGCACGCTTCCACGTGTACTGGTTTCCATAGAATGGCCTTTGCGCGCTTGGGTCGATTCGATAGATATTCCCTGTGTTTGGATCTCGCCAAAAGCCCTCTTCGCCAAGGAGGTAGCCTTCCGCCGTTGTCGCAGCTAGCCCGCCAAAGGCAGCAGCGTAGCTTGCTGCTTCGGCGGCACCGCTCCAGTGGTCAACCTGCTCGTGGGAGCTGCGCTTGGAGTTTCCACCGCCCGACCCGACTCCGACTCCGCCGTCAGGTATCTGACTACCCACCTGACCCCCTCTGATCATGAACGGTGCGCTCACGACGCCGGACTGAGAACCGGCGGCAGGCGCAGTGATTACTGTGTCACTGCCGCGGGAGGAGATCGTCACTCCGTCTGCCTCCGTAAGATAGCCATCCTCCTCACAGTAATCCGGATCGCTCTCACGCTCTTGCTTCTTGGCGCCTTGCGCCTTGGTGTAGCTGGGGTCTCGCTTAGTCTTGAACCCACTCGGATCGGTATACGACAGCGGACTGTTGAACACATACGCATAGCGGTTGTAGCTCTGCGAGAAGGTCGGCGATTGCACGATCGGATCGGCGGAGACGAAGCGGCCGATGCGCGGGTCGTAGACGCGGCCATTCATGTGCACGAAGCCGGTGCGAT
>QJXZ01000029.1 GCA_003248125.1 Gammaproteobacteria bacterium | reverse complement strand
TCGCCATGCAACGCGCCATCCTCGAACAGGCACTCAATCTGGCCGTGAACGCCGACCATGGTGGTGTGCTGGTGGATGCGCCAGTCGCGTGGCCGACGCCGTTCGCTTTCGCGCCGGCGCAATCGCGCATGTGATGCACTGGCGCCGCGCTCGTCAAGCAGCGTCGAGCGGTTTCCAGCCGAGTAGCTCGCTGCCGTAGCGCAGGTCCCGATAGCCGTAGGCGTTGTCGGAGTTGGCGAAGAATCCGTCGCAGCGGATCTCTTGCGGTGCGGCGATCGCCGCGACGATCGCGTTCACCACATCGCGTTGACTGCACCAGACGCTGCGTTGGCGCGCGTTCTGCGGTCTATCTTCGGCATTGACGTAGCCGATGCGGAGGTAGACGAAGGACGTGGCGGAGGTGTCGGCGAAGTGACGACACAGCGCTTCGCCCCAAACCTTGGTGCTGCCGTAGATTCCCCTCGGCCTTGCCGGCATCGCCATCGTGATGCGCTGCCAGCTGCTTGGTAGCGAATCGTAGCGACCCTCGATGAGCGCCTTGTACGGTTCCTCGTGCTCCCAGCCGGCGACCGTCGCGCCGCTGGAAGCGAATACGACGCGCTTCACGCCCGCCTCGACGGCAGCCTGGAATACATGGCGTGTGCCCTCGACATTGGTATCGCGCAGCGCCTGCCAGGAATAGTTCTCACCGGCCTTGGCGGCGAGATGGACGACGACGTCTTGACGTTCGAATGCGGGCTTCAGTGCATCCAAGTCCGCAAGGTCGGTGCGATGTGTGCGCACGCCCGCCACCTCGCGCCGATTGAGCGCCGTCAGCTCGTGATTGGCCTCGAGTGCGCCGCGTAGCGCACCGCCAATCAGGCCACTCAAGCCGGTGACCAGAACCTTCATGCGCGCGGCGGCACTCTGCCGAACCAGGGCGCGGCAACTTCGAGCTGCCGCGCGAGCTTGAGCAGCGTCAGCTCATCGCCGAACCGACCGACGAACTGCACGCCGACCGGCAGGCCGTCCTTGCTCCAGTGCAGGGGCAACGAGATCGCCGGCTGTCCGGTCGCGTTCTGCAGATTCGTGTAGCCCCAGAATTTAACGAAGCGGTCGTTGAAGACGGCCGCATCGTAGTTCTTGGTATCGAGCCAGCCGACCGGCACCGGGGGAGACAGTAGCGTTGGTGTCAGCATGACATCGTAGCGCTCGTGGAAGCGCGCTGCCGTGCGGCCAACGCGATGGATCACTTGCGAGGAACGCGCGTAGTCCTCGGCAGTGGCATTGCGACCGAGTTGCGCCATGAACCGCGAGTGCGGTTCGATGTCGCCGTCGCGCAGCGTGCGGCCGAGCGCATTCAAGCGGCCGTACACCGAATTGGCGATGTTGCCCACGACCAGCGTCGAGGTCGCCGGCCGGAAGCGCTCGCGATCGAACTGCAGCGAGGCGTCTTCGACCTCATGGCCGAGATCGCGGCACAAGTGTGCGGCGCGCTCGACGGCAGCAACGCATTCGGCGTGCGGCGGTTGCTCGGTGACGGCATTGAGATCGATGGCGATGCGCAGCGGCTTGGGCGGCGTGCTGTGTTGCTCGAGGTACGAACCGGTCATTGGCGGCGCGAAGTAGGGATCACCACGCGCCGGACCGTGCACGGCGTCGAGAAAGGCGGCGCTGTCGCGGACCGTCCGCGAGACCACATGGCCGGTAGACATGCCGCCCCAACCTTCGCCCGTGTCGGGTCCCGCTGGGTTGCGGCCGCGGGTGGGTTTCAAGCCAACGAGACCGCAGCACGAAGCCGGGATGCGAATCGAGCCGCCGCCGTCGGTTGCGTGTGCGGCCGGGAGCCAACCGTCGGCGACCGCTGCGGCCGCGCCGCCCGATGAGCCGCCCGGCGTGTGGTTCGTGTTCCACGGATCGACGTTGAGGCCGAACTCCGGCGTGTTGGTCTTGCCGAGGATGACGAGACCGGCGGCGCGGTAGCGCTCGACGATCGTCGAGTCGTGATCGACCACGTTGTCGGCGTACAAGCGACTACCGAACGTGCAGGCGACACCCTTCATGTAAGTGAGGTCTTTGACTAGAAAGGGCACGCCAGCAAGCGGCGTGTCCGGTAGCGGCGCCCTTGCCCGCGCTCGCGCGGCGTCCTCGAAAACGCCGGTTGCTGCATTGAGCACGGCGTTGCGGGCATTGAGACGTTCCAGCGCGCAGTCGGTAACCTCGGCGGCCGATACCTCACGCTTGCGAATCAGCTCCGCCAAACCGATCGCGTCGTATGCTTCGTAGTCGCTGAAATTCATCCGTGTGCACACTCGTAGACGAGATACTCGACACCGTTCTCGATGGCGCGTCCTTCCGCCACCGCGACGATGCCGTTCAACCACGCATACTTTTCGCTGCCGGACTCGAAGCGTGGTTGGGTCATGAAATAGGTATCGCCGAACTGGGTCGCGGTACCGTTGGCGAGCGCGTTCATGACCGCGTCGTTCATGTGCAGTTTGCCGAGATACTGCGCATAGATGTACGCGCCATCATCGGTCTTGAGTGTTGCGCGCACGTCGACGTTGAGGACGCCATTGGTACCGATCAAGTACCAGTCGGCGCCCGGTGTCACGACCGTACCGCGCAGGCGTTCGCCTTCGAAACTACCCTCGGTGACTTCGGCGATGCCGCGTTGACCGAGCGGTGTGGCGCCGACTGCGTCGGCAGGTTGCCTGAGCTTTGCGCGCAGGGTCATGAGTGGAATCAGCTTCATCGTCCTCTCCCTCCGTCAAAGGTCCAGTATGGCGCCTTGGCGCAGCAGTTGCCGCTGCAACGTGGGCACGTCTAGGGCGGCTGGCGCAATGCCCTTTCTCGCGGCGAGTGCGGCTGCCGTGCCGGCCGCTTCGCCGGTTGCGAAACAGGCGGGAATCTCCTTGGTGGCGTGATGCACACGATGGTCGACTGAGATGCAACGGCCGGCGGCGAGCAGATTGTCGATGGCAGGCGTATGCAGTGCGGCGAACGGAATGTCGTAGGTCATGCCCGCCTTGGTCCAATTGCCAGTGCGCGCGATGACGCCGGCCAGACGCTGATTGGCTTGATCGCGCCGCAGTACGGCGCTGCCAAGCAGGCGACGTGATTCGGTAATGCCGAGCTGCGAGGCGATGTCGGTGATGAACGCCTGCTCGAACCCTGGTACTTCGCGCTTCAATCGATCGGCCTCGGCCATGACCATGCGCCGGCACTCGATCTCGGCGTGGGTGAGATCGGCGACGTCGATCGCCGAGATCTGGCGGTCGATGCGACCGGCCGCGCCCCACGGCGCGAGAATCCGTCCTTCACCGGGCGGCGTCTTGAATACGCCATGCCGAGCGGCGTGCACCGCGGCATCGGCATCGGTGACGCCGGCCATGCGAAACCAGAGCCACGGGTGCACCTCGACTGCCTCGAACGGTGCACCGGCGGAAGCGAACACGTCGCCGTCGCCGGATGCGTCGATGAATACCTGTGCGCGAATCGCTTCGCGGCCAGACTTGGATTCGATGGCGACGTAGTCGATGCGGCCGTCGGTGACGACGGCGCGCGCCCCCCATGCGTGTAGTAGCAACGTCGCGCCGGACTGCGTGACCATGTCGTTGGCGATTGCGCGGAATTCTTCCGGATCGTACGCGACCGCGTTGCGAACGACGGCTGGATTGCGGCCCCAGACGAGTCCCCAGCGACTGTAGGCTTCAACTTGTTCGGCATCTTCGCTGCCCCACAACTCGGCGGGCGGTTGCACGGTGGCGCCGCGCGCGTGCAGTCGATCGA
The DNA here is from genome assembly GCA_003248125.1 of Gammaproteobacteria bacterium. GTDB lineage: Bacteria > Pseudomonadota > Gammaproteobacteria > Pseudomonadales > Azotimanducaceae > SZUA-521. The sequence continues at coordinate 11,355 of QJXZ01000029.1, read as the reverse complement.
TCATCTCCTGGCACAAGCCGGCGATCACCTGTCGGCCGGTACCGTCGTCGAGCGTGAGCAGCAAGATGATGAGACCGCCGGTCGCAAGTCCGCCGAGCGCACCATATCGTTCGATGAGTACCGTCGATGCGCCGTTGCGTGCCGCGGCTATGGCCGCCGCGATGCCTGCGGGCCCGCCGCCGACCACGGCGACATCGCAATTGGTTCGGACAGGCAGCGTTCGCTCCGGCTCGACGACGGTGCTTCGTTCACGCTTCATCGATGCCGAAACCTTGCACGTGAATGGCGGAGGAGTGGCATGGCAGAACTCGAGACACGCAAGAACCATGCGAGCGTAACCGCGTTCCTGAATCGGGTGAAGGACGAACAGAAGCGCAAGGACTGCAAGCGCATCGGCAGAAATGTGGCGCCTAGGCCTCGACTTGCTCGCCGCCGCGCTCCGCGGATGCGTAAAGGGCGTCGATCATGCGCTGAACCGCGAGGCCGTCGCGACCGGGTGCCAAGGTCGGTGCGTCGTACCGCACGTGGTCGATGAAATTGTCCATCTTGCGTTTGAACATGCCGCCGAAGCGTTCGTCGGCGAGCCAAGCGGGCGATTTGTCCACCATGTGGCCGGCTTCGTCGCGGAAGATGCGCGGTGGATCCCACGTCGCGCCGCCGCGTTCGCCCATGAGCTGAAAGCTCCAATAGTCCTTTTCGATGTGCGCCGCGAACGAGGCTTCGACGTGCATCACAGCACCGTCTTCGAATCGAATTTGGCCGACGGCGAGGTCCTCCACGTCGTAGGTCGCGTGGTCCCAGCCCATCCAGCGCGACGAGATTTGATCCGAGGGTTTATCACCAATGTAGGTGAAGATGTTGGCAGTTGCGGCGACCGGCTGGGGAGAGCCCATCGTGTAGTGGGCCATCTCGAGCACGTGCACGCCGATGTCGATCAGCGGGCCGCCACCCTGCAGATCCTTGCGCCCAAAGACGCCCCAGTTCGGGATGCCGCGGCGGCGCAGCGCTTGCACGCGCGTGAACAAAACACGCCCGAATTGTCCGTCGTCCGCCGCCTGTTTCAGGAATTGTGTGCGTGGGTTGTAGCGATACTGAAAGCCGATCACCAGCTTGCGCCCGAGCCGCTCTGCGGCTTCGACCATACGCTCGCCTTCCTTGGCGTTCGCCGCGAGCGGCTTTTCACACAAGACGTCGCAGCCGGCGTCCAGCGCGCCGATCGTACATTCGGCATGCAGGCGGTTGGGCGTGCACACGCTCACCGCGTCGAGTTCGGCTTGCGCGAGCATCTCGCGCCAATCGGCGAACGATCGTTGCACGCCAAACTTTGCCGCATGCTTCGCCATGGCTCGCTCGTCGGGATCGGCCATCGCGACCAATTCCACGTCTTTGCGTGCGGAAAGATGTGTCATGTGCTCACCCGCGATGCCGCCAGCACCGATGAATCCGTAGCGCAGCTTTCGTTCACTCATGGCGCGGTCTCTCCCAGCTCCTCGAATTCGACGCTTCGGTGCTCACGCTGCGCGCGATAAGCGGCTTCCATCATCTCGGACAATTGCACGGCCTCCGTGATGCCCATGCCAAACTCTCGTGGGCCCTCGCCGCGAATGGCGGCAAGCCAGCGTGGAATGGGTTGGGGCTCGTCCAAAGGAACCTGTTCGGCCGCGCGCCATTGCTTGTCGTTGCCGTGACGGACGCGTACGTCGCGTGGCGACAGCATTTGAAAGCCGCCGCGAGTACCGTCGATCTCGACACTGAAGCCACCGCCCCAACTTACGAATGCGGTTTCGTTCAGTGCGATGGCGCCGCCCGCGAATTCGATTGCACACATTGCGTTGTCTTCGACACCTCGACCAGTGACATCCGTGAAGATCGAGGTCGCGCGCAGAGGCTCACCCAGCAACCAACGTGACAGATACATGCCGTGGGCACCTAGGTCGATCATCGCGCCGCCGCCACACGTTTTGCCGTCGTAGAAGTGATCCGGCAGCCAATTGCGCAGCGCGCCGTCGTGAGCGATGCGGATCCGCAACAGCGTCACGTCGCCGATCTCGCCGTTCTCGATCATCGACTTCGCGAGCAGCAGGGGACCGATGGTCTTGCGCGGAAATGAGATCGCGAAGGTGATGTCGGATGCGCGCACCGCTTCGGCGATGGTCCTCGCGTCGGCGAGACTGGTCGCCAGCACCTTTTCCGTGAACACGTGCTTACCGGCACGCGCGGCTGCGACGATGAGCTCACGATGCATGTCGGTGGGGGATGTGATCATGACCGCATCGATGTCGGGACGGGCCAACAGCTCGCGATAGTCGGCACTGAACGGCACTTGCAACTCGGTGGCCCATTGCCGGCCACGATCGGACGCCTCGTCCCACACGGCGCAGATTTGCGCGTGCGGCTGCTCATTGACGACGCGTACATAATCGGGTGCGTGGACGTGCCAGCGGCTGAGTGCGGCGATGCGCAGTGGTGTCATGACGGTGAAAAGTGTCTATCCCCGGCCGTTTATACTGCAGCGAACGCCATCTGCCTATCGACCAACGTGAGCTCACCGGACTTCTATACCGGCTTTGCCGCTTGGTGGCCCCTCATGTCGGCACCGGCCGACTACGAAGAAGAGGCCGCCGCGTATCATGCGATCATGCGTAGTGCGGTTGAAGGGCCGCTCGACAGCGTGGTCGAGCTCGGTTGTGGCGGCGGCAACAACGCCCTGCACATGAAAGGCAACTACCGCGAGCTGGTGCTGACCGATCTTTCCGAAGGCATGCTCGCCGTCAGCCGTGCGCTCAACCCGGACTGCGAGCACGTGCAGGGCGATATGCGCAGCTTGCGGCTTGGGCGTACGTTCGATGCCGTGTTCGTGCACGACGCGGTTTGCTACATGACGACCGAAGCCGATCTTCTGGCGGCCATGCGGACCGCATTCGTTCATTGTCGAACGGGCGGCGTGGCATTGTTCTGTCCGGATCACGTTCGCGAGAACTTTCGCGAGTCGACCGAGTGCGGCGGTCACGATGGTGCTGATCGTGCACTGCGCTACTTGGAGTGGGTGTGGGACCCCGATCCAAACGACACCAACTACATTGTCGACTACGTGTTCGTGATGCGCGATGCAGCAGGTGTACGCACTCATCACGATCGCCACGTCGGCGGACTGTTTGCGCGAGCCGATTGGCTACGGTTGCTGGCGAAGGTGGGTTTCCATGACGCCCGCTCGGTGCCGATCGAGCACTCGGAACTCGAGCCCGGCAGCTACGAGGTATTCGTCGCGCGGCGCTAGGAAATCGGGGACAGTTTACCTATTTCGCATTGGGCCCCGAGTCGTCGCGTTGGGCGACGGGCGAAATAGGTAAACTGTCCCCGATTTCCCTACTTCGGTACGAAGAAAAAGTCGCCGACCTCGTGCCCCGCAGCCTTGATCGTCTTGAGCTCGGGACGCTGGTCGAAATCGACGCGCGCGGCCGCTTCGACGACTCGGTCGCGGATACGAACGTAGAGGTCGGGTCCCGACAGAATACCGTCGTTGGCCGCAAGCGCGTCAAGGAATGCGCGAGCAAATACCGAGTGATTCTCGGGAGTGCCGTCGAGCACCGGCTTGTCGCCACCCGAGGTCAATAGCAAGCGCGCCCGCTTGCCGAGCTTGAAGCGCAGGAAGTCGGGGTCCGAGTAGCGTGCCGTGTTGTTGCCGAGCAAGAGGAAGGTCGGCTCTGCCGACAGGAGTCCCGCGTAGCACGAATCGACCACCAGCAGCACGCGTTTGGCCTTCAGTCGTGACAAGTGCCCGGTAACGAATTCATTGGGTACCCAATAGGTGTCGCGTGGCGGTGCATCGGCGTTGGTCGGCAACCAATAACCGATCTCGTTGTCGCCGGTGGACAGCCGCGCACCGTGGCCGGCATAGAAGATGAGCAGATTGTCGTTGTCTTCGACGATCTCGTTCAGATCGTTGATGGCTTCCATCACCGCAGTGTTGTCGCCGTCGGCGATCGTCAGCACGGTGAAGCCGTACTTCTGCTCGAGCACTTCCTTGGCGCGCGCGATGTCGTTCAGCGGCGAATTCAGATCCTCGAGCGTGTCGTAATCCTGGTTGCCGATCAGCAATGCGAAATAGCGACCGAGATTCACACCCGAGACGAGCGTGGCCGATGGCGTCGGCGGCGGCTCGACCGCCTTCGGTGCCGGTGCTGCTTGCGGTTCGCGCGTGCGCGGAATGCTTGCGAGCTGCTCGCGCTGCTTCTTCTGTTGCTCTTCGAGCTGCGCGATCAAGCCCTTCAAGGTGCGTGCCTCACGCTGCGCCTGCGAGTTCTCGACGCTGCTGGCCGACAACTTCGCTTCGGCGTCGCCGAGTTGCCGCTTCAACAATTCGAGCTGGTCATTCTTCTCGTCGAGCTGTGCCTCGAGCTCGGCACGTAGCGCGTCCTGCTCACGTTGTGCTGCGGACGCGAAGATCACGTCGTCTGCCTCGAGTCCCCATGCTTGCCGATACCAGTTGAGCGCTGCCAAGGGGTCGCGTTCGATACCGAGACCCTGCTCGTAGAGCGTGCCGAGGTTGAACTGCGCACGGGTATTGCCTTGTGCTGCAGCCTTCCGATACCAGATCAGCGCGGCCTCGTAGTTCGGCTCGCTTCCCAATCCCCGCTCGAAGATCTCGCCGACGTTCACCTGAGCCTCGGCGTCACCGGCCTCGGCGCTCGGCATCCAGACATTCAAAGCGGATTTGTAGTCGGCACGGTCGTATGCGACGTACTCGCCGCCGCGGATGCGGCAGTCGGCGGCCGTGGTCTTGATAGGCCGTCGTGCGGTGAGGTAGGTACGTGTGCCGAGCTGCCGTACTTGACCAGGCAGCAAGCAATCGACCACGTAGAGGTCGGCAATCGTGCGACTGCCCTCGAATGCTTTGTCATCGCCCTTCGTTTCCTTCGCCGCTTGTGCTGCGCAGCCGATCGCCAGCAGCGCGACGATGGGAAGGATACGTTTCACCGTGAGGTTACCAACGACGGACACGACCCGTATCGACGTGGACGAAATCCGAACCGGGATAGAAACCCACGCCGCCACGCTCGAGCTCGAGCGCGACGTCGCGCAACCGGCTGAGAGGCACGTCCGTGAGCCGAACGTCGATCGCTTTGCCGTGCAGGTGCATGCTGTTCTTCGCCACACCCTTCGATCGGTCACGCAGCATCTCGTTGGTGGTCGGAGAGCGATAGGCGGAAATCACCTGAAACGGCGCGTGGCTGCCCGTCAGCGTCTTGATCTCGTACAGCACGTCGAGCAATTCCGGATCGATTGCGTGCTCTTCGCCGTTGCGAAAATCACGCAGAAAATCGTCGACCGCTCGCAGCGCTTCGTCTTGGTAGACACCATCGCGTTGATACACCACCTCCAGGCTTGCGCCCGTGTGGGTGTGATAGAAGGTGAGTTGCCGGAGTTCGGCATGCAGCGTGCCGCTGGTCAGAAGCAGAACGGTAGCGAGCAGTGAACGGAGTGGCACGATCTTGTCCCGCTGCGAATCGTGGGATGGTACTAGAGCGGCGCGATGCGCAAAACCCGCTGCCCGTCGAATCGTGAACGGCGTCGCGTGCGTCGAAACTGCTGCGACTCCCGGACTAGCGGCCAGCCGAGTCCTGCAGACGCTGCAAGGCTCGCACCAGCTTCGGCCGCTTGCCGAGGAAATCGTCGACCGCCATCACCGCGGACAGATTGTCGCCGAGCACCGTCGCGTCGCGTGCATCGCCGCTGGCCAACGCCGTGTCGGCCAGTGCAGTCATCAGCGCCTCGATGCGCTCGACCGCATCCGGATTGCGCGGGTGCAGGCGATAGGCGGTCAGATACCGGTCGAGGGCACCCGCGGCATCGCCGAACTCCTCGGCAATTGCGCCATCCTTCATGGCTTGGCCGAACGACTCCCTGACCGTGGGTTCTAGGTCTTCGAAGGCGACCTCGGGTAACTCGGCGAGCCGGGTGGTGTACCAGTCGTACGTGCCATAGCCCGCGCTCGCGATGGCGAGCGTCGCGATCACGGCAGCGGCGAGGCGAAGCCGCGGCGAGCCGTCCAGATCGCGAAGGAACTCGGCGGCGTGGCCGCTGCGATCCTTGCGCTCGAAGGCGAGCCCGTGCCGTATCGCGCGCCACTCGCGTCGTTTCAGTCCCTTGATCGGCTCTGGCTCCAGGCCCTGGCGCCGTGCCTCGATCGCCGGCGTGAAATCGAACGGGTGACGGCCTGAAAACAGCTGGTATGCGACGATCGCGAGTGCAAACACATCGTCGGCCGGATGCGGTTCCTGGCCTTCGAACATCTCGCAACTCGCATACGACGGCGTCAGTGCACCGAGTTCGCCGGCATCGAACTGCGTGGTCGTCGATGCCTCGCTGCGAAACATGCCGGCTGGCGCCGCACGCGCAATACCGAAATCGAGGATGCGGGTGCGATTGTCGCGTGTCAGGAACACGTTGCCCGGCTTGAAGTCGGAGTGCACGATGCCCTTGTTGTGGGCATAGGCGAGGCCGAGGCACATGCCGCGCAGGACCGATAGCGCGAGCGGACGCTCGAGTCCTTGCGGATGCTCCTGGATCACTTCGTTCAATGGCGCGCCGTCCAGCACCTCCATGGTGATGTACACCTGCTCGCCGTCGCGGTCGAAGTCGTAGACCGTGGCAATATTCGGGTGGGCGAGCGACTGCGCTTTGCGTGCCTCCCGCTGTAGCGCCATCATCATGCGCGGATCGCGGTTGTAGTCGCCTCCCAGCACCTTGAGCGCGACGTAGGGGTCGCTGTCGCGCATCTCTTCCTTGCGGAGGTCTTTGGCACGGTAGACCACGCCCATGCCGCCGCGACCGAGAATGTCTTCGATCACGAATCGGTCGCGCACCACCGTTCCGGCAGCCAGATCACCCGCAGGCGGGGCCGCCACATTGCGGGTCACTCGGGTTGCATCGTCCTTGGCAACGATCCGAGTTGCATCGTCGTCGTGCATCGGTGTTTGGCGCAACGAAGTCGAAGCGCATTGTGTCACACGTCGATGATTGGATGTGTGTCATGGGTCGCGACCGCGATGCCAACGAATCCGATTGGGCGCTCGAACGACATTGGACCTTTCGATAATCGTCGTGCGCCCGTAATATCGGCGACCAAATCGCGGAGGGTGATGGCGATGGGTGACTCGGTCGTTCCGGGAACGCGAGCGCCCTGATTCGCCGATGAGCAACGGACGCTTTCACATAGCGATCGTCGGTGCCGGCCCTGCGGGCCTGTCGGCCGCCGCTCGCGCTGCCCATCTCGATCGCGAGCGCAATGCAAGCGCGCCTTCCTACGTGTTGCTCGAGGGTCACGGCGCACACGCCAATACCATCCAGCGCTACCAAAAAGGCAAACACGTGATGGCCGAGCCCGGCTATCTCGATTTGCGTAGCGATTTCGAATTCACAGCCGGTAGCCGCGAGCAAGTGCTCGATGTCTGGGGCGGCAACCTGAAAGCGCAGCACGTCAATGTTCGCTATGGCGCGGAGGCGAGGAAGATCTCCGGCAGCAGGGGCGACTTTGCCATCGAGCTCGGCAGTGGCGAGCGGGTGGCGGCAGAGCACGTGGTGCTCGCAATCGGCCTCGAGGGCAATCCGCGCAAGCTCGGCGTACCAGGTGAGGACTTGCCAGGGGTGCAATACCACTTGGACGACCCCGACGAATTCGAGGACGAGACGATCGTCGTGGTCGGGGCCGGCGACTCCGCGATCGAGAACGCCCTTGCGCTCGCGAAGCAGAACGACGTGATCATCGTCAATCGTCGCGACGAGTTCAGTCGCGCGAAAGACGGCAATCTGCATGCAGTGCTCGCGGCAATCAGCGATCCGAGTTCCCGGCTTTCGTGTCTGTACGGGACGCAACCCCGGGCGATCGCGTCTGAAGGTGGACGCATGGTTGTGGTGATGGACACACCGGAGGGCGAGCGCCGCATCAGCTGCGACCGGATGATCTGTCGGCTCGGTGGGGTGCCGCCGCGCGCGTTCGTGGAGGGAGCGGGCGTTGCGTTTCCGAACGCGCGGCCGGAAGCGATCCCGGTGCTCTCCGATCGGTACGAGAGCAACGTGCCCGGCCTCTACATCATCGGTTCGCTCGCCGGCTACCCGCTCATCAAACAAGCCATGAACCAGGGCTTCGACGTGGTCGAGTTCATCCATGGCCACGATCTCGAGCCAGCCGACCATCCGCTGCTCGAATATCAGTTCCATGGCCTACCCTTCGAGCGCGAGGTTGACGAGCTCCTCGATCTGTTCAGGCGCAGAATCCCGATGTTCGCGGAACTCAACGCGCTCGCATTCCGAGAGCTCGTGATCGAGAGCAATGTCATTGCGAGCTATCCGTCAGGTGAGCTGGCGATGCATGCCGAGCAGAAAATGGCGGCGCTCGAGCAACGGCTCGGAGGTCGCGAGCCACGGCCGCGCTGCACGCGCATCGTCGAGGAAGGCGCAACGATCTATCGCGCGGGGGATTTCGGGACGTCGTTCTTCACCATTGTCGCAGGTGAAGTAGAGCTCAGAGCTGCCGATGCGTCGGGCACCGTCACACGGCTGACGCAAGGTCAGTTCTTCGGCGAGACCAGCCTGTTGTCGGGACGACCTCGCGGTGAGGATGCCACCGCTGGTGCGAATTGCGTTCTCATCGAAACACCGCGGCGCACCATGCTGAAGCTAATGAATTCCAACGAGTCGGTGCGCAGCGGCATCGACTGGATCTTCGTCGTGCGCGAGCTCACCCGACACTTCGTGCCGTACGCACGAGTTCGTGATCTGCGCGATATCGCCGATCGCGTCTCACTGCGCCAATATCGCGCTGGTGAAGTGGTATTTCGCGAGGGCGAGATCGGCGACTCACTGCACATCATCCGTTCGGGTGGGGTGACGTTGACCCGCAAAGCGGGCGATGCGCAGGTGGTCGTCGCCGAGATGCGCGGCGGCGCCCGCATCGGTGACATGGCGCTGATGGGCGATCCGGTGCGACGCGAAACCGCGACCGCCACCGTTGCACTGGAAACGATCGAGCTGAAGCGTCCCGAATTCCTCGAGCTGGTTAGTCGTGACGACGCGTCGATCGAGCGCCTGCAGCGCGAGGCAAGCCTCGGTGCAACGGTGAGCGCAGCGATGGCAGGTCGGCCGGAGATCGGCTCGGTGATGAGCTTCTTGATGCGCGAGGGGCTGGGCGAGGCGACCGACGTGCTGGTCATTCGCGACGATCTTTGCATCGGCTGCGACAACTGCGAGAAGGCGTGTGCCGAGACGCACGAGGGCATCGCGCGGCTCGATCGTAGCGCCGGCAGCGCGTTCGGCGACATTCACATACCGGTTGCCTGCCGGCATTGCGAGCAGCCGCACTGTATGAAGGACTGTCCGCCGAACGCGATTCACCGGGCCGCCGACGGCCAGGTGTTCATCGACTCGAGTTGCATTGGCTGCGGTAACTGCGAGGTGAATTGCCCGTATGGCGTGATCAAGCTCGCGTACGACGCGCCGCGAAAACCGAGCTTGTTGAACTGGTTGCTGTTCGGTCGTGGTCCCGGGCCCGGAGAGGAGGGCCATTACGTGCCTGACGAGGCTGCAAAGGCGAAAGGCAAGAAGGCCCGCAAGTGCGACGCCTGTGTCGATGTGGCGGGCGGGCCGGCCTGCGTCAGCGCTTGTCCTACCGGTGCCGCACGGCGCGTATCGCCCGCGCAGTTCATCGACCTCGTGGCGGTCGATCGATGATTCACGAGAGCCTACTTCAGCACCGCAATCGACGTTATCTGTGGTGGGCAGTCGGCCTGGTTGCGGTCAGCTTCGCAGTCTATGCCGTACCTACCGGCTCGCAGCCGCGCAATGGCGGCACGTGGCAAGGCTATTTACTCGGCACCGTTGCGGCAGTCTTGGTCGTGTGGCTCGCATGGCTCGGTGTGCGCAAGCGACGTTATGGTTTGCAGGGTTCCTCGGTTCAGGGCTGGGTGTCGGCACACGTCTATCTCGGTACCGCGCTGCTCGTAACGGCGACGCTGCATGCCGGATTTCAAATTGGATGGAACGTGCACAGCCTCGCCTATGTGCTGATGTGCGTCGTGATTGTGTCGGGCCTGTACGGCGTGTACGCCTATCTGGTTCATCCACGACGCGTTGCACAGAGTCGTGCAGGTGCATCGCGCGAAGAATTGTTTGCGGATCTGTTCGCGCTCGATGCCGACGGGCGCCGCCTCGCCGAGGCCTGTGATCCGGAGGTGCGCGTGGCGGTCGAAAGCAGCATCGCACGCACGCAGCTCGGTGGCGGTGTTTGGGCGCAGCTCACGGCGCGCGACGGTTCGCGGTTCGTCGAGCGCGACGCGACCCAAGCGCGTGGCACCGCGTCGGCACCGGTCGCGAATACGGATCAAACGGCCGTCATCGAGTTTGTGGCGGCGCGTCTGCCGCGGGCTACCAGACGCGTCGAAGCATCGAATTTGCAGGATCTGTTGGCGCTGTTGACGCGCCGGCAATCGGTGCTGCGCCGACTGCGGCGCGACATCCAGCTAGCTGCGGCACTGAAGATTTGGCTGTACGTACACGTGCCCGTGACGATCGCGCTGTTGGGTGCACTAGCGGTGCACGTTCTCGTCACGTTCTTGTACTGGTGAACTGATGGACGTGCTGCTGCGGGAAGTTCACCGACGGTCAGATGGCCGCACCGAGTACATCGACACGGAGATCGGAGCCGATCCCTTCACGTTCGGTGCCGCACCGGAGAACTCGTTGCAGCTTCTCGGCAGCGGCATTCATGCACGGCTCGGCACGATCGTCGGCAATACGCTCGAATGTCTCGGTGCCGCGCAGATCGTCCACAACGGCGAGCGCACATCGAAAGCAACGCTCGCGATCGGCGACGAGGTCGAGATCGATGGGCATCGACTACGAGTCATCGATGCGCCTGCCGGATTCGACTTGGCGCTCGAGCTCGAGCGGGATACGGGGTTGGACCCCAGCGCATACGAAGCCGCGTTTCGCACCGACCTCGAGCAAACCTGGCTGCGGAAACGCCGGCCGGCGGTGTATCTGTTGCTGTTCGTCTTGGTGCTCGGTTTGCTCGTCCCCTATGCATTGCGCAAACTCGATGTCGATGGACCGCTGTTGCCGACCGATGTGATGTGGTCGAGCGGTCCGTTGTTGCCGGCCCATCGACTGGCGATCGGCGACGATTGCAGCAGGTGCCACGCGCAATCGTTCGTAATGGTTCGCGACGAAGCGTGCCGCGAATGTCATGACGCGGTCGCGGACCACTTCCATAGGGCACTGGCCGACGTCGATGCGATCGAGCGATGCGCAAGCTGCCACCGGGAGCACAACGAGCCCGCGACATTGGTGGTGACCGCC
>QJXZ01000218.1 GCA_003248125.1 Gammaproteobacteria bacterium | reverse complement strand
CCAGATCTATGAACTCGCTCGTAAATGCGGTTCTGTCGAAATTCGCCCACCCACGCCGCACCCAGGGAATGCTGAACATGTTCTTCAATATGCCGCGACAACCGTGCCACACGTCCTCGCCGATGAGTTTCTGCCGGAACTGCACGTACTCGTTCTGCCGTGCCCACATGGCCGCCGTCATCCACTCGCCGAGTTTGAACGCCTCGACTTTGGTGAGCGATTCGGGCGCCTCGATCACCTTCACGAAGATCTCGCCGTAGTCGCCGCTCCAACGCAACTCAGCCTGGATCGTGTGCGCGATGGATTGCACGGACGTTCCGCGTACGATTCGGGAGTTCTGCCGGATTTGTGCCGCCAGATAGAGGAGCGAGAGCACCACCGCGCCCGCACCAACGATCTCGCCGATCGCACCGATCGCTTCCCAGTTCAACTCCGCAACCCTCTCGCATAGCCGGTCGCGATTATCATCATCTGCCGGAGACGATGCCATTTCGGGGGAACGATGAACTGGGAGGCGGTGGGCGCACCCGGGGAGTTACTCGGATCGGTCGCTGTGTTCGTAACGCTCGGGTATCTAGCGGTGCAACTGCGCCACGCGCGCCGCGAAATGCACCGCTCGATTAGCCAGGGTCGCGGTCAAGCGATGCGCGATCTGTTCACACACATGGGGTCCGAGCGGAATACGGCGACCGTGGTCAAGGTACACGCGATGCTGGGCGCCGCCCACAGCCCCTTCGTGGCGACTTTGGTCGAGCGGGCCGGAGTAACGCCCGAAGACGCCTTGGCGGCGCAAACGTTACAGTTGAGCTGGTGGAACTACCGGTTGGGGATCATTCCGTTCGCCGACGATCTGTCGCCCATCGAGCGCCACCAATTCGACGCTGCGATTGCGCGGAGCTACGGCACACCGGGTCTCGCCCAGCTGTTCTACGAGCACAACAAGGCGCTCGCGCATCCGGATGCAGTGCGCTACATCGAGTCGGTGCTACGCGTGCCATCGAGTCCCGATCGACAATGAGACTGGCAACCGCGCGCTTGGTGCCCGATGCGCGCGTGCATTACATTGGCACGGGGAACGGTGGCCACAGGGGGACTGATGAAACACGGGCTCATCCTCACGCGCTCGAGCATCCAGGGCCAGATGGACGCGGCCGCTCGCGCCGACGCCGCCGGCTTCGAATCGGTGTGGACCACCGAGTTCTTCAATGCCCACGGCCTGGTGCGGCTCGCGGCGGTGGCGACAGCGACCAAGCGTGTGAAGCTCGGCACCGGTATCGCTTATGCGTTCATGCGTACGCCGATGCTCGCCGCCAGTGCGGCCATGGACATCGACGAACTGTCCGGCGGCCGCATGATCTTGGGCCTCGGCAGCGGCACGCGGTCGATGAACGAGAACTGGTACTCGGTGAAGTTCGACGCGGCACCGGCGCCCCGCATGAAGGATGCCATCGGCCTCATTCGGGCGGCATTCGCTGCACAGAAAGGCGGCGGCTTGCGCTACGAAGGCCCGCACTACCAAGTGAAGATTCCGCAGTTTTCTCGGCCAGGTGCGCCGCGGCCATCGATCCCAATCGCCATTGCGGCGGTCAACAAGGGCATGGTTCGGACAGCGGCCGCAATTGCCGACGGCCTGGTCGGCCATCCCATCTATACGCGCAAGTACATTGCCGATGTGGTGAAGCCAGAACTCGACGGCAGTCGATGCGAGCTGTTGCCGTACATCATCACTTCCATCGCGAACGATAGAGCGCAGGCCCGCAACGAAGCGCGCATGCAGATTGGCTTCTACTACACCACCCGCCTCTATCACTCGGTATTGAAACCGCACGGCTGGGAATCGATCGGCGAGACTATCGCCAACGCTTTCAAGAAAGGCGACTTCGCCGCCATGGCAGCGGCGGTACCAGACGAGATGGTGGATGCAATCGCGATCACTGGCCGACCCGATGAGGCACGCGATCAACTGGCGCAGTGGAAAGGGCTCGCCGAGCACGTGCTCTTCTACTCGCCGTCGGTCGGCATCAAATCCGAGCGTGTCGCGGAGAACGTCGACGCCATCATCGATACGTTCAAGGCGGGGTGATTCATGGCAGTGAAACCGAACTTCGAATACAACGAAAAGATCGGCCAGAGCTTCCTGGCCAATCGCGGCGGTGCCGGTGGACTGGTCGAGTTCCTCGGCGTACGCATCACGGAAGTGAAGAAGGAATTCATGACCGGCATCGGCAACATGCACGGCGGCATTCTGTCGGCCATCTGTGACCACATGCTGGGCTGTGTGTGCTATCCGGTCATGAAAAAGGGTCAGTGGGCCGCCACAACCGAGTTCAAGATCAACCTCACCGCGCCGGTCACCAAAGGCAAGCTCATCGCGCGCGCCGAGATTCAGAATCTGTCGCGCACGCAAGCCATCGTGCGTATCGATGTCGAGAACGAAGGTCGCGTATGCGCCATGGCGCAGGGCACCGTGACCATCCGCGATCCGAAATAGGAGGTCGGCCATGAGCGGCCCACTCGCCGGCATTCGCGTCATCGACTTGACGCAGATGTACTCGGGTCCGATCGCCACGGCCATCCTCGGCGATCAGGGCGCGGACGTCATCAAGGTGGAGCCGCCCGACGGCGATCCGATGCGTCACACCCAGCCGCAACGCAACGGTGTCGGCGCACCGTTCGCATTCATGAATCGCAACAAACGCTCGATCGCCGTCGACTTACGCAGCGACGACGGCAGCAACGTGCTGCTCGCGCTCGCGCGCGAAGCCGACGTGCTGGTCGAAAATTTCCGGCCCGGCGTCATGGATCGATTGGGGCTCGGCTACACGGTGCTTGCGCCAGTGAATCCGCGGCTCATCTACGCGGGAATCACAGGCATGGGCGCCGTCGGACCCTACGCGCAACGTCGCACCTACGACAGTGTCATCCAAGCGATGACCGGCATTGCGGATCTGCATCGCGACAAAGACAGTGGTCGACCGACGCTGCTCAACACACTCATTTGCGACAAAGTCACGTCGCTGACCGCGGCGCAGACGATCTCGGCCGCGTTGTTCGCACGCGAGCGTACCGGTCGAGGGCAGCGGCTCGACGTGTCGATGATCGATGCCAATCTGTTCTTCCTCTGGCCGGACAGCATGAGCCAGGAAGCCTTGATCGGCGACGACGTCGAACGTCGGCCATACGGCAGCCACGGTGCCATGCTGCGGAAGACCGCCGACGGTTACGTCGCCGTGTTGCTCGTGCAGCAGAAGGAATTCGAAGCGGTGTTTCGCGCCCTCGATCGGCACGACTTACTCGATGATCCGCGTTTCAACAGTGCTGAAGCGCGACGCGCGCACGCCCTCGAGCTGTACAACGAGCTCAAGCCGTCGTACGCGAAGTTCACCACCGACGAGCTCTGCGAGCGGCTCGAACGCGAGGACGTCCCGTTCGGTCGCATCAACGCCCGCGAGGACGTGCCCAACGATCCGCAAATCGCGGCGATGGGCGCACTACCCGAGTTCGAGCATCCTCATGGCGGGCGCATGCGTCAGCCGCGACCGTCGGGCCAATTCAGCGCGACACCGGCTGCACTCCGGCAGGCCTCACCGCTGCTCGGCGAGCACACCGACGAGATTCTCGCCCAGCACGGTTTCGAGCCGACCGCGATTGCGGACTTGCGCGCCCGCGGCGTGGTGCGCTGACGACCGAGAGCAGACACGGTTCATAGGATCTTGCCGCGCATCGCGTCGGGCTTGGCGACGATGAAGCGGTGCTCGACCGGCGCGCGCGGGAGCCCCGTCTGCCCTTGCGCCGCAACGCCCACGGGGCAACCGGACTGCGCGTAGTCGAGCGCCACCTGCAAGCGGCGCTCGGCCGGATCGCCGAGTGCGTGCGCAAAATCGTCTTCCACATAACAGCCGGTGACGCGCTCGCCAATCGGCGCCTGCGCATTGGTCGTGGGCGTAAAGCCGTCCGTGTAGTCGCCGAAGCCCTTTGCGTTCTCGCCTTTGAATTGGATGGAGAAGTAGGTAGTGCCGCAGTTGTCTTGCGGATAGTAGCCATATGGCTTGCCGCACGAGCTGGCACCGATCAATACCACGTCGAAGTCGATGCCCTGCAGACCGTTGATCACCGTCTCGGGTGAGGAGCAGGTATCCGCACCAATCAGGAAGTACACCCGATCGAGATTCAGATCAGGCAGCGGCGTGCCGCCGGGCACCGACAGACCCACGCCCTCGTCAACGAATGGCGTCGGCGTGATCGCTTGCCCAGTGACCGGATCGCGGGTTGGATGCTTGTCGTTGAAGCGCAGCCGCTCGAACGTGCGCCCAGCGGTACGGTTCGCGCCTGCAATCATGTACGCGAGCTGGCTCGCGACCACCAAATAACCGCCGCTGTTGTAACGCATGTCGACGATCAGCTGGTCGATGTTCTGCGCCGCGAGCGTCTCGATCGCATCTTTGAGCGCTTGCTCGGCGGTCGCCAGGTGATCGTTGGACAGCATGTATCCGTATAGGCCCTGCGGTGTGGCGATCGTCTTCACGCTTTGCACCGGTGCCAACGTGACGTTTTCCGACGTCATCGGCACGATCCGCGAGTTCGCCGACCCGAGATCCTGCACCTCGAAATCGTGCGTCTCACCGGTCTGTTCGGGGAACAGTCCCGCATTCAACGCATCGACACCAGCTTGGGTGTCGTCGTTGATCAAGTCGACTCCATCGACGCGAAGTATCCGTGCACCACGGGCGAGATTCACGGCTGCGCTCGTCGCCGGCGAGTTGGGTTCGGTGTAGGCAATGCGAACGTCGCGCGGCGGGGTCGGCGAGAGAATCGCCCAAGCGGCACCGTAGCCTGCAGACGTACCTGCCTGCGATAGCGCGCGCCAGGTATCGGTCGCCAGCGAGAAGTGAAAGCGATCCTTCGGCTGACCCGACGCCGTGATTGCCGTCGTCTTCAGGAGCTCGAAATATTGCGCCGTTTGGTAGAGGGCGGGATCTCGATCGACGATCTCGGCGTACCAGAGATAGAGATCGTTGCTCCAAGACCGCAACCAGTTGTTCTCGTCGCGCGTCGTGCCTTGTCGATCCGGATAGGGCCGGCCGGTATCGGGGTCGATGCCGACACGCGGTATCGTGCACTGTGCGGCGTAGGTGGACGCCGCCGCGAACACACCTTGAGTCCAACCTGCGCCGCCACCACCGCCAGGTGGCGGGTTGCCCCCGCCGGCTCCACCGCCACCGCCGCACCCAACGATGCACGTTGCGAGCAGCCCCACGACCCACCCGACAACAACGCGCATCGCCGCAATTCCACTCCGTGCTGGTGAATATTCTGAGGCCGGCGGCCGGCGGCGCGGAAGGGGTCTAGTCGAGCTCGAGCTTGCGTAAGCCGTCCATGACCGGGTCGATCACTTCGTCTTTGCCACGCCAGGCGATGCGCATGCCCTTCTCGAACAGCTCGAGTGTGAAGGTGGGCACGATGTCGCGAGCCCGCAGCACGGATTCCTTGGCTTGATCGATTCGGCCTTGTGCGCCTTGGACCGCGGCGAGATAGACCCAATAGAGAAAGTTCTGCGGATATTCGGTCGTACCTCGGCGCGCCCACTCCAGCGCTTCGTCCTTGCGACCAGCTGCAAGGGCGGCCATCACCATGGTGCCCGCGGTGGCGCTTTCGTTGCTGTCGCGACCAATTTCGAGGGCCTCTTCGAATCGGCCTCGCAAGAGCAGGGCGGAAGCAAGCGTATTGCCGGGTCGGCCCGAAGCATCGGCGGCTCTTTGCGCAAGATGCAGCGCATGGTCGAGATCACCGCAAATGCGGTGAGCAAACGATACCTGCTCCAACACCAAAAGGTTGTTCGGCGCCAGCCGCAGCGCAGTGTTGGCGTGATCGACGACGATTTTGCTGTCTTCCTCGATATTGCGCGTGAACTGGTTGTAGATGAGCGTCGACAGCACCATCGCATACACCGAATGGGCGAACGCGAAGTTGGGATCGCGGCGAATCGCAAGCTCCAAGAGCCCGCGCACGCGGTCGCGGGACGCTCGATCGACTACCGGCAACCCGCGTGATCTTGCACACAGCCCCCACGCATCGAGCTCTTCGTCCGGCACGTGCCGGAGGCGTTGCTCTTCCGCGGTCATGATCGGATCGAACAGATCGACCTCGATAGAATTCGACAGTCGATCCTGGATGTCGAGGAAATCCTCGCCGCTGCGCTCGTAGCGCTTGGCCCAGATTTCTTGACCCGTTGCGGCAATGGTGACTCTGGCGGTGACACGGATGCGATCGCCGCCCTTCTGCAGCGTTCCGCTC
>QJXZ01000059.1 GCA_003248125.1 Gammaproteobacteria bacterium | reverse complement strand
GTATGTGCGGCCGCACCGGGCATCAAGACACGGCTCGATCTGCCCTACCTCGCGCCATGCCTGGCGAGGTAGCACGAACTGTCGAATTCGAGTCTACCGGCGCTCACGCGCCGTTTGCTAAGGTGGGTGGAGCGATTGCGGGAGGTAACGATGGACGAGGCCGTACGGCAGTTGCTCGACAAGCAAGCGTGTGCGGAAGTGATGATGACTTACTGCCGGGCGATCGACCGCTGTGACGAGCGGCTGCTGCGCAGCGTCTTCCATCCCAACTCCTATCATCGCCATGGCTTCGAGGGGCCGAGCAGCGACAAAGCTGCCAAGGGCGGTGATTTCGTTGGCTTTGCACTCGGCGTGCTAGCGAACAATGCGCGTACCCATCACCAGCTCGGCAACATCTTCATCGAGCTCGAGGACGACGGTGTCACTGCCTACACCGAGGCGTACTTCACCGCTTATCACCGGATGCGCGCGAAGGGCGACCCGAAGGCAGCGGCAAATGCCTTCGACACGGAGATGGACTACTGGGTAGGCGGGCGCTACATGGATCGCATGGAGAAGCGCAATGGTGTGTGGAAGATCGCTTATCGCGTTGGGACAACCGACTGGACGCGCCTCGAGCCGCCTTCGTCGCAAGGGTTCGTGCGCGACGCCGAGCTAACGAGCAAGCAAAGCCGCAAAGACATGGTCTATCGGCGTCGCACGGCGTTCAAACGGCCAACGTGAAGCGAACGTCGATCGACGGGCTGGGTGCCTACGTCCTGCTGCTGTTGACGCTCGCCTCGACGTTGTCGTTCATCGATCGGCAGATCTTGAACGTCATGATCGGACCCATAAAACGCGACCTCGGCGGCCTCACCGACACCGAGATTTCGCTCATCATCGGTCTCGCTTTTTCGCTGGTCTACTCGCTCTCGACGCTGCCGCTCGCGCGCGTCGCCGACCGTGCCAATCGCCGCAACCTGATGGCGGCGGGGATATTTTCCTGGAGCCTGATGACGGCCTTGGCCGGTACTGCACACACCTATTGGGGACTTTTCCTCGCGCGCATGGGCGTTGGCGTAGGCGAGGCAAGCTTGGGGCCTGCATCCACCTCCTACCTGGCCGATACGTTCGAAGCAGAGCGATTGCCGCTCGCGTTCGGCATCGTCGGTGCTGCCCCGTTCATTGGCACGGGGCTCGCCAACATCGTCGGTGGTCCGCTGGTCGATTGGCTGGAGGGGCAACCGAACTTCGTCTGGCCGATCGTGGGCGAACTCTTCTCATGGCAGGTAGTGCTGGTGACCGTGGGGCTGCCTGGCATTCTGCTGGCCGCCGTCATGTTCACGATTCGCGAACCAGCGCGCTCCGGACCGCTCGCCGGTAACGGCGGCTATGCCTACCGCGAGCTGTGGCAGTTCGTGAAGTCGCGAGGGCGCTACCTCACCTGTCATTTCGTGGCGTATCTGTGCCTGTCGATTCAAGGATTCGCTTTTCTCACCTGGGTGGTTGAGTTCTTCGTTCGCAAGCACGATTGGTCGCGCACCGAGATCGGGCTCACGTACGGCATCATCGCGCTCGTCGTCGGTATCGCCGGTAGCGTGTGGGCGGGTTTCTATGCGGGCCGTTTGATCGGCCGCGGCAGCGGCGATGCGCCAATGCGCGTGGCGCTCTGGTGCACCATGGGGTTGGCGCCAGTTGCAATTGTGTTGCCGCTGGTCGACAGCGGTGTGCTTGCAGCGGTGCTGCTCGTACCGATCACATTCTTCATGGCGATGCCGCCGGGCCTCTCCAACGCCGCATTGCAGGCGATTGCACCGAATCAGATGCGCGGCCAACTGATCGCGCTCTATCTGATTTGTGTGTCGTTTCTGTCGTATCTGTTTGCACCGCTCATCATCGGTGTGATGAACGACTACGTGTTCGGTCGCGAGGACGCGATCGATCTCTCGCTCGCGTCACTCGCGTGTATCAACTATGCGGTGGCCGGCACCTGCCTCGCGCTCAGCCTGCGTCCCTTGCGCGACGCATTGTGCACAGCGGCTATGCCATCTGCCGCGTGAAGGTCGCGAGGTCGAAATAGTCACGCCACGCCTTGATCTTGCCGTTGTCGATCTCGAACGTGCCCATCACCGGCACGGACAACCGCTTGCCGCCAGCCAGATCGAAGTTGTCGACGCGTTCGGTGAGCACCTTGTTGCCGTTCTCGGCGATCGCGACCACCTGCCAGTCGATTCCCACCGGTTGCATGCCGGTGAGGAAGGCCTTGGCTGCCGCGCGCCCCTCGATCGGCTCCATGGGTATGTTGTGGTAGAACACGTCCTCGGCGAGTGCATCGGCAATCGCATCCCAGTCCATCCGATTCCACGCGGCGATGAAATCGAGCACGATCTGCATGGGGGTCACTGTTTTCTCCCTACTATGAAGCGGATGTCGTGAGCGAGCATAAGCCACTTGCCCGATCGACGCTGTTCTTCTATTCGCTCGCGGAATTGCCGGTGTCGATGGCGCTGTTTCCGGTGATCGTGTTCATCCCGAAGTTCTACACGAGCGAGATGGGTGTGCCGCTTGCCTTGGCCGCCAACATCATTCTGCTGGTGCGCATCTTCGATGTCGTGACCGATCCGTTGATGGGTTTCATCGGCGATCGGACGAGAACACCGTGGGGTCGGCGTCGTGTATGGATTGCAGTCGCGACGCCGGTGCTCATGGTCTCCATCTACATGCTTTTCATGCCGCCGTCGGGTGCGGGTGGCTGGCACATGGCGGTGTGGATGTTCGTGTTGTCACTCGGCACGACGATGTTGTTCATTCCCTACTATGCTTGGGGTGCGGAGCTGACGCCGGACTACAACGAACGCTCCCGGGTAACCGGGTGGCGCTCGATGATGGGCGTGGTAGGCAGCCTTGCCGCCCAACTCGCACCTGCGATTGCGCTACTTGCGTTCGGTATCGGTGGCAGCGGCGCAGTGCTCGTGATCGTCGGTACGATGATGCTCGCCGTGATGCCGATCGGTGCGCTGTTGACCCTAGTGCGGGTGCCCGAGCCGGCTCACTACCAATCCACCTACATCCCGCTTTGGCAGGGCTTGAGGCTCATGATGGAAAACGGACCGTTCAAGCGGCTCGTGCTCGCATTCATGGTTGGCTCGATTGCGTTATCCATCACTACACCTTTGTATCTCTTCTTCATCACGTTCGTCCTGCATGCCGAAGAGAAGGCGATCTTCATGTTGACGTTCTTCTACCTCGCGAACTTCTCGGCAGTGCCGTTCTGGGTATGGTTGTCGGCGCGCATCGGCAAGCACCGCGCGTACGTCGCGAGCTTCGCCATCATTGCCTGTGCGCATCCGTTCTATCTGCTGTTGGGTGATGGCGATTTCTGGTGGATGCTACCCATTACGCTCGTCACGGGCTTCTCCGCGGGGGGCTTTGCCGCATTGCCCAATTCGATGAAGGCAGACGTCATTGACCTCGACACGCTGAAGAGCGGCGAGAACCGTGCGGCGATGTTCTTCAGCGCTTGGTCGTTCACACAGAAGTTGGCTGGCTCGCTCGGTGGTTGGATCGCGCTGTCCACGCTCGCCTGGGTGGGATTCAATGCAGCGCCCGGTGCCGTGAACGCCGAGGACGAGCTGTTGGGTTTGCGGCTGTTGTTCGCCCTCATTCCTTCGGCGTTCTATCTATCTGCCGGCGCCATCATCTGGAAGTACCCGATCACGCGTGAGAAGCATCGCGAGATGCGCGCCGAGTTGGAGCGCGCTGCACGCGGTGTGGCCGGCTAGTGGCCGTGACCATTCCCAGTCCCGACGACCTAGATGGCGCGTGGTTCACCGCTCGTCTTCGCGACGCGGGCCACGACGTGACCGTGCGCGGCGTGCAATACGAACCGATCGGCACCGGTCAAGTTGGCCGCTGCTTTCGCTACTCACTCGACTACGCAAGCGAGCATGGTGGTGGTTCTCGGCGATCGATCCCGTGAGTCGCGAATCCGGAAGGGCGTTGCGCACGTATCTCACCGAGACGATCTTCTATCGGGACATTGCAGCGCAGGTGCGTGTGCGCGTGCCGCATTGCTACTACGCCGCCATCGACGACGAGGGTGTCGAGCACCTCATCCTGATGGAAGACCTGGCCCCTGGCCGGCAGGGCGACCAGATCGCTGGTTGCAGTGTGGAAGTGGCTCGCCAAGCGGTGCTCGAGATTGCCGGATTGCATGGCCCTACCTTCAACGATGGCCGCTGGTATACGTTGCTCGGTCGTGTCGAGGACGGTCCATTCGCCGACATGAAAGCGCTCTACAACAGCACGCTGCCCGGATTCTTGGATCGGTTCGGCGAGCGGCTCGACCCTGGGCACGTCGCCGTCATCGAGCGCATCGGTGCGTGCCGAACGTGCCCCATGTTCGACTTGAGCGCGAGCCCTTTCTCGCTCGAGCACTACGACTACCGGCTCGACAACGTGATCATCGATGAGTCGGTCTCACCGCC
>QJXZ01000282.1 GCA_003248125.1 Gammaproteobacteria bacterium | reverse complement strand
GCCGCCAAGATCTTGCGCGGATCGTAGATCTTGCGTTTGTCGCGCGGGATGATCGATAGGAGCCGCTCGTCGCGTCGGTTCGCGTCGTCGGTGGGCTCGGTGCGCGGTGGCATTTGCCAGACGTTGTCGGGTAGATAGCTCAAGAAACGCCGAATCATCGTCAGCGCCTCCTGCTCGGTTGCTGCCAAATTGTCGATTGCGCCGCTCTCATGGACTTGCGTTCGGTAGTCGCCGAGATCTTCCTTGGTGATGTCGATCCCGAGTGCTGCCTTCACCACGGGCGGCCCGCCGGGAAACACTTGGCTCGTGTCCTTCACCATCACGTTGAAGTGCGCAAGACAGGCATCTACCGCCGGTAATCCTGCGACCGAACCCAGCACCGCAGCTGCCACCGGCACCTGGCACAAGAGATGCTCGACGCCGGGTGTTACGGGATTGGTCGGAATGTACGTGCGGCCGATTTGCTCGAAGGTCTTCACGCTGCCACCACTGGCATCGAGTAGACGCACGTAGGGCAATCGCCAATCGAGCGCCATCCGTTGTGCGTGGCCACCCTTGTTGCCCACCGAAGCGTCCGAGGCCCCGCCGCGCACGGTGAAGTCGCCGGCGTTCAGCACTACCTTGCGGCCATCCAGCTCGCCGACACCGATGATGAGGTTCGACGGCCGCACGTTCACCAAGTCGTTGCCTTCGTACGTGGCGACGCCGGCGAGTTGGCCAATCTCTTGAAACGTGCCTGCATCGCACAGCGCATCGATGCGCTCGCGCACCGTGAGCTTGCCGCGCCGCCGCTGCTCGGCGATGCCTGCTTCGCCGCCCATCTGCTCGGCGAGCTTGCGGCGGCGCTCGAGTTCCTCGATCTCCGGTTGCCAGACCATGCCGTGCTCCTCGCTGTCGTACACGTGATGCCGTTGCGTTTCGATGATATAGGCCCCTATATTTTCCGCGACAACGGAATGCGACTGGGGGATGGTGGTGGCGATTTCTCGCCAGCAGGCGATTGCTGAGCTGACGGCCCAGGGCGGGCCCTACGAGCTTGCACAACAGGTGATCGATGGACGGCCGCTGCGTGTATTCGTGCATGCGCCGCCTTCGCTGCGCGCTCTGTTCACCGAGACCGTCAGTGACGCGGCGTTCATCGTCTACGAGGATGAGCGACTGTCGTTCAGGGAAGCCCATGGGCGGGCGGCGCGCATAGCAAACCTACTCACCCGCGAGTACGGCATCGAGAAAGGGGATCGCGTCGCGATCTCGATGCGCAACTACCCCGAATGGATACTTTCTTTCGCGGCCGTGACGTCCATCGGCGGCATCGCGGTCGCCATGAACGCGCTTTGGCAGGCGGAAGAGTTGGAGTACGGACTGAACGATTGCGGTGCGAAAGTGCTAATCGCCGATCAGGAACGACTCGACCGGCTGGCGCATTGTCCACACATTGCCAACCTGCGCGTCATTGCCGTGCGATCGAGCCCGCAGAACGCAGACGTTCCTCGGCTCGACGATTTGCTCGAGTCCATCGACGATACGGACATGCCGGCGGTGGACGTGTTGCCGGAGGACCCGGCCACCATCTTCTACACCTCCGGATCGACGGGTCACCCAAAGGGCGTCGTCTCGACGCACCGCAATATCATCAGCGCATTGTTCTCGTGGGAGCTCGATACGAGAGCGGCGATGCTGGTGGCGGGTGTGGAGCCTGAGGCGCCTGCGCACCAGCCGGCTACGCTGCTCGCAGTGCCGCTATTCCACGCCACGGGATCTCACGCCGTATATCTGCAGTCCTACCGGGCGCAGCGCAAGCTGGTGTCGATGTACAAGTGGGATGCGGAACAAGCCGCGGAGCTGATCGAGCGCGAGCGCATTACATCGTTCATTGCGCCGGCCGCGATGACGGGTGATCTGGTGCGGGTCGCCCAACGAACCAATCGCGATTTGAGTTCGTTGCTGACGGTTGGGGGCGGCGGAGCGCCACGGGCTCCGGAACAAGTGAAGCAGATTGGTTCGTCGTTCGCCAAGGCCTTGCCGAACACCGGCTGGGGAATGACCGAGACGAACGCCATCGGCACGGGTATCGGTGGAGCGGAATACCTAGAACGTCCGGCAAGCTCGGGCCGCTGTTCGGCGGTGCTCGAGCTCAAGGTGGTCGATGACAACGGTGAGGCGCTACCTGCAGGAGAGAGAGGCGAGCTGTTGGTGCGCGGCACGTCGCTGTTCCAGGGCTACTGGAACCGACCCGACGTGAACGCCACGGTGTTCGATGCCGAGGGTTGGTTTCGGACCGGCGATGTCGCCTATCTCGACGACGACGGCTACCTCTTCATCGTCGATCGCATCAAGGACCTCATCATCCGCGGCGGCGAGAACATCGGCTGCGGGCAGGTGGAGGCGGCGTTGCTCATGCATCCGGATGTCTACGAGGCCGCCGTCTACGCGGTACCGGATGAACGTCTCGGCGAAGAGGTGGGCGCGACCATCTATGCCAAGGCGAGCCTCGACGATGATGCGTTGCGCGCATTCTTGCTCGAGCACTTGGCGCGCTTCGAGGTGCCACGCTACATCCGCCGCGCGGACGCACCGCTACCACGTACGGCATCGGGCAAGATCTTGAAGCGCGAACTGCGCGATGAAGCGGCGAAGGCGGTGAATGGCGGCGTGTGAACACAGTCGCGGCCCCGTGGCAGCGGGCTTGCCGCGACGCAGTGGCTGTGAGGCGGGCTTGCCCGCGATCGAGTAGGAGCATCAGATGCAGCGCTACGGCATGACCATTCCGTTTCCGGGGCCCATGCTCGATCAGGAACGGTGGATCAAGGAACTCGCAGATCTCGGTTACACCGACTTCTGGTCTGCGGAATCGGGCGGTAACGACGGCTTCACGCCACTCGTGCTGGCGGCGAGCTGGGTGAAGCATGCGCGCGTTGGCACTGCGATCATCCCCGCCTATACGCGCGGCCCAGGTACGCTCGCGAGCTGCGTATCGTCGTTTGCCGAGGCGGCTCCGGGTCGTGCCGTCGTCGGCATCGGTTCATCGTCGAACATCATCGTCGAGAATTGGAATGCCGTACGCTTCGAGAAACCATATCAGCGCGTGCGCGACACCGTGAAATTCCTGCAGCGCGCGCTCACCGGTGAGCGGGTCGACGAGCAATACGAGACGTTCACTGTGAAGGGCTTTAGACTCGGCCGGCTACCTGAAGTGCAGCCGAGCATCATGATCGCCGCCTTGCGATCCGGCATGCTGAAGCTCGCGGGACGGTTGAGCGACGGTGCAATCCTGAATTGGCTCACCGCGGAGGACATGAAGACTGTCGCCCCATACGTGCACCAAGGCGGCGAGGGGAAGGAGTTGGTCGCTCGACTCATGGTCATTCCATCGACCAATCGTGATTTCGTCGACAAGGTGGCGCGTCGTGCCATTTGCGCTTACCTCAACGTACCGGTGTATGCAGCATTCCACGAATGGTTGGGGCGTGGCGACGATCTGAAGCCGATGTGGGATGCATGGAAGGCCGGCGATCGGCAGAAGGCGACGGAGTTGGTGCCCGATTACTTGATCGACGGCCTGTTCATCAACGGGTCGCCTGCAGCGTGCAAAGAACAGATTCAGCGCTATGTCGACAATGGTTTGCATACGCCCGTACTCGCGATCACGGCCGCTGATCGACCGATGGAGGAGGTCACGCGCGAGCTCGCGCCGGCCTTCCGCAGCTGATGGAGTACCCGCTTGCCAATTTGAGAGTGCTGGACTTCTCGCGTGTGCTTGCCGGACCCTTCGCAGGGCGCATGCTCGCCGACCTAGGCGCCGACGTGGTGAAGATCGAACCGCCTGACGGCGACGTCACGCGGCTCTGGGGCAAGGTCGTTGCCAACGTTCCTGGTTACTACCATCAACAGAACGCGGGCAAGCGCAACATCTGTATCGACCTGCGCGCGGAAGGTGCGCGCGATTTGGTGCTCGATCTCGTGCGGCGGGCGGACATTCTGATCGAGAACTACCGTCCCGACGTCATGGCCCGGCTCGGACTCGGCTACGACGTGTTGGCCGCGGCGAATCCGCGGCTCATCATGTTGTCGATCTCGGGCTTCGGCCGCGGTGGACCGGAATCG
>QJXZ01000195.1 GCA_003248125.1 Gammaproteobacteria bacterium | reverse complement strand
CGATGCTCGCGCAGCAAATCACGTTCGAGGCGGGCCGTGCTCAGCAATCGAACTTCGACCAATATCCATTGCTCCGGATGCGCCATGCACCGGCGGTGGACGTGCATTTCCTGCAAAGCGACTACGGGCCAACGGGTCTCGGCGAGCCGGCCTTGCCGCCGCTCGCGCCGGCCGTGTGCAATGCTATCTTCGCGGCGTGCGGCGAGCGCATTCGCACGTTGCCAATCCTGCGTGCCGGGTTTACGGTCTAGCCAAAACTTGAGGAGGTGTTCAGCATGGCGAAGTTTCACGAGCTGTCGATGCAGTCGATCACGGGCGAGCCAGTCGACTTTCGCAAATTCAAAGGACAGGCCTGCTTGATCGTGAATCTGGCGAGTCGCTGAGGACTCACGCCGCAGTACGCAGGTCTGCGTACCCTTCACGACAACAATGAAGCCAAGGGCTTCACGGTCTTGGGGTTTCCCTGCAATCAATTCGGTGCGCAGGAGCCTGGCACCGATGCCGAGATCCAGAAGTTTGCGACCGAGAAATACGGCGCGACGTTCCCGCTGTTCAGCAAGATCGAGGTCAACGGTGATGGCGCGTGTGATCTCTACAAGATGCTCACCGCCGCCGCTCCGAACGACGACGGTAGCACACCGATTCAATGGAACTTCACCAAGTTCCTGGTCGCTCGCGACGGCGAGGTGATCAAGCGCTACTCACCGAAGGTGACGCCGGAAGAGATCGCGGCGGAGCTCGGCGACTACTTGTAGCGACATCGGTTGTATCGCGGGGAAGCCCGCGATCGCTGCATCAAGCCGCAATCGGAAACCGATCCATCGTTCGCAAGCTGGGGAAGACGCGCATCCAAAGGCCGGTGACCGCGAGCGTTGCGCTGCCGCCGACGACCACCGCCGGCACCACACCCCACCACGCGGCGGTGATGCCGGACTCGAACTCACCCAGCTCGTTCGATGCGCCGATGAAGACGGCATTGACCGCGCTCACACGACCGCGAATCTCATCGGGCGTCTCGAGCTGAATCAACACTTGGCGGATGTACACGCTGATCATGTCGCCTGCACCGAGCGCTGCCAGGCAGCACAGTGACACGGCGAATGTCGACGACAGCCCGAACCCCACGGTGGCCGTGCCGAAGATTGCGACACCGCCGAACATCCACAGGCCGACGTGTCGGCTGATCGGGAACACCGCGAGCGTCGCCGCAGTAATGCCGGCGCCGACTGCGGGCGCCGTGCGCAGAATGCCGAGTCCATCGGGGCCGATGTTCAAGATATCGCTCGCGTAGACGGGCAGCAGCGCGACCGCGCCGCCGAACAGCACCGCGAACAGATCGAGCGAGATCGCGCCGAGGACGATCGGTTTGCTGCGCACGAAGCGAATGCCTTCGAGCAGCGTCTCGAGACTCGCGGGCTCGTTGCGCCGAATCGCTGCCGGTAGCCGGACGCGCGTCATCAGCAGCACCGATGCGGTCAGCAGCAACGCAACTGCGCCGTACACCGTATCGGGGCCGGCAATGTAGAGCAGGCCACCCAACGACGGGCCGATGATCGTCGCGACATGGAACACCGATGAATTGAGCGCGACGGCATTGCTGAATGCTTCGCGTGGTACCAGATTCGGTGTCAACGCTTGAGATGCGGGCATGGCGAAAGCGCGTGCCGCGCCGAACAACACCAGCACGGCAAACACCGGCCACACTTCGGTGAGCCCGCTCAGCGTGAAGCCGAGCAGTAAGATCGCGCACACCACCTCGGTCGCATAGCAGACCGCGACAATGGTGCGCCGGTCGAAGCGATCGGCCACCTGCCCAGCCGGTAGCACGAGTACCACGAACGGCAGGAATTGGGCGAGCCCGATGAAGCCGAGATCGAGCGGGTTGCCGGTGATGGCATAAACCTGCCAGCCGATTGCGACACTCTGCATCTGCACTGCGAGTGTGGCGAGCACGCGGGCGACGAGGTAGAGCGTGAAGTTGGCGTGGCGCAGCGCCGGAAAGCGGTCGGCGCGCGATGAACTCGTAGTCAACGGTAGAACGGTCCGGCGCAAAGCCGGACATTCTAGCTGGCCTTGCGCTTTCGGCTCTCGAGCAGGGCCAAGTATTTCTCGCGCGGCTCACCGGTCAGCCCGTTGATGCCGTGCTTCGGCAACCAAACCAAGTGCGCGTACAGTGCGCCGACCAATGGAATCGCGACGAACGTGTACGCCCACACGCGCCCGACCGTCGCCGCCAGCGTCAACGTCACGGTGCTGACGATGGCGATCTTCAGTAGCCGCCGCCAGATCGGCTTGTGTGCCTCGAAATGACCGACCAGCACCCCGCCGACCGCGAAGATCGTCATCACGACCGCGAGGTCGAACCAGATAGAGGTCGTTTGCCACAGGTCGGTGTTCATCGATGTTCGTGGGGGTGAAAGAAGGAAGCCGACTATAGTGACCGACCACATGAGGACGGAAGAGGTTCAGCTTTTCGATGTCGCCGGTCTGGCGCGGCGCGTCGTGACGGCCAGTAGCGCACCAGCGACGAGCAGGAGCGGTGAGGATGTGCTGCCTGGTGCCCAGATACCGAGATATGCGGACACGGACAAATGCCCAATTCCATTTGCCATCATGACGACGGCGTAGACATATGCCACGGGTTGCAGCCAGACGTGGCCACGTAGCACCAATGGTGTCAGGGCCGCCAACGCGATGAGAGCGACGACGAGCATCGTCAGCCATCCATCGAAGGTGAACACGGGGAAGGGTAGCCACGGATAGAGCTCGCGCGCGGCGCTCACAATCTGGTTATAGAGTGACAGGAAACCCGTGAGCGCTTCGTCCGCGACGTGCAGTGCGAAGGCTGCCGTCAATGCAAGCCACGCCAGTGCCCAGCTCCGGTGCAACCGCCCGATGTGCACGCGCTAGCGGCCGGCTACGCCCGCAGCAACGGCTGCGAGTGATACGCGGCATTGAACACCGCATACGCGCCGCAACGGCTGCAATCGACGTCGTTACCGTAGCAACAAAAGGTGCGTTCGAACTGTCCCCCTTCCCCGATGTACAACGGCAGCATGCGTTTCATTCGACAGTGCTCACCGTGACGTCCCGTCGACGCGAGCGCTATGTGGGACAACATCAAAGCGAGGGCACCGAGATTCGTCTTGATCTGCGGGTACTTCTGCTTGAGACGCATCACCCTGTGGATGGCCCGATCGCGATCTTGCAGGCTTGGCCATGCGAACGGGCCCCGGTCGTCGCGGGTCGGCACGTAGAACGTGAAGGCGATACCGCTCACAGGCCAGTTCCCCACTGCCTCGACGAACGGCTCGATGGCTTCCTCGTTCTCGCGTGTGACCGTCATTTGCAGCATGACGATCGTACCGTCGTTGGGGTCTCGCTCGTAGATAGATCGCTTCACTCTTCGAAACACGCCGCTACCGCGCAGTGCATCGTTGTATGCCTCTGGGCCGTCGAGCGAGACGGTGACGAGGTGCCCCGGCACCGTGGGAATACCGTACGTGCCGTTGGTGACGATCGATGCACGCTCGAACAACTGCATTGCTTCGCGCACGAGTTGCCAGCGAATCATCGGCTCGCCGCCCATGAACAACATCGATTTGATGCCGTGTTTATCGCGCAAGTAAGCGAGTTGACGTAGCATCGTCGCGTCGCGCATCTTGTCGCGCGGTGCGTTGGGTGTGTTGTCGCGGTACACGAAACAGTGCCGGCAGCGCAGGTTGCACGCATTGGTCACCAGCACTAGCGCCGCAGGAAACTGCTCGTCACCGAAGTCGCTTGGTGTCGGGGTCAATGCAATTCGGTCGTTCATCACGTTGCACGCTGCGCTCAATGGAGTCGAGATCAACTAGGATTTCCCCGTAGCAGGACGTCCAATGCCCGAGCACATTCAGCGCAGCGAAGGCAGCCGCCTGTTTGGCGGCAACTCCGCTGCCTACGACGCGGCGCGCCCTGATTATCCCGCGTGGGTCTTCACGCAGTTGAGTGGCTCGGGAATCTTGACCACGGGCACGGCTACGCTCGAAATCGGCGCCGGTAGCGGTAAGGCGACACGTGCGTTGCTCGAGCGCGGCGCCGATCCGCTCACCTTGATCGAGCCCGATGCGCGGTTCGTCCCGCAGTTGAGTCGACTCACCGATCAGTTTGCGGCGCGCTGTACC
>QJXZ01000276.1 GCA_003248125.1 Gammaproteobacteria bacterium | reverse complement strand
CGCGAGATGATCAACGAGGCGTTCGCCTCAATCGATGCCGACGAGGCAGATCGCAGGCTACGCGCCGCGTGCGTGCCGTACAGTCTGGTGGCGCGGTTGAAGGACGTGGTGGACGATCCGCAACTGATCGCCAACGGTGCCATCGTTGCCACGGATTCGAAAGAGGCTGGCTACGAACGCACGTTGGCAACGCCGTTCGCGCTCGCCGACGAACCGCAGCGCATACCGAGACGTGCGCCCGCGATCGGCGCAGATACACGCGCGGTGATGGCAGAGCTCGGTTACGACGAGGCAGAGGTGCAACGCTTGATTGCGGCCGGCGTGGTCGGCGCTCCCTGACGCAAGTATTCGATTTCATTTTTTCTAGGAGTAGACGATGGCGACCGTTCTCATTACTGGTGCAAATCGCGGAATCGGGTTCGAGCTGGCGCGGGGCTACTGCGCGCGCGGCGATTCGGTGCTCGCTTGTTGTCGTAATCCCGCGACGGCGAATGCGCTTGCCGATCTCGCGGAGTCCAATGCACATGTCGAGGTGCACGCGCTCGACCTAGCCAAACCGGCGACCATTTCGAAGCTGGCGGGCACCCTGACCGGCCGTACCATCGATGTGCTGATCAACAATGCCGGTATTCAAGGGCCGGCGATGGGCGAGCAGTCGCTCGCGAAGATGGACTACGAAGGCTGGGCGGAAGCCTTCGCCATCAATTCGATGGCGCCACTCCGCGTTCTGCAAGCGTTCCTACCCAATCTCAAGGCGAGTGGCATGGGCAAGGCGATCACGATCACTAGCCAGATGGGTGCGATGGCGCTCGACTGGCCGATGGGCTATGCCTACTGCGCATCGAAAGCGGCCGTGAACAAGGTGATGCGCCTCGCGTCGGTCGAGCTCGCCACAAGGAGAAAGTGGCGGTCGCGTTGATCCACCCCGGCTGGGTGCGTACCGACATGGGCGGGCCGCAAGCCGACATCTCGCCGGCCGACAGCGCGAAGGGAATCATGTCGGTAATCGATGCACTGACGCTCGAATCCACGGGTTGCTTCAAGAAGTGGAACGGCGAAGATCATGCATGGTAGGACAAGTGGGGGTCGACATCGCGCTGAACGATGCGTGGAGCCTCAACTTCGATTTGCGCTACGTCGATATCTCCAGCGACGTCGAGGTCGAAGGCATCGACGTTGGCTACACGTTCTGAATTTAATGTGATTTCGCTATCGCAGATCGAACGGTAGCAGCGCCGATGCGCAGACGGCTGCGGCCAGTCGAATTGACAGAATCTCGTCATCGACCGAATCGCAGCGGTTTGGTGGCGTACTTCGCACAGAGAGCGCTTGGCAGGCGCGCTATGCTGCGCACTCGCACGCGGAGGGAGGCGCGCCATGCCACCGAAGACGTTCAATCTGCACTGGGGGAGCGGCATCGTCGTCGAGGAAGCGAGTACGGAAGGCGAATACAAGCGCCCCACCATCCAGTTGCTCGAATTCACCGACGGCGAGACGCAGGGCAACGTGCAAATTCGCTTTTGTCACTACTCGAAAAACGGCGCCTTTCAGCGCTCACCTCTGATCTTGGACGTCAGCGAGCTCGCCGACCTGCGCAAAGCCATTCGGAAGTGTCCACGGCTGCACAAGCTGCTGTCGCGTCTCGTCTAATCCGGGCACACTGCAAGCGATTTCTGTCTCCGGGGCGGACATGGCAGACGACAGACCGCGTGCCGATATGGCCACGCAAGGCGTGGTGTATCGCGTACCTGGCATGGATCGGGTTGCCGTCGAGCGCGATATCGAGTTTCGCCGCGACGACGACGGCGCACTCACGTTCGATCGTTACCAACCCCTCGCGCGCACACGCGACCAACCAAGTCCTGCGGTGGTGTTCGTGTCGGGCTATTCCGATCCCGGCATGGAACGCATGACAGGTCGCAAGTTCAAGGACTTGGAGTACTACATATCGTGGGCGCGACTGGTCGCCGCCAGCGGTCTCCTCGCCATCACCTACACCAATCGTGAGCCAGTCGCCGACCTCGAGCGGTTGCTCGAGTTCCTAGGTTCGGAGGCTTTGGTGCTCGGTATCGACGCAGCCCGTATTGCGCTATGGGCCTGCTCGGGCAACGTACCGAATGCGCTCGGGGCGCT
>QJXZ01000098.1 GCA_003248125.1 Gammaproteobacteria bacterium | reverse complement strand
CGCCCTTCACGTCGGTGGACCAGCGCGCGGGGATGATTTCAGTCGGGCTCCGGCGCCTGAGCTCCGCCATGTTCTTGCAGGTTTCGATGTGGACGACGAAACCCTTGCCCGGCGACATGTGCCCGACGATGGGATCGCCCGGCACCGGGTAGCAGCAGCGCGCGTAGCTGATGACCAGCCCCTCGCTGCCGCGAATCGCGACGGCGCCACCTTGTTGGACGGGCACTACATGGGCACTTGGATCGTCGACCGACAATAGCCGCTGCGCGACCACGTAGGCCATGAAGTTGCCGAGACCGATACCTTCGAGCAGATCGTTCAAGCGCCGAACGTTGAACTCCTTCAAGATCATGCGCAGCCGCCGGAAGTCGAGATCGTTGATGCTCGCATCACTTGCCGCGAGTGCGCGGTTCAAGAGGCGGCGGCCCAGCGCGATCGACTGCGAACGCTTCTGTGCCTTGAGCGCCTGTCGAATTGCAGTACGTGCCTTGCCGGAGACGGCGAACGACAACCAGTCGGGATTCGGGCGAGCATCCTTCGATGTGATGATCTCGACCGTCTGCCCGTTCTGCAGCTGCGACGAAAGCGGCGCCAAATTGCGATCGATGCGGCACGCGACGCACGTATTGCCGACGTCGGTGTGCACGGCGTAGGCGAAGTCCACAGGACAGGCGCCGCGCGGTAGCTGATAGATGTCGCCCTTGGGCGAGAACACATAGACCTCGTCGGGGAACAAGTCGATCTTCAAGTTCTCGATGAATTCGAGCGAACTACCGGCGCGCTGCTGCAGATCGAGAATGTCGCGCACCCATTGCCGGGCTCGCGCTTGATTGCGCGCGACCGTTGCCGGCTCGTCGGCTTTGTACAGCCAGTGACCGGCAATGCCATTGTCGGCGACGCTGTCCATCTGGCGCGTGCGGATCTGCACTTCGATCGGCACGCCGTGCATACCGAACAGTGTGGTGTGCAGTGATTGATAGCCGTTTGCCTTGGGGATAGCGATGTAGTCCTTGAAGCGGCCGGCCACCGGCTTGTAGAGATTGTGAACGACACCGAGCACTCGATAGCAGGTGTCGACACGATCGACGACGATGCGAAAACCGAACACGTCCATGATCTCGTTGAATGGTTTGCGCTGCGTCTTCATCTTCGAGTAGATGGAGTAAAGGTGCTTCTCACGGCTCGTCACCACCGCATCGATGCCTTCGCGGTTGATGGCCGTGGTGAGCGAGCGATGAATCTGCTCCATCAGCGCCTTGCGATTGCCCCGCGCCGAGGCGACGGCGCGCTGGATTCGATCGGCGCGCAGCGGATACAAGGCTTGGAATGCGAGATCCTCGATTTCCACTTTGAGGGTGTGGATGCCTAGCCGACTGGCGATGGGTGCGTAGAAGTCGAGGGTTTCGCGCGCGATGCGGCGGCGCTTGTCGAGCGACAGCACGCCGATGGTGCGCATGTTGTGCAGCCGATCGGCGAGCTTCACCAGCATGACGCGCAAGTCCTTGGACATGGCGATTGCCATCTTCTGGAAGTTCTCGGCCTGCGCTTCGGCGCGCGACCTGAACATGGTTTTGAGCTTGCTCACGCCATCGACGATGGTCGCCACTTCCTTGCCGAACCGTTTGCCGAGTGTCCTCTTGGCGACGCCCGTGTCTTCGATCACGTCGTGCAGCAGTGCGGCCATCAACGTGGGATGGTCCATGTGCATGTCGGCCAGGATGTTGGCGACCGCAACAGGGTGTGTGATGTAAGGATGGCCAGTGCCGCGGAATTGGCCTTCGTGGGCTTCTACGGCGTACTCGTACGCTTCGCGCACTTCGTCGACCTGCTCGGCGGTCAAATAGGTGGCGAGCTTGGCGGTCAGTGCCTCGAAGCTGATGGGCGCAGCGACATCGTCACACGAGGCTTTCTCGGCCAGCCGTGTGCCGAAATACGAGTCAAAGCTCGTCGCTTCCCTCGTTGGCATGGGCAGGGAACCCGAAAGGCATCTCGAGCCTTTCATCCTCGATCGCGGCATCTTGCGCGTCAAGCAGTTCGTCGGTGATCAGGCCGGCCGCGATTTCCCGCAGTGCGACCACCGTCGGTTTGTCGTTCTCTTCCGGCACCAGCGAGTTCTGGCGGCCGACCAGCTGCCGGGCGCGACGCGTGGCCACCATGACGAGCTCGAAACGGTTCTCGACGTGATCGAGGCAGTCTTCCACGGTGATGCGGGCCATAGGGATCTCGAACGTGCGAAAGGGCGCGGAGTTTACTGGATGGGTTCGTGGGGTGACAAGAGCTCGACGATGAGCGTCGCGTGGCGATTTTTCTGTGATTCCGTTCGCAAACGCTCGGCGGTGACGATGGCGTCGATCTCGGCGCGTGCCGTGGTGAAGTCGTCGTTGACCACCACGTAGTCGAACTCACCGTAGTGAGACATCTCCGTCACCGCCTGCCGGGTACGCTCGGCGATGACCTTCTCACCGTCCTGACCGCGTTTGCGGAGACGTTCGATGAGCGTGCGGCGCGAGGGGGGTAACACGAATATGGATACGGCGTCGGGGAAAGCGGAGCGAACCTGCTCTGCACCCTGCCAGTCGATCTCCAGTACCACGTCGTGACCGAGCGCCCTTAGATTCGCCACCGTTGCCTTGGCCGTGCCGTAGTGATGGCCGAACACCACGGCATGCTCGAGAAACGCGCCGGCTTCGCGCATGGCCTCGAACGTGCGTTCGTCGACGAAGTGATAGTCGGTACCGTCCACTTCGTTGGTGCGTTTCGCGCGTGTGGTATGCGACACCGATACGCGCGCGTTCGGTTGGCGCTCGAGCAGCGCTTTCACGAGGCTCGTCTTGCCCGCGCCGGACGGAGCAGAGATGACGACCAAGAGTCCCTGAACCGCCGTCATTCGATGTTCTGCACTTGTTCGCGGATCTGCTCGATGATCACCTTGAGGTCGATCGCGCGACGCGTGGTGTCGGCATCCGTTGCCTTCGATGCCAGCGTGTTCGCCTCGCGATTGAACTCCTGCATGAGAAAGTCGAGTCGGCGGCCATGCGGGCCATCACTCGCGAGATCCTTGCGTGCGGCCGCGACGTGAATCGAGAGACGGTCGATTTCTTCCGTGACGTCGGCGCGCTGCGCGAGCACCGCCACCTCTTGTTCCAGACGCTGGGGATCGAGCGTGACCTCGAGATCGGCTAGCCGTGCTCGCAAACGCTCGCGCTGCTGCGCCACGATATCGGCGGTGGCCCCGCGCAGTGCGTTGACGATGGCCTCGACCTCGCCAAGTCGCTCTTCGATGACCTGGGCAAGCGCTGCCCCTTCGCGTGCCCGTTGGTGCTCGAGCGCATCCAATGCAGCATCGA
Source organism: Gammaproteobacteria bacterium (assembly GCA_003248125.1). Taxonomy (GTDB): domain Bacteria; phylum Pseudomonadota; class Gammaproteobacteria; order Pseudomonadales; family Azotimanducaceae; genus SZUA-521. The sequence continues at coordinate 10,437 of QJXZ01000098.1, read as the reverse complement.
AGCCGATAGTAGCCGCGGCCTTCAGCAGCTCGGCTTCCTCGGCGGGTTCGGCGAGCACGCCGGGCCATCGCAACAGTTCGGTGGGATTCGGCGCAGCGGACTCTGGTGCGTCGCGCCGCAATTGCTCGAGCGTGGCGAGCAGATGCAAGAGCACCGGCCGATTGATTTCCAGATGTGCGGCTGTGGTACCGGCGCTGAGCCGTGCGCTGCATTCGACCTTGCCGCGCTTCAATCGCGTACGCACCGACTCGCGCAGCGCCGATTCGAGCTCGCGCAACGGATCGGGAAGGCGGAAATGCACGTCGAGGTAGCGATGATTCACCGAGCGAATTTCCCACGTGATGGCGCCCGCCTCGAAGGTGCGCTCGTCCCGGGCGAAAGCGGTCATGCTGAAGATCATGGGTGTCTCGGGCGCCAAGGCGTCGCATTCTAACCCACGTATAATGCGGCGGATCGAGGAGGATGCATGGCACGACAGCGCCCTAGTGGACGTGCTCCCGGCGAGATGCGCACGGTCAACTTCACGCGTGGTTTCACCAAGCATGCAGCCGGTTCCGTGCTAGTCGAGTTCGGCGACACACGAGTGATTTGCACGGCGAGCGTGGAGAACACAGTGCCGCCATTCATGCGCGGCCAAGGCCGCGGCTGGGTGACGGCCGAGTACGGCATGCTGCCCGGCGCTACGCACACGCGTACCGATCGCGAAGCAGCGCGCGGCAAGCAGCAAGGACGAACCATCGAGATACAAAGGCTCATTGGTCGATCGCTGCGCGCGGCGGTCGATACCGAGCAGCTCGGTGAGCGCACCATTCGTATCGATTGCGACGTGATCCAGGCGGATGGCGGTACCCGCACGGCGTCGATCACCGGTGGCTGCGTGGCGCTTGCCGATGCCATTGCCGGCTTGACCGATGCGACGGCGCGCCGGGCGTTCAAGCATTGGGTCGCGTCGGTGTCGGTCGGTATCTGGCAGGGTGAGCCGGTGCTCGATCTCGACTACGCGGAAGACTCGAGCGCGGCGACCGACATGAACGTGGTGATGGTGGAGCCCGATGCATTCATCGAAGTGCAGGGCACTGCGGAAGGTGCGCCGTTTACCGCGGCGGAGCTCGACGCGATGTTGGCGCTGGCGCGCAGCGGCGCGCGGGAGCTGTTCGCGCGGCAACGCGCAGCGCAGTCGGAGTAGCGATGGACGCCCAGGCCTTCGTCGCACTCATGATCGAGCACGAAGTGTTGCGCTTCGGCGACTTCACACTGAAATCGGGTCGTAAGAGCCCGTATTTCTTCAACTTGGGTGCGATCGCCGACGGTAAGGGCCTCGCCGCGCTCGGCCGTGCCTATGCGGATGCCGTCGTCGCCAAGAAACTGGCACCGGACGTGTTGTTCGGGCCGGCATACAAAGGCATTCCGATTGCCGTTGCCACCGCGACGGCGCTGTGGGAGGTCCACGGCCGACGGGTCGGTGTGACCTTCAACCGCAAAGAGGCGAAGTCGCATGGGGAGGGCGGCCGCTTGGTGGGTCATGCGCTCGCCGGTAGGGTGCTGATCGTCGACGACGTCATGACTGCGGGTACGGCGGTCACCGAGGCGGTGGATATCGTGACGCACGGTGGCGGTGAGCTGGCCGGCGTGCTGGTGGCACTCGATCGCGAGGAATTGGGCGATGACGGCCGCACGGCCGTGCAGACCATGGCGTCACGGCTCGCGGCGCCGGTGGCGAGCATCGCGGCCCTGCCGGACGTGATCGAGTTCCTTGACAGGGTGGGAACTGACGCAGATTCTCTGGCTCGAATTCGCCAATATCAGCGCCAGCATTGTCTAATACGGCCATGAACGTGCGATGGATTCTGTTGAGCAGCGCGCTGCTCGTGGTCGCCGCCAATGCGGGGCCGGTCGAAGAGTGGTACCGCTACCACAACGAGCAAGGTGTGACCGTGCTGTCGCAGTCGGTGCCCCCGGCCTTGGCCGACAACGGCTACGAGGTTGTGGATGGCGACGGCAGGCTGCTGCGTAAGGTGCCGTCGAAGGCCGAACGAAAGCGTCTGCGCGAAGCAGAGGAAGAGCAGCAAAAACGAGCGGACGAAGATAACCGCCGCCAGCGAGCGGACGAGGATCTGCTCAAGCTGTATGCATCATCGGCCGACGTCGCTGCAGCACGCGATCGTAAGCTGCGCTCCATCGAAGTGGACATCGGCCGCATCCGCGCCGATCTCGAAGCGCTGAAGCAGAAGAAGACCAATCTCGAGCAACAGGGTGCCGAGCGCGAGCGGGGCGGCTTGGGACATTCCGAGGAGATCTTCGAGAACCTGGAAATCGTCGAAGCGCAAATCGAAGTACAGGAAGGCAACATCGATTCGCGCCGTCGCGAGCAGCAGCAGATACGCGAGAGCTTCGACCGTGACATGGAGCGCGTGCGGCTGTTGCTCGGCGAGCCGCCGCCCGAAGCCCAGGCCGAAACCGGCAAGGCAGCGAAGGTTCAGCAGGCTGAAGCCGGAGAAAAGCTGGAGGCTCAGGCCGAGGCCGGGGCCGCGAATACGCCGGCGGCGATCGCTGGCCACTGATCGGTCCAATCCGCCGTCGGTTTCTGCTTGAACTCACTGCGCACGAATTGATTGATCTTACCCTCTGCGGTGGCCAACAGCAGGTTGGCCAATGCCGCGGTCGACTCCATGGCACCGAACTCGTTGCGTGCGGAGCCCTCGCGCAAGATTTGTCGCAGTTGCGTTTCCACGCGGTCGTAGAACTGCCGAACGCGAGCGCGTAACCGGTCCGATTCGCCTTGCATCGCATCGCCCGCCATCAGGCGCGCAACCCCCGGGTTGCGTTCGGCGAACGACAGTAGCAGCCACAATAGATCGCGGCAGCGGCCGGCTGCGGATTTCTCCTCCTCGAGCACGCGGTTGATGCGCGAGAAGATGCTGGTCTCGATGAACTCGATGAGACCTTCGATCATCTTCGCCTTGCTCGGGAAGTGACGATACAACGCGGCTTCGGAAACACCGACCTGCTTGGCGAGCGCGGCGGTGGTGATGCGGGCACCGGGCGCGGCTTCGAGCATACGAGCGAATGCCTGGAGAATCTGCGTTCGGCGGTCGCCGCGCGTCACGCGGCGCCCCGATGCAGGAGCGTGCCGACGCCGGTATCGGTGAACACCTCCAGGAGCACCGCATGTTGGATGCGGCCGTCGATGATGTGTGCACTTCGGACACCGGTCTGCACCGCCTCCACCGCGCACCTGACCTTCGGCAGCATGCCGCCGCTGATGGTGCCGTCGGCCACCAGGGCGTCGACCTCACGCGGAGTCAATCCCGTGAGCGTGCGTCCCGATTTGTCCATGAGGCCAGCGGTGTTGGTGAGCAACATGAGCTTCTCGGCACCGAGATGCTCGGCGATCTTACCGGCCACGATGTCGGCGTTGATGTTGTAGGACTCACCGTTCTCCCCGACGCCGATCGGCGCAATCACGGGAATGAAACCACTCGCGATCAAGGTGTCGAGCACGGCGCGATTGACGTGCTGCACCTCGCCGACGTGGCCGATGTCGATGATCTCCGGTGCTTTCAGCTCTGGAGATTCGCGTTGGATGGTGAGCTTGCGCGCCTGGATCAACTGGCCGTCCTTGCCGGTGATGCCCACAGCTCGGCCGCCGACGCGATTGATGAGCGAGACGATGTCCTGGTTCACCAGCCCGCCGAGCACCATCTCGACCACATCCATCGTTGCCGCATCGGTGACGCGCATGCCGTCGACGAAACGCGTCGGAATGCCGAGCTTCTCGAGTAACTCTCCGATCTGTGGGCCACCGCCGTGCACGACCACAGGATTCATGCCGACCAACTTCATGAGCACGATGTCGCGGGCGAAGGTCTGCGTCAGCTCGTCGGTGATCATGGCGTTGCCGCCGTACTTCACGACGATGGTCGAGCCATGGAATTTGCGAATGTACGGCAGCGCCTCGATCAGCACCTTGGCGAAGTTGGCGGCTTGTGGTTCGGAAATCGGCATGGCTTTGAGTTCGCTGCCTAAAACGTCAACGAAGCATCTATTTTCGAAAGCTGCGCGCGGAATACGCCCTGAATCCGATCGAGCGCGGCTTGGCCATCGCCTTCGAACCTGAGGGTGAGCACGGGACTGGTATTGGACGGGCGAATCAGGCCGAAACCGTCCGGATAGTCGACGCGAATACCGTCGATCGACGTCACCGTGCCGTCGCCGAAGTCACCGTCCCTCGCCAAGCGGTCGATGATCTCGAATTTGCGTCGCTCGGTGGTTGCGATCTTGATCTCGGGTGTGCTGAACGTGATCGGGAATTCCGAGAACAATTCCTGTGCCGTTTGCGACTCTGCACCGAGAATTTCCAACAGTCGCGCCGCGCTGTAGATGGCGTCGTCGAAGCCAAACCAGCGCTCGCCGAAGCAAACGTGACCGCTGAACTCGCCGGCGAGCAGCGCGCCGGTCTCCTTGAGCTTCGCTTTCATGTGCGAATGGCCCGTCTTCCACATGATCGGGCGGCCACCGAATTCGCTGATGATGGTGTTGAGATGGCGGCTACACTTCACGTCGTAGATCACGTCAGCGCCCGGATTGCGGCCGACGATGTCGCGGCTGAACAGCATGAGCAGCTTGTCCGGCCAAACGATCTCGCCGGCGTTGGTGACCACGCCGAGGCGGTCGCCATCACCGTCGAAGGCGAGCCCGAGGTCCGCCTTCTCCGCCTTCACGACCGTGATCAGGTCGTCGAGATTCGCAGGGTCGGCGGGGTCGGGGTGATGATTCGGAAAGTCACCGTCGACGTCGCAATACAACGGCACCACCTCACAACCGAGCTCGTTCAACAAACGGGGTGCTACGGCGCCGGCCACTCCGTTGCCGGCGTCGACGACGACCTTCATCGGTTGCGCGACGGCGACGTCGTTGACGATGCGATCGAGGTAGTGGTCGACGATGTCGACCGGCTCGACGTCGCCTTCACCTTCGCTCAGCTCGTTCTTTTCGATGCGTTCGCGGATGCGCTGGATACGGTCTTCTGCGAGCGTGGCCCCGGCAATCATCATCTTCAGGCCGTTGTACTCGGGCGGATTGTGAGAACCCGTGATCATGACGCCGGTGCCGGTGTCGAGCGCGTGTGTTGCGTAGTACAGAAGTGGTGTCGGCACGCGGCCGACGTCCATGACGTCGACGCCGCCTTCCTTCAGCCCACGCGTCAGCGCTTCGCTCAAGCCCTCGCTCGAATGACGGCCGTCGCGGCCGATGACGACGGTCGAACATGATTCGGCCAGTGCCTCGGCGGCGAACGCACGACCGATCCAGTAGACGAGATCCGGCGTCAGTGTCTTACCGACAATGCCGCGAATGTCGTAAGCGCGAAACACGGTCGGATCGAGCGCGAGTCCGAGATCGATCGGTGACACGTTCTCCGATACTTCGATGCCGAAGTTGTCGTCTTTGACGTTCGAGCGCACGTCGAGGAAATCTTCGTCTTCGTCGAGCGGTTCGGGCGCCTTCTTCGCCAATGCCTTGGCTGTGACTTTTGCGCTCGCCGGCTCGGTACGCGTGACGGGCGGTGCGGGAGGTGCGGAACGATCGCGTGGCACGCGACGTGCGAATCGACCTGCTGCTGCGGCGACTTGCTGAAACATCTTCAACCGGTAGCGCTCGACGTTACCGCTGGCTCGACCGCGCACCACGCGCGTGACGTAGTCCAACAGCTGCGCCGCGTCCTTCTCCAAGGCCGAGAACAGCCTCGATGCGCACAAGTAGATACCGCCCAACATCAGCGCGATGGCGACGAGCAACGGCGTGACGAGCGCAGTCGGCTTCGCTATCGCGGTTGCGACAGTGGGTGCCGGCTTGAAGGTCAGTGACCAGTTCTTGGCGGCGAGCGGTTTGCGCAGCGGCGGCAGCGAGCCGGTGTCGGAACCGTGCTGGAGAACGATGCGCGGCGACGTGTTCTCGAATTGCTGCTCCACCGTGACGAAGCCGAGGTCGGCCGGCCAGGCGCGCAACGGTACGATGTAGTAGTCGAGCGAAAGGGCGGCGAAAAGTACGCCCGCAACACCGCGTTCGTCGGTGATCGGACGGGCGACATAGAACACGGGACGCTGATTCACCTGTGAGGACTCGGGTCCTACGAACTCTTGGGTCTCGGCGCGCTTGATCACGTCCAAGGCCGCGAAGGAAATAGGTGTCGCAGCATTGAGATCGACCTGCGCTCTACCCTTCGGGACGACCTCGACTCGTTCGGCATGAGGGATCAAAGTGGTCAGCCGTTTACTGACTGCATCGATCTCGGCCGCATCGAACGACTTGAGCGCTGCCGCCACCTCGGGTGCGGTCGCAATCTCGTCCATGTCTTGCCGCAAGGCGGCATTGCGGCCGTTGAAGAACGACACATACATCTGCGCGTGGGCTTCGCGCAGAGCCGCGAGATGCGTTTCATTGGCGGGCTTAGCAACCGTGAACCACACGAGGACGAAGGCAACGGCAATGCCAACCATCGCGGTGACGATGGCGATGAGGGGATAGCTCCAGAGCCCTGCGGTGAGCGCCCGCCCCCGATTGCGCTCGTTTGTGGTTACGTCCTCGTCGTCGACGGGAGCGGATTCAGCTGGTTTCTTCGCCACGTCTTAAGGCTCTTCCTGCAATCGCGCCGCTAGCCGCGCACTACCGTGCCGATGGTATTTCAAAGTCGCCGCGCGCCGCGAGCATTGATGCGATGCGATCCGTGATCGCACGCGCGATTTCGTGCTTCGACGTGCGCGCGATGTGCTCGCACCCATCCTCGGTCACCAGCGTCACCGCATTGTGTTCGCCTTCGAAACCGATGGTCCGGTCGGAGACGTCGTTGACGGCGATCAAATCGAGACCTTTGCGCACCAGCTTGTCGCGTGCGTTGGCGATGGTGTCCTCGGTTTCGGCGGCAAATCCGACCACGAGCCGCTTACCTTTCGTGGCTGCGACTGCGGCGACGATGTCTGGATTTTCGACCAGCTCCACTGCGCGGACAGCTCCGCTGCGCTTCTTCATCTTCTGCGGGGCGGCGCGAGCCGGACGGTAGTCGGCTACCGCGGCGACGCCGACGAATAATGTTTGCTCGGCGATGCGCGCCATGACGGCGTCGAGCATCTCGCACGCCGTCGTCACCGACACCACGTCGACGCCAGCCGGCGGCGTGAGGCTGACCGGTCCGGACACCAACGTCACTTGCGCGCCGGCTGCGGCGAGCGCGGCCGCCATTGCATAGCCTTGCTTACCGGAGCTGTGATTGGAGATGTAGCGCACTGGGTCGAGCGGTTCACGCGTCGGCCCCGCGGTCACCATGGCCTTGATGCCGGTGAGTGGGCCGGGCGTGAGCAAACCGTCGACGGCGCGCACGATCTCGTCGGGCTCGAGCATGCGGCCCGGGCCCACTTCGCCACAGGCCTGTTCGCCGCTCGCCGGGCCGAGGACGATGACCCCATCAGCGCGCAAGCGCGCGACGTTGCGCACGGTGGCCGGATGCAGCCACATGCGGTTGTTCATCGCCGGCGCCACCGCGATCGGGCTCGTCGTGGCCAAGCAGAGGGTCGACAACAGGTCGTCGGCGGCGCCCTGCGCGAGGCGCATCAGGCAATGGGCGGTCGCAGGCGCAATCAGCACCAAGTCGGCCCACCGCGCGAGTTCGATGTGTCCCATGGCGGCTTCCGCCGCAGCATCGAAGAGGTCGGTGCGCACGGGTCGGTTGGACACGGCCTGCAGCGTGGTGGCGGTGACGAACTGGGCGGCGCTCCGGCTCAGGACCACGGCGACGTCTGCGCCTTCGGCACGTAACAAGCGCACGAGCGCCGGCGTCTTGTACGCGGCGATACCGCCGGTGACGCCGAGTAGGATGCGTTTACCTGCCAGCGGCATGGTGGTCGAGGGGCTACCAAACGGGCGCCTACGATAGCACCCGCTGCGAGCAGGCACTAACACTCGATGCCTGAAATGACATGGCGATCACGCAATGGCAGGCCGCGGAGCGACCGCGCGAACGACTCGTTGCGCGCGGCGCCGACGGGTTGTCCGACGGCGAACTGCTGGCGGTGGTGTTGCGCACCGGCTACCGCGGCGACGACGCGGTCGCACTGGCCCGCGGACTGCTCGCGCGGTTCGGCTCGCTCAATGCCGTGCTCAGCGCCGATCTCGATCGGTTGCGTGCGGTGCCTGGGATCGGCACGGCCAAGGCGGCGGCATTGAAGGCGGTGGTGGCGCTGGCAGCGCGGTATCTCGAGGCGGGGGTGCGGGAGCGGGCGGTGCTGACAGGCTCGCTGGCCGTACGTCGATTCTTGCAGAGCCGGATCGGCGGTGGCCGCCGCGAGGTGTTCGCAGTGCTGTTCCTCGACAGCCAGCACCGGCTCATCGAGTATCGCGAGTTGTTTCATGGCACGCTCGACGCCGCGGTCGTCCACCCCCGGGAAGTGGTGCGCGCGGTCATCGAAATGGATGCGGCGGCGATCATTCTGGCGCACAACCATCCGTCGGGGATTGCGGAGCCGAGCGCCGCCGATCTGGCGCTCACCGAGCGGCTCCGGAACGCGCTCGCGCTGATCGACGTACGCGTGCTCGACCACGTCATCGTGGTGCGCAACGACGCGCTATCGATGGCCGAGCGCGGCTTGCTGTAGAGGACGGCGCTCTGGTATAAAGCGCGGCTCTTTTGGCCCCGAATGGCGTCCCCATGGCTCGAGTCTGTCAGGTGACCGGCAAGCGTCCGCTGGTCGGCAACAACGTGTCGCACGCCAACAACAAAACCAAGCGGCGGTTCTCCCCGAATCTGCACTATCATCGTTTCTGGGTAGACGGTGAGAAGCGCTTCGTACGGCTGCGCGTATCGGCGGCCGGCATGCGTGAAATCGACAAACGGGGTATCGAGGCGGTGCTGGCCGATATCCGTGGCCGCGGCGAGAAGGTGTAATCATGCGAGACAAGATCAAGCTGGTGTCGAGCGCGGGGACCGGGCACTACTACACCACCGACAAGAACAAGCGGACCATGTCGGAGAAGCTCGAGCTCAAGAAGTACGACCCCGTCATCCGCAAGCACGTCATCTACCGCGAAGCCAAAATCAAGTGACGCGGCAGCTCACGCGGAAAGTCGCCGCGTGAGCAGCAGATTTCCCCACTGATCGCACCGACCCCGCCAGCCGGGGTCGATGAACGTGGTCGACTCGCCTTCGGTGACGATGGTCGGCCCGACCAGGTCCTCGTTAGGGACGAGCCCTTCGCGCGCCACCACCGCCACCTCGCCGAGACCCTCGACCAACGTGACGAAGCGATCCGCACCGCCTTGCGCGTGGCGCGCTTGCCAGTCGAGGAGGGGTGCATCCATGGTGACGGCGGCGCGGACGTTGACCACCTCGATCGGCACGCCGAGGGCGTGCCCGTAGCGCGATTCGTGAAGGGCATGGAACGCCTGCGCGGTGGCGGCGACGCCCTGCCACGGCACGGTGAGGTGAAAACTCTGGCCGTGGTAACGCAAATCGAGTGCGAGTTCGGCAGTTGCCCGCTCGAGTGTGTGGCCCTCCGCCTCGAGTTCGGCCTCGCCGGCCTCGGTGAGCACCGCGAGCGCACGCTCGATGCGGGCGCGCGACGCCTCGGCCAGTGGCAGATTGACGGTCTGAGCCAATGCCCGGCCGGGTCTCGCCATCAGCATGCCGAGCGCCGAGAACACACCGGCATAGGCGGGCACCACGATGCGTTTGACGGCGAGCGTATCGGCGAGTGCGCAGACGTGCAGACCGCCGGCGCCACCATAGCAAACGAGCGTGAACTGCCTCGGGTCGTGACCGCGCTCGATGGAGATGACGCGCAGTGCCTGTGCCATGTGGGCATTGGCCAGGTCGACGATGCCGCGGGCGGTGGCGGTGGGTTCGAGATCGAGGGCAGACGCGAGGGCTGCGACCGCTTGCAAGGCCGCCGCGCGATCGAGGCGCAACGCGCCCGCGAGCGCGATCGGTGGCAAGCGACCGAGCACGATATTGGCATCGGTGACGGTCGGACGGTCGCCGCCCCGACCATAGGCGGCCGGCCCCGGGTCGGCGCCGGCGGATTCCGGTCCGACGTTCAACATGCCGGCGTTGTCGCGATAGGCAATGGAACCGCCGCCGGCACCAATGGTGTGAATGTCGGCCATCGGAATGGCGACCGGAAACGGGCCGATGTGACCTTCGTCGGTGAGCCGCGCGCGGCCTTCGAGCAGGGCGACATCGGTGGAGGTGCCGCCCATGTCGAAGGTCATGAGATTGGTTGCACCGATCCGCGCCCCCAACGCTTCGGCGGCCGCGAGTCCGCCGGCGGGCCCCGACAAGAGTAGGTTCACCGCGCGCCGACTCGCTTGCTCGGCCGCGATCACGGCGCCGGAGGACTGCATGACACCGACCGGGGAGGGTGCGACGACTTCGGCGAGGCGGCGCAGGTA
>QJXZ01000167.1 GCA_003248125.1 Gammaproteobacteria bacterium | reverse complement strand
GAACTTGCCAAAGTCAATGGTCAGCAAGGTGAAAGGCGGATACCACGCCGAGGGTGACGACCCCAAGTCCATGTTGGGGGACGCTGTAATCGAAGTGACTCCGGACGGCAAAATCGTAAAGGAGTGGAAATCCTGGCAGCACTTCGATCCGAAGACGGAAGTGATAGGGCCGTTTTACCACCGCAAGGAATGGAGCCACTGCAACTCGATTTCGCTTGCACCGAACGGCGACTGGCTGATGAGCTTCAGATTGTTCGACACCATCATGCAGATCAACCCGAAGTCCGGGAAGATTCGCTGGAAGTGGGGCGACGGCACAACGATCGCATCGCAGCATGACGTCAAGTACGCGACAGATCGCACCATAACGATTTTCGATAACGGCTGTTTTCGGAAGAACGGTATGCAGTATTCGCGTGCCCTGGAAATCGATGCCAAGACCAAAGAGGTGTTATGGGAATACGCGGACAATCCACCGTTTTCATTTTTTACTTTGATGGGTGGAAGCGCGGATGTGTTGCCGAACAACAACGTGCTGATCTGCGAGACTTCGAAGGGGCAGTTCTTCGAGGTGACCCGCGACAAGAAAGTGGTCTGGGAATACATCAACCCGATGTTCATTACCAACCCGCGTTTGGGTGGTCGCATGAACATGGTGTTCCGCGCGCACCGCTACGGTCCAAGCTACCCAGGACTGAAGGATCGCGATCTCGATCCAAGCCGTCTTGCGAACCTGAATCGACTGTACTCCGCTAGCTAGTCAGGTGTGTTAGCTCAGTGACGTACACACCTGCGATCGCGCGCACGAGTGAACCAACGTCGCTCTGCCGCATCGCAGGCGTTAAGATCCCGAGTCGAGCCGATCGGGACGGTGCCAATGGAGCGACCATTCCACGCCTATCGCGGTGATGAGCCGTACGTGTTCGTGAGCTACGCGCACTCGGATGCCGGCATCGTGTATCCGGAGCTCGCGCGGCTCAACGAAGCAGGCTTCAAAGTTTGGTACGACGAAGGAATCAGCCCCGGATCCGTTTGGCGCGAGGAACTGGCGCGCGCAATCGAGGGTTGCAGCAAGTTCCTGCTGTTTGTCTCCCAGGGCGTGAACGCCTCCGACCACGTGATGAAGGAGGTGAACTTCGCGCTCGATTGCGATCGTACGGTGCTGGCCGTGCACCTTCAGGAAGTCGATCTGGCGCCGGGACTGCGCCTCAGCCTGTCGGATCGTCAGGCCATCCATAAGTATGAGCGGAGTGAGGATGATTACCGTGCGGCACTCAATGCGGCCCTGCGCAGCGAACCTCCTCCGACGCGCGAGCTACGCCCAACTGCCACGCGTCAAAAGAATCGACGGCCGATCCTATTCGCGGTGGCGATCATCATCGCCGTGGGTATCGGGTGGCTGAGCCTCGAGCAGATCGACAATTTGCGGAGCGGCCCGCAGCCAACCGTGCCATTCGCAGAGCGACCCGCTGTTGCCGTGCTGCCATTCGACAATATGGGGGGCAACCCGGACGACGATTACTTCGTCGATGGACTCGCCGAGGACCTGCTCGATCGGCTCGCCAGCTTTCGCACGTTCCCGGTCATTAGTTGGCCATCGAGCCGCGACTATCGCGACCCGGACAGAGACCCGCGCGAGGTCGCGAGTGAGCTCGGTGCACGCTACCTGGTGCGCGGTAGCGCGCGGCGATCTACAGAGACCGTGCGTGTGAACGTGCGACTGTACGACATCGAGAGTGGGATACAGATCTGGTCGAATCGCTACGACCGTGCGCTGGCGGATGTCCTCGATGTGCAAGACGAGATCAGTTCCGCCGTGGTGTCGCAGATGTACCCACAACTCGAGGACTTCGACCAACAGCGGGCAATACGACGAGCACCCAGCGACATGACCGCGTGGGATCTCACGCAGAAGGGTTGGTGGCATTTCAATAACGGAAGCCCGAGCGACAATCGGGCGTCTCAGCAGGCATACACGGCGGCACTGCAGCGTGACCCGTCCTCGGGCAACGCTGCAGCCGGGCTTGCCATGGCGCACTACCAGAGCATCGGCTTCGGGTGGACCGAAAATCCTGAGGACAGCATCGGGAAAGTCGTCGAAGCGGCCGAACGCGCGGCGATGCTCGATAGCCACGACCCCTTAAGCCAGCACGCACTCGGCCATGCCTACGCCTTGACCGGTAACCGCGATGGGATGATCGAGGCATTCAATAGTTCCCTCGAGCTGAATCCTAGCTCGGCGCTTGTTCAGATCTGTGCAGGCGAAGGCTTCGCCATGGCCGGCGAGTCCGAGGCCGCGATCCAGCATCTCGAGCTGGCGTTGCGGCTGAGCCCCAGAGATCCGGGCGTGCATTGGATCTATCACAGTCTCGCCCTCGCGTATTTCGGATCCGGCAAGTACAACGAGGCGGTCACCTGGGCGCGGCGCGCGGTGTTGCAACGGCCCGAGTTCACTTTCGGGCTGCGGACTCTGGCCGCCAGCCTTTCGCAATCGGGTCGGACGGACGAAGCGCGCAACGTGCTCGCGCGCGCGATGGCGCTCGAACCCGACTTCACGCTGGCGGGTGGCCGCCGCGTGTTGCTAACGGCTCATCCGGCGTTTGCCGAGCGCTACATGGAGGGTCTCCACAAAGCCGGTCTTCCCTGAGCGAGACTTATTCGATCAAGCGAGTCGAGATCTATCCCTCATAGCGAAGTGCCAGCGCCGGGCTCGCGCTAGCGGTGCGATAGGACTGCAGAGCCACGGTGAAGAAAGCAATCCCCAGGCAGAAAGCGCCGGCAACGAGGAACGCCGTGGGACCGATCCCTTCTTTGTAGGCGAAGCCGGCCAGCCAGTTGGAGACGACGTAGTACGAGACCATGGACGACACGACCAGGGCTGCCAGGATGAGCCCCACCACGTCTTTGAAAAGGATGAAGATGATCCGTGGCGTGCTCGCACCGAGAATCTTGCGCACACCAATCTCCTTCGTTCTTTGAGCGGTGGTGAAGGCAGAGAGTCCAAAGAGCCCCATGCTCGAGATCAGAATGCAAACAGCGGCAAATATCCCAATCAGCTGCATCTGTCGTCGTTCCGAGGCGTATTGGCGCCCGAGAATGTCGTCTAGAAACCGGTACTCGAATGGGTGCGCCGGATCGAGTCGAGTAAAGGCATCCTCGAGGAAATCGAGCGTTCCTGCGATGTCCTCATCCGCGATCTTGATGTATAGAAAACTCTGCGCAACGGCTCGCTGCAGCGGCGTGCTCCCTTCGAAATCAAACCAGTTGAAGAAGATGTAGAGCGGCTCGACGGGCGTGTGCAGCGACTGAAAATGAAAGTCCCGAACCACGCCAACGACACGGTTACGGAAATTCCCGTTGTCGATGTGCTTGCCGAGCGGCTGCGACCAGCCCATCTTCTTCACCAGCGTCTCATTGACGTAAGCCAGCTCTTCGTTCGGCGTGGCAGGATCGAACCGGCGGCCCTGTACGAGCTCGAGCCCCATCACGTCCAAGTAGTCGACATCGCCCCCCATCACGCGCACGGTCTGAGAGCTGTCCGTGCCGTCATCGGCCTCGATGCGGGCCAGATTCGTGAACACCACTTCGCCTGGAATGTTTGGCGTCAGAGTCGTAGAAATGACGCGCGGGTCTCGAGCAAGCTCGCCCTTGATGAAGTCCGCCCGTTCCAGCAGATCACCGCCGATCAGTGAGATGACAACGATGTTGTCCTTGTCGAAACCGAGCGGCTTGGTCTGCACATACCGCATCTGTGCGGCCATCAACAGCGTGCATGCGATTACACCGATGGAGATCGCGAACTGCACGAACACCAGTGCATGCCGCATGTTACCGCCACGCGTCTGTCTGCCCTGGGCGCTGCCCCGCAACGCGACGATGGGTTCGATTGCTGCCAGGTAGAATGCGGGATAGAGGCCGGACACAATTCCGACAACAAGCGCAAGTGCGGCCGCGGCGATGATCAAGCCGGGCCGCTCCATAAGATTGGGGTCGAGCGTAGTACCGAGCAGGTTGTCGATGGCGGTGTAGCGCAGCACGATGTGCACGACCAACAACGCGAGCAACACCGAGATGACGGCGAAGGTGAGCGACTCGCCTAGAAACTGGACGACTAGCTGCCGCCGGCTCGCACCCAGGATCTTGCGCATCGCGACCTCTTTGGAACGCCCGACGGAGCGGGCAGTGGCGAGATTCATGTAGTTGATGCAGGCAATCGCCAATACGAAGAGGGCAATCGCCGCGAAAGTGTAGACGTAGAACATGTTGCCGCGCGGACGATCGCCTTGCGTTATCGACGATAGGTGTAGATCGGCGAGCGGCTCTAAGTACAACCGCATCGACGCGTTGAGCTGCGCACCACGCTCGGCCAGATACTTGTCGCTAAACGATGTAGAGATGTCGGCGAAGTCGACCTTGTCGTACCCGTCGCGCATTACCAGATAGCTGTAGTCGGACAGCCCCCACAGCTGCTGGCGGATGTCCACGTTATTGAAGAAAGCATCGAGGCGCTTGTAGGAGAGCAGAACGTCGTAGCGTAGGTGGGTGGTGGCCGGCAGATCGCCAAACACGAGTGATACGGTGTATGCGGCAGTATCGGTGGTCAGCTTCTGACCGATCGGATTCTCGTCACCGAAGTAGCGCTTGGCGACCGTCTCGCTGATAGCGACGGACAGCGGATCCTCCAGCGCCGTTTCAGGGTCGCCATGCAGGACCTCGTGTTGAAACACCGCGAAGATGCTCGGGTCTGCCAGGTAAGCGTCGGGCCAGAAAAAGCTGACGTCATCGCTGCGAAGGATCAGCCTGCCGTCCTGCGAAGCCGGAAAGAACCGCACGTAGTCGAGAATCTCTGCGTGGTCTTGTGCCAGTAGCGGCGCCATGAAGCGCGACGTGTTGGCGACGTGGTCTTGGCGCCGCTCATTCTCGAGTTCGACCGCTATGCGGTAGATGTTTTCGTGGTTCGGCACCTGCCGGTCGTATGTGAGCTCCGAAGTGAGATAGAGCGCCAGGATCATGAAGCAGGCGATGCCAATTCCCAGACCGGCGATGTTGATCAACGCATAGCCCCAGTCGCGGCGGAGGCTCCGGAGTGTGGTCAGGACATAGTTCTTCAGCATGTGCTCTCTCCCAACGATCGCTGTGCCCTCACTGGATGCGTCCGTCGAGCATCTTCACCACCCGGTCGGCGCGCGCCGCCGATTCCGGGGAGTGTGTGACCATCACGATGGTGGTTCCTTCTTTCTGGAGCGCATCGAGCATGTCCATCACCTCGGCACCGTGCTCGCTGTCGAGATTGCCGGTGGGTTCGTCGGCGAGAATCAGCTGCGGCTGGTTTACGATTGCGCGCGCCACGGCCACCCGTTGCTGCTGACCACCCGACAGCTGGCGAGGGAAGTGCCGAATCCGGTGTCCCATGTCCACCTTCTTCAAGACCCGTTCCACCTTTTCGCGGCGCTCGGCGGCCGAGAGCCCACCGCCGTAAATCATGGGCAGCTCCACATTCTCGAAGACGGTGAGCTCGTCGATCAGATTGAAATTCTGAAACACGAATCCGATGTGGCGTCTACGCAGCTCCGTGAGGCTCTTCTGCGGATTGCGCGTGACGTTCTCGCCGTTGAAGAAGTAGTGCCCCGCGTCGGGCCGATCGATGAGGCCCATGATGTTCATGAGCGTGGATTTGCCGCAGCCGGACGGACCCATGATGGATACGAACTCGCCTTCGGCCACTGCCAGGCTGACGTCGTCCACCGCCGTCGTCTCCACTTCATCCGTGCGGAACAGCTTCTGCACGTTCTCCAATCTGATCATTGCGCGCTCCTTGACTGCCACTGTTCAGTGGGCTTCCACGGGCTTGTCGAATTCGATGTGATCTGCATTGCCGAACATGTCATAGCTCGACGTGATCACCTGTTCGCCTGGGTCGAGCCCTTCGACGAGTTCGAAGTACTGCGGGTTCTGGCGGCCGACACGAATTTCCCGTCGGAACGCTTCCTTCCCATCCGAGTCCAGCTTGTATATCCAGCGGCCACCGGTGCTGTTGTAGAACCCACCCTTACGGAGGAGCAGCCCCGAGGTCGGGTCACTGAGGCTCAGGCTGATCTGCGCCGATTGCCCTCGGCGGATTCCGCGTGGAGCCTCACCGATGAACTCCATGTCGACCTCGAACATGTCGTTGGCGACGTCCGGGTAAACCTTCGTAACCTCCAGTGTGTAGGCGGATTTGTCGAACTCGAACTCCCCGCGCAGTCCGATCACGATCTTCGGCAGGTAGTACTGGTCGACGCGGGCTCGGATCTTCATCGAATCTAGAATGTCGATCTGGCCGATGTTGTCGCCCTTGATGACATTCTGTCCGGTCTCCAGGCGTTGCAGTGACAGCTGACCGGAAATTGGCGCGCGCACTTCGAGGTTGTTGAGCGACTCCGTGATGATCTCCAGGTTGCGCTCCACTCGCTCGATGGTCGCGTCTACGTAGTCGAGCTGCTGTTCCCTGAGCGTTCGTTCCTGAACGATGCGCGCCTCGATGATCCGTTTCTGTCCCCGGCGGTAGTCGAGCTCGTCCGCCACGTTCGTCAGCTCCTGCTCTGCGACGCTGTTCTCGGAGCGCGCCTCGATGCCACGCAGCCGTGCGAGCTGCTTGGTGAGTTGCAGAATGCGGTAATCGGTGTCGAGCAGCTCCTGCTTGAGGGTGAGTTCCTTCTCGGCAAGATTTATACGGGTGTTGCGCAGCTGGCTCAGATTCTCAAACAGTCGGCTTTCGGTGCTGATGGCTTCCTTCTGCACGTCCGCATTTTCGAGCCGCAGAATCAGCGTTCCCTGTTCCACGTGGACGCCATCTTCGACGAGGATTTCGGCGACTTGCCCGCCTTCCACCGCAGACATGAAAACGGTGCGGATCGGCTCAACTGCGCCGATGACGGGGATGAATTCGTGGAAATCGCCCTGCTGGATCGTTGCGATGGTGATCCGCTCCGGATCGACGCGGATCGTCGAGCCTTTGGGGCTCGCAATCAGCAGAAACCCGAGGATGCAGACGATGAAGGCACCGCCGGCATACAGGCCGACAGTGCGGGCGGACCAGCGCTTCGACTCGATAGGTCTGTCCATGTGCTCCCCCGTCTATGGACGACCGTTCTGCGCCGTTCGGGCAGAACCTAGTGTGACTGTGGCACGACTGCAGGCAAAGACCGTACCAGTTACGTCAACTCGTTGAAAATGCTACACAAAAAACCAAGCTGCCAACACCCATGACGGCTCGGCTAGCTTGTGTGACCAACAGTTGGTTGACTCGACTGCTCGAGGATCCGCATCAGACGGCCCGCCGGGGATCGAGGTGTCGATCCACCAGGCCTTCGTGTTAGTCGATTATGAACGTTTTTTTTGGCATCCGAGAACCGCAGCTCCCAACTTCGTTTCACGGAAACGTGCGCTGGCGCTCGATGACATCGTGACTGCTTGAGTAGTCTCTTCCACAGGTGAAGGCTCGTAGGCTGCGTCCGTTCAGGAGCATGGATGTCCAAGTGAAATCTCTGCGCCGCACCGTGGTGGCACTGGGTTTGCTCGTCAGCGCCTGCTCGTCGGTGGAGCCCGTGGATCGCTCCACCGGCGTCGTGACGACCGAGAATCCAGCAGGCCCCGCGCAACGTCCGGTGGCGATCGTGATCAGCAGCAATGACGAAAACTACCAAGCGGTAGCCAGCGCGCTCGTCGCGCGGGGCGGTCACGACTACACGAAGTACTCCCTCGACAACGCAAGCGGCCAAGTCATCGCCGAGCTGATCGCCCAGCGAGGGATTGAGGATGTCGTCACCGTAGGCGAGCAGGCAGCGCGTAGCATCCGGCCGAGCGACGGCTTCAACGTCTACTACTGCCAGGTGTTCGCGGAACTCGAGTTTCAGAGCAGCGGCTATAGAGGCGTGTCTGCGGTGCCGCCTTTCGCATTGCAGCTGGCGCACTGGCGCACCGCCAAACCCGGGCTGAATGCGGTGGGCGTAGTAGCCAGCTCAAAAATGAAGCTCTATGTCGAGGAACTGCGGGCCGCCGCCGCGGAAATTGGCATTTCATTCAGCTATGAACAAGTGGAAAACGACAAAGAGGCTTTGTTCGTCTTTCAACGCATGGTCCCGGAGATCGATGGCTACATCTTTCTACCCGATGTGCAGATTCTGAGCCCTCAAATCGTACGGGACATGATGGACTATGGTCTCAAGCATGGCATTTCCATGCTCACCTACAGTCCGGCGATCGCCAGTCTGGGTGCGGCGGTGTACATCGCCGTAGACGCAGCGGATATCGCCGACCAGATCGCACGCTTGCTTGACGCAGACGCGGACGTTCATCGACTGGGGCTGAGTAGAGTTGGCAACACACACAACCTCGATCTAGCAGTTAGGCCGCGGTGAGCCTGTCGATGTCTCGGTCAGCGTCCGCCCGACTTCCCACCAGGACCTTGATTGGTGAAATTCTGTTGAGTCAGTTGGGATTCGCGCTGATCGTCGGTGCGATCGCCATCGCAAGCCTGTGGTCCAGCGCCAACTGGATTGCGCGGGAAACCATGGCGGAGATGGCCGAACGCTGGATCGATGATCTTGATTCACTGGGCGTCGGGCTTTACAGCGGCACGGGGAAGGAACGCTATCTGCGCATCGAGGGCTATGTCGCGAAGTTCCCCGAGATTTCCTACGTGCGTTACTACGATCCGGATGGCCGCGTGATCTTCACCGACGCGAACAACGATGCCGTACCGGCCCTCCCGTCTCTGAATATCGAGCAACTCGACTATCTGCGCCGGAAGCGCCATGCAGCGGGCCATACGCTCTTGGAGCCGGAAGCCGATATGACGTTAACCAGAATCGGCGCGGCGATCGTGGTTGGCTCCATCGATTCGAATGATCTGTTGACCGCCGCAACGCTGGATGAGTTGTCGACCCATGATGAAGTCGTTGGCTTTGTCGAGCTCGGACTGGACTACAAACTCTATGACGAACAGCTCTGGCGTCATACTAAGCAGGCCAGCGCAACGTTGGCAGTGGCGTTCCTGATTCTTGCGCTGCTGGGCCGGGCCATGTTGCGCCGGGCGCTGCGTCCTCTGAGTGATATACAGGACCCGCTGGCCAGGCTTGCCGATGGCGAGACAGATTTGGTGATCGCAGATTCTCCCCATCGTGAGATTGCTGCCATCGGCGATGGATTGCGCAACGCGGCGCTACGCATCGAGGAGCGCGACGCACATCTTCGCTATCTCGCGAATCACGATACCCTGACCGGGCTGCCGAATCGCTATGCATTCACGCAGGCCGTGCGAGATCTGCTCGCCAGTGGGTCGGGAGCGGTGCTGTTCGTTGACTTGGATCAGTTCAAATACGTCAACGACACGCTGGGCCACAAGGCTGGCGATACGCTGTTGAAACAGGTTGCCGCTCGCATGCAGTTCTGCGTCGGTGACAAAGGCGTCATTGCGCGCTTTGGCGGCGATGAATTCGGCGTTGTTTTGGCAGGAGCCAGTGCGGAGCAGAGTCAACTGGTCGCAAAGGAACTGTTGTCCACCCTGGTAGAGCTGCCGTTCGTCCAAGGCAATCAGTCGATGAATCTAACCTGCTCGGTGGGAGTGGCCCAGATAGACCACTCCATGAATGTCTCTGTCGATGACGTCATGGCCTATGCTGATTTGGCATGCCAGAAAGCCAAGACCGATGGGCGAAATCGTGTACGGGTCTACGCGCCGGATGCGGGCACCATCGACGCACTCAAACACGAAATCGGCTGGTCTCAGAAACTCAAGGCAGCTTTGAAGAACGATCATTTCCTGCTCGTTTATCAGCCTATCGCCGACATCAGGCGCGGCACCGTAACGCACTTTGAAGTGCTACTTCGCTTGAATGACGAGGACGGACTGCACAATCCTGATGCCTTTTTAGCTGCCGCCGAGCGGTTTAGCCTGATGAACGACATCGATCAGTGGGTGATCGAGCACGCGTTCCGTAGCCTGGCCTGGCATCGGCGACAGAAAAAAGAGTTGCGATTCACGATCAATCTTTCCGGCGGCGCCTTCCTCGAAGGCGGCCTGGTGCCGTTCATCGAACATCATCTGAAGGTCAACAAGCTGGACCCATCCGCCGTCATTTTCGAGATTACCGAGCAGGTAGCAGTGGACAATTTTGCGGACGCCAACTCTCAGATTCGCAAGCTCATGGCGCTCGGTTGCGAATTCGCCCTGGACGACTTCGGCACCGGCTACAGCTCGTTCACTTACCTCAAGGAGTTGCCAGTGCAGTACGTCAAGATCGACGGTCGCTTCATCAAAGACTTGCACAACAACAAGACGGATCAGGCCATGGTTCGCGCGATTGCCGACGTCGCCGGCACCCTCGGTAAGAAAACTGTCGCCGAGTTCGTCAGCGAGAAAGCCATTCTGCATTGTCTGGCGGAATTCGGGATCGACTATGCTCAGGGCTTCTTCGTCGGCAAGCCGGCAGCGAAGATTGACTTGGATTGCACGCTACCGAAACTGCGCAAGCCACGCGTCGTGAAGTCCTGAATCGGGGTTGAGCGTCGGTACTGATGGTGCGCAAGCGACATTGAGGTTGAGAACCTCGTCCTGAACGCTCTTCAAGAGGCCTACCCTCGCGCGGCGAAGGACAATTCATAAAGGTAGGCTACATGCGCGCCGCTGAGCGCGTGGGCAACCCATATCATGCCGTAAACGAGAAAAACCCGGCACGAAGCCGGGTTCTTCCAGATACGCGAAACGAATTTCCGGGGGTTAAGCAGCTTTCAGGTTGCTGGCCGCCAGTTTGCCGCGCTCGGTGACAACCTCGAAGCTGACACGCTGACCTTCGGACAGTGTGTCCATGCCAGCCCTTTGCAATGCACTGATGTGCACGAAAACGTCCTTATCGCCGTTTTCGGGCTGGATAAATCCAAAGCCCTTGCCAGCATCGAAGAATTTAACAGTTCCAATAGCCATTGTTTGGCTCCATAACATAAATGCCACGCACTAATCGGGCGTGGAAACGAACAATCTGGGTATTGGGGATGACTTGAAGCGAGCGCTCGGAAAACGGGCGGGTAGCTGAAAGACAGGCCAAACTGAAGATCGCGCGAGCATCTTGCGCGATATTGGTACTCAAAGCAAGCAACTGTTTGTCGATGGACGATTCCTGAAGACGAGTCCGATGAATAGTCAGCGCAGGCGGATTCTATTGCCGGTTCCAGAAGTGGCAGGCGTGGATCCGAGTACAGAGAGGTCATGCGCATGAACTCACTGTTCCATCGCTAGCGGTCCCACGCCGAGGTCTGCAAAGGTGGCCGCTTTCGAGAAAGCAGACATCGCCCGCTCAGGTCTGACTTTGGCCATGCGCGGTCTCGAGCAGATCGGCTGCGCAACCTGATTCACGCGCTAATTTTTTTTCGCTTCGTCCGAAGCCATAGCCATCCAATAGGGCATCAAACTTTCGAGCGGTGCCGCCCACTGGTCATCGCTCGCCAAGCGGTTCTCAATGTATGCACGAGTTTCTGGGTGCACGTTTGTGGTGTCTTGCCACCACTTCGCCCCGCCCGTGGTGCGGACGCAGAGCATCATGTACCCCACCAGGACGTCCAAAGTGCTCCCATCAATCATGCCCGAATCCCGCAATAGCAGGCCATTTTGGATGTTGGCCAGAAAGCGACTCATCCCGAAATCAAACATCGTCTTTTCATCGTTCGGAAGATCCGGCCAGTGGAGCAGCGCGCTGGCATAAATTCTTAGGAGCTGTGGGTCTCGCGACAGATCCCAGTTGGAAGAAGACCACTGATCAAGGAGGGTCTGCCTCGATTGCGCCCGTCCTGTCTTCGTGTTCTGACGAATCTGGACCGAAAGGTAGCCAAGCGTCACCACCACGCCGATCGCCCCCACAAACTCGCCGTAGTTGCCCAGAATCTCAGCGATTGCCTGATGATCCATTCTCATCCTCCTCCAAAGAGCTACGCTGAAGACTACCTACATTTTTCACATCGGCGAAGGTCGCGTTTGGTTGGTGGCGGACCCTCGGCAATTAGCCACCAGTGATAGCCCTTCCGCATCCAGTGGCACTTCTGAACGTGTGGCGTTCGTTGGATTGACGTACGCTCGTCTCGGCGTCCGTTGGACTAGTCGCGACCCCTAATTTGCTTCTAATCATCGCGGAGACGCGACCCTGGTGCCCGTCACGTTGCAGGCGTAGTTTTGTAGTTGCAATTGGGGGGATCTGTCATGCGACACGTCATCGTTATTGTGTCGACCGTTCTCATTGCTACCGCGTGCGCACCTCGAGTCTCTGAAGTACCTGCTGCGCCAATGACACAGGATCAAGCCCAGGCAATCTTCGATCGATATTCGGAGCTGTGGATGGCCGGAGACATCGACGGCTGGCTGGCGCTCTGGGTTGACAGCGCCGACATTGTGCAGATGCCATACGACGAACCGCGCGTCGTTGGGATGACCGACCTTAGAACGCGGAATTCTGCCGTAAATTCAGCGGCGACCTACAGCAACGTGACCATTTCAAATCTGGATGTCCGCTCTGATCGCGACATCGCGATTGCTTCGGGCGTGTACACGATGGACATCGCACCCAAGGATGGTAGTGATCCATGGCATTTGGACGCCAAGTACCTGAGCGTGTTTGAACGACAGGCCAACGGTGACTGGAAACTGATCCGTGACGCCTTCAGTTCGAATGTTCCTCTAAACTGAAAGACAGATCCGTGCTGCTTCGTCGAAGTCCTGAGCGGGTCATTTGGAATGGCAGCTTGGGTCGGAAGTGGACATCGATCCTAGGGTGCAGGGCGGTTTTGCTTCGGCGTTGCCGAGATCTGCTCAATCTTCGTTAGCACCGCCATATCCGACCGAGCGACCCCCTCGGCTTCGTGGATCGTTCCGTCGAGATGCATACGACAGAGCGAATCGTACAATGCAAGACGCTGGCACGACTTGCTCTCGACTCTGGAGACACTGTTGCGCCTGCTGAACGGATGTTCCGCTTGTTTCGCGCGCGATACGTATCACAGGCCTCGTTTGCTATCGGCCGAATCCAGACGTGTCTACTCGTTGGCGCTCCGATTGTTCAAGACTACTTTCCAGCTCGTTCCGTCTAGACGTTTCGGCACGTCGGTGAGTGTGCGATCGCGAACTAGACTCTGACTATGTCGCCTCTGAGATTGAAGTTGGCGAGAAGCAGCTCCTCTTGTTCGCGCTGGCCTACACCGTGAGCTTGCAGTGCTACAAGAATGTCATCGAGCACCGCCATAAACTCTTGTTCGGAAATATTCATCCCACGGTGCACTGTAAGCATATCCCGACCGGTGTAATTTTGGGGGCCTCCAGTTGCGTTACACAGAAACTCGAACACTAGCTGAATGACTTTGTCGCGGTCGCTATTTACATAGCGAGCACTGATGATGGGATTTTTAGCGTGCGTATCGAAAAGCGTGGTCGCAATCTTCCGGATTTTTTCTTCTCCACCCAGCCGTTCATACAGAGTTGGCTCAGACATACTTGTTTCCCTATCGGCCGTTGGTTTTGTACGGATCTTGAATCGGCCAAGATTCGTGAGATCCAGAGTCTATGGCGAGACAACTGCGATCGCGCGGACAAACTCTGCGTCGTTACCGAGCAGTTAGGCGAATGCCTATTGAGTCGCGATTTGCCCTCCCTAGTGCATGGCTGGAGCCTAACGCAGATCGACGACGTGAAAAAGGTCTGGAGTGCATCGGGAATGACTGACATTCATGGCGCAGAAATGGCGGAGAGGCATCACGCTGCAGAACGATTCGGTCCGCGTTGAACGCTTCGGCGCGCTCGAACCGAGAAA